>CALAVC010000230.1 GCA_937892095.1 uncultured Bacteroidales bacterium | reverse complement strand
TAAACAAAGGGCTGAGGATACCTCGTAGCCTGCATTTTGACCTATAAACCAAAAACTATCTACATATATATTCCAAAAACAAATTATGCCGTCGGAAAGAACCCGACGGCATAACGTTGTGTAGCATAACACCCTATATTGGAAGAAATGTCTGTTCTATTTTTTGAACTACAATTCCTACGCTAAATTATAAACTCACTTATTTCGCCTCTTTGGCTTTGCTTACGACAGCTTTGAAAGCTTCGGGATGGTTGACAGCGAGGTCGGCCAACACTTTGCGGTTGATTTCGATACCTTGCTTGTTTATCAGACCGATAAGCTGGCTGTAGGATATACCCTCTTGACGAGCGGCAGCGTTGATACGCTGAATCCAAAGCGAACGGAATTCACGCTTCTTAGCCTTACGGTCGCGATAGGCATAGGTCTGACCTTTTTCCCAAGTGTTCTTGGCAACGGTCCAGACGTTCTTGCGACGACCAAAATTACCTTTGGTGAGTTTGAGGATGGCTTTGCGACGAGCGCGAGAAGCCACGTGGTTTACTGATCTTGGCATTTTGTTTTGTTGTTTTGTGCATAGACAGGCGACAGACTTGTGAAAGAGCTGTACTTGTGTGCGCTGCTACGCGGTTTCTTACTTAGGTCGGTTGCGGTGATCATTTAAGACCGTATCCCATGACCCGAAATTCTTTTTTTAGATGTTGAGCAACTGCTTTACCTCACGAACATCAACACTGCTGATGAGACCAGAGTGCGTAAGGTTGCGTTTCTGCTTTGTTTCCATCTTGGTGAGGATGTGGCGTTTGTAGGCGTGCTTCCTCTTGATTTTACCCGAGCCAGTGATGGTGAATCTTTTCTTGGCGCTCGAGTTGGTTTTCATTTTTGGCATTAGCTTTCTGTATTGCGAGCGAAGGAATGAAAAGTCATTTCCTCCGATGTAGGGTGTGCGTACTTAGTTTTTCTTGGCTTTGGGAGCAAGGAACATTATCATGCGCTTGCCTTCGAGTTGTGGCATTTGCTCAACCTTTGCAATATCTTCGAGGTCGTTAGCAAAACGAAGCAACAATATTTCGCCTTGCTCCTTGAAGAGGATTGAGCGTCCTCGGAAGAATACGAAAGCTTTTACACGAGAGCCTTCTTCGATAAACTTCTGAGCATGCTTTAGCTTGAAATCGTAGTCATGGTCGTCGGTCTGAGGTCCGAACCTGATTTCTTTAACGACTACTTTTACTTGCTTAGCCTTTATCTCTTTCTGACGTTTCTTCTGCTGATAGAGGAATTTTTGATAGTCGAGAATGCGACAAACAGGAGGGTCTGCGTTGGGCGAGATTTCAACGAGGTCGAGCTCTAATTCATCGGCCAACTTCATGGCAGCGTCTAAAGAATAGACACCTGGCTCTTCGATATTATCGCCTACCAATCGAACTTTCGGCGCGTGAATTCGGTTATTAATCCGGTGTTCGGCTTCTTGTTGCTGTGGTTTGCGAGCCGGCTGATTGTTGCCGGTATTCGGTCGTCCGTTGTTATTGTTATCCACAGATTGTTTTAATACTTGTATGCTATGTTTTAGTTAATTTGCAAAGTTATACGAACAGAGCGATTTTTGGTTACGCTCTGTTCGTTTTTTTTAGCTACTAATTATTTACCTGTTCGTTTTTGCTAAGCATTTCAGCCACTTCGGCATTGATTTGTGTAGCAAACTCAGCGATGGTCTTGGTGCCTTGTTCGCCTGCGCCTTGCTTACGGACGCTGACCGAATCGGTCTCGACTTCTTTTTCGCCTACGATGAGCAGATAGGGTATACGCTTGAGTTCGTTGTCGCGAATCTTCTTGCCGATCTTTTCATTGCGCGAATCGATGAGAGTACGAACGCCAGCAAGGTTTAATCTGCGAACAACACCTTCGGCATAGTCGTTGAACTTTTCGCTGACTGGCAAGACGATAGCTTGGTGCGGAGTGAGCCACAGAGGGAACTTGCCAGCTGTGTTTTCGATGAGGACGGCAACGAAGCGTTCCATGCTACCGAATGGTGCTCGGTGTATCATAATGGGACGATGTTTTTCGTTGTCGGCTCCAACGAATTCAAGTTCAAAACGTTCGGGAAGATTGTAGTCGACCTGAATGGTGCCAAGTTGCCATTCGCGTCCGATGGCATCTTTTACCATAAAGTCGAGTTTAGGGCCATAGAAAGCGGCTTCGCCTGTTTTTTCGACAAAAGGCATGCCTTTCTCTTTACAAGCCTCGACAATGGCGGCTTCGGCTTTATCCCAATTCTCGTCGGTTCCGATGTACTTCTCCTTGTTATTGGGGTCGCGGAGGGAGACTTGGGTGGTGTATTGTGTAAAGTTGAAGGTCTTGAATATGTAGAGGATAATGTCGATTACCTTTTCAAACTCTTCCTTTACTTGGTCGGGACGTACGAAGAGGTGAGCATCGTCTTGGGTAAAACCACGCACACGAGTCAAACCATGAAGTTCTCCACTCTGCTCGTAGCGATAGACTGTACCGAACTCAGCAAAACGGAGTGGAAGGTCTTTATATGAACGAGGCTCGGAACGATATATTTCGCAGTGGTGAGGGCAGTTCATTGGTTTGAGCAGATACTCCTCACCCTCAATTGGCGTATGAATGGGCTGGAAGCTGTCTTTACCATACTTGGCGTAGTGACCAGATGTGATATAGAGTGCTTTATTGCCGATATGGGGTGTGATGACGGGTATGTAGCCGTAGCTTTCTTGAACGTTGCGTAAGAACTCTTCGAGACGGCGACGGAGTCGGGCTCCATCGGGCAACCAAAGTGGCAGACCCTGTCCGACACGATCGGAGAACGTAAAGAGTTTCATTTCCTTACCGATCTTGCGGTGGTCGCGCTTCTTGGCTTCTTCGAGCATAACAAGATACTCTTCGAGCATTTTTTGCTTGGGGAACGTTATGCCATAGATTCGCGTGAGCTGCGGGCGATGTTCATCTCCACGCCAATAGGCTCCTGCTATACTTGTGAGCTTTATGGCTTTGATTAGCTGCGTATTGGGTATGTGTGGTCCGCGGCAGAGGTCGGTAAAATTACCTTGTGTGTAAGTGGTTATGGTGCCATCGGCGAGTTCGGAGATAAGTTCTGTTTTGTAGGACTGACCTCGTGAGCCAAAATAGTCCATAGCATCGGCTTTGGTGATGTCGCGACGGATGAAGTCGCTTTTCTTTTTGGCGAGTTCATCCATTTTCTTTTCAATGGCTTGAAGATCGGCATCGCGAATGACAACACCCTCACCTGGGTCGACATCGTAGTAGAAGCCGTTGTCGATAGATGGACCTATGCCGAATTTGGTGTTCGGATATAGCTCTTGCAGAGCTTCGGCCATGAGGTGAGCTGAGGAGTGCCAAAAAGCCTTTTTGCCTTCGGGGTCTTCCCATTTATGGAGTACTATTTGCGCGTCGGTATCTATGGGACGCATAAGGTCGTACAACTGACCATTTACGCTTATCGAAAGGACTTCCTTGGCAAGTTTGGGGCTGATAGACTCGGCTATTTGTAGACCCGTTATGCCATTGGCAAATTCTTTCGCGTTCCCATCGGGGAATGTAATTTTCACCATTGAGGTTGTTTAGTTTTTAAAATTATCAGGGTGCGAATTTACTATTTTTTCCGTATATAAATTATTGAGCTACGATGCTAAGTATTTGCTTACGAAGGTCGGCAAGGTTGGTCACAACAGGATATTGTGGGAAGTCGGCTTTAACATTGTCGGGAGGACAGAAAAGGATGCCTTTGTCGGCAGCTTGGATCATGGTTACGTCGTTGTAGGAATCGCCGAAAGCAACAACGTTGTATTGAAGGCTTTTGAAAGCTTCTATTGTTTTGCGCTTTGGGTCGGCCTGTCGGAGACAATAGTTGACTATTCGTCCACTCTCGTCGGTTTGCAGATTGTGGCAGAATAGGAATGGGTTCTCGAGCTTATCCATAAGTGGCTGAGCAAACTCTACGAATGTGTCGCTTACGATGGCGAAACGTGCGATACGCTTCATTTCGCGAATAAATTCGAGAGCACCAGGAAGAGGATCGAGTGTTCCGATGACTTCTTGGATGTCTTGCAAACGAAGCCCATGTTGGTCGAGAATGCGGAGTCGCATCTTCATGAGTTCGTCATAGTCTTTTATGTCGCGAGTGGTTAGCTTGAGTTCTTCAATGCCTGTTTTCTTAGCAACGCCTACCCATATTTCGGGAACGAAGACGCCTTCGAGGTCGGCGCAAATGACCCACATACTTTAAATGTTATATTGGTTTGTATATTATTTAACTCGAACACGGAAAGATTTGTCGTGTGTCTTGACGATATAGACACCACGCTCGAGGAGTGCATCTTTCTCGAAAGCACGACGACCGAGGATGTCGTATAGTTCATAGTCGTCGATTCCATAGACAATGATTCGTCCACCTTCGGCAAGGACACTAACTGACTGAACGTCGCCAACGCTTACTGCTGGCACGGAACGTTCGACTGGCATATCGGCAGCAAGATCGCCATAGAGGCTAACCGTTATGGTTGCATATTTCTGAACGTTGCGTTGCGAAGCGTCGGAAAGACCTGTGTCATATCCGTAACTTATGGTGCTATTCTGCAACAGAGGAATATCGGACGCAGAATGCGACAACACAAGATATTTTTGGGCATCGTGGTAGATGGTCTCGATTAGTGTGTCGGAGGAGAGAGCAACGACACGTGTGGCTTCGAAGTCTTGTGGGACACGAATGCCAATCTTACCATCTGAAGATACACGAGTTAGCTCGGCTTCGGTATACTGGAAATTGACATGAGAATCGACAGTACGAGCATTAGAGGATAGGTCGATATAGGGTAGTCGATTACCTCTGAGGTCGACAGAGGTGAGACGTGAACTATTAGCGAGGTCGACAGAAGCGAGTGCATTGTTGGCACAATGGAACACTTGCAAATCGGCGAGCGAACCGTGGTTAATGTTACGTAGGTTATTCTTGCTACATGTTAGCTGTTGGAGATGAGTGTTGCTTGCGATGTTGAGATCGGAAAGTGTATTTTTGTCGCAATGCAACACTTGGAGATTGGGGCTACTAGAAACATCGAGTTCTTTGAGTGAATTATTTCGACACTTCAGAGTCGTAAGATTCTTATTGTTGCTTGTCGAGAGGGCTTGCAAGCGATTATTGTCGACAGACACTGACTTGAGCTCAGCGTTGTGACTAATGTCGAGTTTCTTTATTTTGTTGGAAGAAACGGAAAGTTGCGTAAGAGCATGGTTCTGAGCGACTGAGAGTTTGTCGATATTATTATTGCCACAGTTGAGAAGGCGCAAATTTTTATTGTTATCGACGGACAATTTGCTTATGCTATTGTTTTGGCAATAGAGGATGGTGAGTTTGGGGTTAGCATCGACATTGAGAGAAGAGAGTCGATTGTCATCACAATAGAGCTCAGCGAGATTAACTTGACGAGCGAGGTCTAAGTTAGTGAGCAAATTGGAAGAGCATCGGAGGTAGGTCAGATTGGGATTTGCACTCAAATCGAGTTGAGAAAGTCGATTGCTCGAACATGTTAGGCCTCGCAGTTGTGGACAATGAGAGAGATCGAGGTTAGCGAGAGCACACATGTTACAACTGAGGTCGGAGAGGTGGGTGTTGGTCGAAAGGTTAATATTTTCGATGGGATTATGTGCGCAATTTAGACTTCGCAGTTGTTCGTTGAAAATGGTGTTAAGTGCAGAGATGTTATTATAGGAGACGTCGAGAACGCGAAGGTCTTGACAATAGCGTACGTCGATGTCGGAGAGATTATTAGACTTGCAACGAAGAGTTGTGAGACGAGTGTTTTTACTGACGTTGAGTTGAGAGAGTTTATTGTCGTTGCAGATGAGCGTATGCAAGTTACGATTGGCTGAGACGTCGATATGGCTTATGTTGGTGCGACTTACAGTAAGGGTCTGGAGATTGGAGAAGAGGGATAGCCCGTCAACATTATTTACATCGGCACTATTGAGGGTGCGTCGGCTGATTTCGAGAGCGGTTACTGCAGCTATTTCGTCGGCAGAGAGGGTGTCGTTGTGGTCGGCATCAACAACAAGACGAATATATTCACGCAAGGTTCTGTCGGGGAATAGATATTCGTCGATATGGAATTGTGCTACAGCATGCGCAGAGAATAGCAATGCGAATAGACACAGAGATAGCGTCTTATGTATACAACTTAGCATATAGCGAAGATAGTCAACACTGCCCGAATTTGCAAATTACTCTTAAAGATATTTAAAGCGACGACCTGTCATACTAAATGGTTGTATGACAGGTCGTTATACATCATTACGAGAGTTTAATTAGTAGCCGTTGGCATCGCGTACGAGTGCATATTTTTTCCGTCCGAGGTTGAAGTTTATGCCAGCAGAAAGACTTGTACCTGTTGATGTACGGATGTTGCTCATTATGCGATCGGCAATAACGTACATTTGGAAAGGACCACCTGAGAGCACGAGCCCGAGTCCTGGTGAGGGACGGAAGCCTGGATTGACGGCAAAAGTGGCAGCAAAGGTTACAACTTTAGGAGCTTTGAGAAGCGCAGTAATGCTGCCACGAGTGAAAGCCTGACCATCGACAAACTTGGTAGCAACCGTGGCACCAGCGGTGAGCCACTTGAAAGGTTGATAGTCGGCAGTGGCAATGAGTCGGCTAGAAAGGCGAGTTTTAAAGCCCGTATTGGAATGAGAGACTTGTCGGATGCGCAGGAGAGAGTCTTTTATGCTTGACCAATAGGAGTCGGCATCGTCTTCTTTGGCATAATCTTCGTTTGTGGCAGATGTTTTCATGTCTTCGGAGATGTCGACACCATGATAGGTGAATGATGTGCTGGCATCGAAACGATTACAACCATCGTTCCACTTGATGAAGCCGACATCGACAAGGGAGAGACCTACTTTGAGTTGGTCGAAGACTTGCCACGTGCCACCGAGGTCGAAAGCGATGCCCTTGTTTTTGGCAGGATTGGCATCGGAGAAACTTAGGTCGTCCATAGAGAGTTCATCGACATAGCCGTCTTCATCGAGCTTGACGGAGACTGGCAAAGATGTCTTGATTGAGCCAGACGTGTTCATGTGGATAGCATAGCGGTCGGACTCGCGATAGGTGTCGAAATCGATGGCAAGGTCGTCGGATAGGACGGCGAACACGCCTGCGAGAAACTTGGCTCGGAGACCGAACGTCATTCTGAGAGAAGGGAACTTTTGGCTATAACCAGCGGCGAACTCCATATAGTTGACACCACGCACGAACATGTTGGAAATGTGGTGTTGTATGGGTTGATTGTTGTCGAAATCCCAGTTGCCTTTCCAGATGTCTGTTATGTTGCGATCGAATTTAGACTCAATCATTGTCTTATTGCCGACGAAGAAAGAGAGATAGCTTTGACTTTGGCGGAGTCGGATGCCGAAGGCAAGAATCTGCAAGTCGAGGTCGGCACTTGTGAAGTTGGTCTTCTTCATTTTACTGGCAAGCCTGTTGAGGTCGAGTCGTAGGCTATCGTCGTCGCCAGAGACAAAGAGGTCGTCGAAACAAAAACCTGTATTCTCGACACCCAAGTTTATGGCAGGCGTTACGGCAAAGAAAACGTTGTTGTCGGGTTGCAGAGCAGCGTTGAAGTTGATGCGCTGGGGCAACTCTTCGACGTGCGGAGCTATATTTTCTTGAGCAAGAGCAGAGGATGTGATAATAGCTGCCAAGCCAAGGGTAAGTGATATTCGTTTTTTCATCTTAGTAGTTAAAATTGAGTTTGGCAACTATGGCTATGTCTATTTTGAGTTTATTTTCGAGGATTGGTGTGACGTATTCGTCTTCGGAAGACATAAAGAACTTCAGCAAGAGAGCATCGGTATTTTGGAGGTCTTCGATGTTTTGTGGTGTAAGAGGGACTTCTTGCAGACCAGAGTTCTTTGGGGTGTCGGATATGCCGTTAACCGTCTCAGGCTTAATGAGAATATTGTTGGCGACAATGGTAGACAACTTACGATGAGTATCTTTTTCGAGGAGCTGAACAAAGACTGAGCCGCCCATGGGGAAAGAGTTTTCGCAAGTAACGAGCAACTTAGCTTCGTCGATATTGGCGAGTTCGGGAAGGTCGGAGACGGAGACCGTGTCGCCATCTTCGCTTTGACCGACTTCGCCGTCGTATTTAAATGTAAAAGGTACAACATAGTGGTAGCCGACAAAGAGAGAGTCGTCTTTACGAATCGTGGCCATGGAGCCGCCATCGGAAAGTTCTATTAGAGCATTGTAGGCAAGGCTGTCGGGAGCATCGGCGAGAAGGTCTTTGAGACGTTGGTCGGCAATGTCTTTTTCAATGCTTTGACGACGAGGGAGAGTGAGACCGTCTTCGGCAATAAAAGAAGCGAGGTTGCCATCTTCGGCAGAGCCGAGGTCGGGAGAGATTGTCCCGCTGAGGTCGGTAGCATTTGTGGCTGTTATCCATAGGTGAGGGTCTTTGAAGTCGACATTATCCATAAGGCGGCGAAACTCACCAAGTGCTGCAAACGAAATGTAGGTGTCGCTGTTGATGGCGAGATTGGATATGCGACCACTGACGCTTTCGATGTTGTTTATGGCAAAGGTGTACCAAAGATTTCCGAGTGAGCCACCGCCAGTTGTGTTGGTGGTAATGGTAAGGTTGGCAACAATGGTGTTGTCGACTATGGAGAAAATGGCGGTGGTATCTTTGGTAAATTCTGACGAACCGCTAATGGTAAGTGGTTCGTCCCACGAATTGCCTGCCACATTGACATCCAAGGTTATAGGGTGCGAAAAGTTTTCCCAATTGAGGGTTAGTGCATAGCTGCATTCCACTGCACTGAGCGTGGCTTGTATGGAGTCGATTGGAAACTTGAGCGAAACGACGTAGGTGAGATCCTTGGAGACGGAAGCGACTTCCTCAGAAAGAAAGTCTATTTGCGAAAGTTCGTCGGGGAATTGGACAATTCCCATGTAGGGTGTAAGCGCATTAGCCATGCCGATTTTATCGAGCATTGAATATGCTATGATGGAATCGTGATTAGCACAGATACGGATTTTGTTATAGCCGTCTTCTACGTAATACTCGATGGCATTGTCTTGCTTGTCGAACAGATATTCGACAGAGACATCGGCTGTAGCCACAGGAATCATTATGCCGGGGCTTATCTCGACCGACGAAAAGCTTATCTTGTCGGTGTCGAGGTCGTCTATGCCACAGGATGTGATTGTGGACAAAACGACAAGTAGCCACACAAACATTTTGAGCATTTTTTTCATAATTTTAGAGGTTATTGTTGGATTTGCAAAAGTGGAGTTTTTTTTTAGCGAGCAAGTTCTTCGGCAAGGAAATGCCCAGTGTAGCTTTGCGGGCAACGAGCTATGTCTTCGGGCGTGCCAATAGCAACGACTTGACCACCACCGCGTCCGCCTTCGGGTCCCATATCGATGACATGGTCGGCCATTTTGATGACGTCCAAGTTGTGTTCAATGACGATGACAGTGTTGCCACGGTCGACAAGACGATTGAGGACATCGAGGAGGATTTTGATGTCTTCGAAGTGGAGTCCTGTTGTGGGTTCGTCGAGAAGATAGACGGTGTTGCCAGTGTCGCGCTTGGCGAGTTCGGTGGCAAGTTTTACACGTTGGCTTTCGCCACCAGAGAGTGTCGTAGAGGGCTGACCGAGAGTTATATAACCGAGTCCTACGCTTTTGAGCGTATTGAGCTTATTGTATATTGAGGGGATATTTTCAAAGAACTCGGTGGCCATATTGATGGTCATTTGAAGGACATCGCCAATAGATTTGCCTTTGAACTTGACCTCGAGGGTCTCGCGATTGTAGCGTTTGCCAGCACACGTGGGGCACTCGACCATGACGTTTGGCAAGAGGTTCATCTCGATGACTTGTACGCCAGTGCCTTTGCACTTCTCACAACGTCCGCCAGAGACATTGAAAGAGAAACGTCCATTTTTATAGTTACGGAGTTTGGCCTCGGGGAGCTCTGCAAAGACCTTGCGAATATCGTCGAAAACACCCGTGTAGGTGGCAGGGTTGGAGCGTGGAGTGCGTCCTAACGGAGACTGATCGACAGTGACTATTTTGTCGACAAAGTCTAAGCCATCGATAGAGTCGTAGGGAAGAGGGTCTTGCAAAGAGCGATAGATATGTTGACTGAGTATGGGGCTAAGCGTCTCGTTGATGAGTGTTGACTTGCCACTGCCTGAAACGCCAGTCATGCAGATAAACATGCCAAGAGGGAAGTCTACATCGACATTTTTTAGGTTGTTGCCCCGACAGCCATGGAGGGTTATTTTTTTACCATTACCCTTACGTCGTTCGGCTGGCAATTCTATTTTCCGAGTTCCATTTAGATAGGCAGCCGTTGTTGTGGACGTCTGAACGAATTCGGCTGGGGTGCCAGTGGCTACGACGTTGCCACCTTTGCGACCAGCACCGGGTCCGATGTCGACAATATAGTCGGCAGAGAGCATCATGTCTTTGTCGTGTTCAACGACGATGACGCTATTGCCGAGGTCGCGAAGTTCGCGCAAAGAATTGATGAGTTTTATGTTGTCGCGCTGATGAAGTCCGATGCTTGGTTCGTCGAGAATGTATAGTACATTGACGAGTTGTGAGCCTATTTGAGTTGCAAGCCTTATGCGCTGACTTTCGCCACCAGAGAGTGAGACGGCACTACGACTGAGCGACAGATAGTCGAGACCGACATCGAGCAAGAAACCTACTCGGCTACGGATTTCTTTGAGGATTTCGGTAGCAATGAGGTGCTGACGATCGGACAAACGATTTTCGAGGCCATCGAGCCACGTGGACAATTGACGAATGTCCATATCTGCCACTTCGCGAATGTTCTTGTCATCGATGAAGAAATGGAGTGCAATTTTGTTGAGACGGGCACCGCCACACTCTGGACAAACGATGTTTGATATGTATTGCTCAGCCCATTTTTTTTCTTTTTGGCTCGTTGCCGAGTCTTGAATGTCGGTTATATAACTTGCTATTCCGTCGTATGTGGGGAAGAAGTTGCTTGGAAGCCCCATGTCGTCTTTGAGGTGCAAACGTTCGGTAGTGCCGTTGATTATGGCGTCCAAGCCCTCTTCGGATATGTCTTTGACGGGCGTCTTGAGCGTAAAGTCGTACATTGCACCAATAGCTTCGATTTGAGCAAAGACAAGCGACTTGCGAGCTTTGCCAAGTGGCACTATGGCACCATCAGCAATGCTTAGATTTTTGTCGGGAATGATTCGATTGATATCGATAGAGGAAAGAGTGCCCATGCCCTTACACTTGGGGCAAGCACCTTGAGGGGAGTTGAAAGAGAAATTGTGTGGTGCAGGCTCTGGGTAGGAAAGTCCCGTGGTGGGACACATTAACTGCCGACTAAAATATCTGGGTTTGTCTTGGTTGATTGGGGTAATCATGACAATGCCCTTACCGAGTTGCATGGCCAAGTCGATACTTTGTTTTATACGCTTTGGGTCGGCACCATCCATTTTTATGCGGTCGACAACAATTTCGATAAAGTGCATTTTGTATCGGTCGACTTTCATGCCAGGAATGACTTCTTGCGTCTGACCATCGATGCGAGCAAATATAAAGCCACGCTTACGAATTTTCTCAAAAAGTTCTTTGTAGTGTCCTTTACGTCCCTTGACGAGCGGTGCTAAAATGCTAATTTTTTGTCCGTCGAACGATTTTTCAATCATCGAAAGTATTTGCTCATCGGTATACTTGACCATGGGTTCGCCAGTCTCGTAGGAGCGAGCTTCGCCAGCGCGAGCGTAGAGGAGTCGGAAGAAATCGTATATTTCGGTTATGGTGCCGACGGTGGAACGTGGGTTCTTATTGGTTGTTTTTTGCTCTATGGAGATTACTGGGCTAAGACCCGTAATCTTGTCGACATCGGGACGTTCGGAGCCGCCAAGAAACTGTCGGGCATAGGAAGAGAATGTTTCTATGTAGCGTCGCTGACCTTCGGCATATATGGTGTCGAAAGCGAGAGAAGACTTACCACTGCCACTAAGCCCTGTAAAGACCACAAGACTATTTCGAGGTATGGTAAGGTCTATATTTTTCAGATTATGTTCTCTGGCACCAAAAATTTCTATTTTCTCTTGTTCCTCGGTTTGAATGGACATGTCCGACATTTCAGGTTTGCTAAGATAAGTTTATTGGTGGTTGTACGTAAAAGTATGTTTTTTCGTTGCCGACTTAGAAGAATTTATAGAAATGGCATACGGGTCCGTGTCCTTTGCCAATTGAATATTCGGCACCAGCGATGATGGCTTCGTTAATGTACGTTTTGGCTGCCACAACGGCACTTGTTAGTCCTTTGCCATGGGCAAGCTGAGCTGCTATGGCAGAAGACAGCGTACAGCCAGTGCCATGCGTGTTTTGCGTTGCAACCTTGTCTTGTGGAAGCTCAAGTTTTTCCATTGTTTCGACATTGCAAAGAACGTCGATGAGGAGATCGCCTTGCATGTGTCCACCTTTGAGGAGTACAGAAGAGCCGAGTTCGGCCAGGCGAGTGGCTGCAAGATGAATATCGTCAATAGACGCAATTGACTTAGATAGAAGTTTTTCGGCTTCGGGTATATTGGGCGTAATGACGCGAGCTAATGGAATGAGTTCGGAGCGAAGGACGTCGATGGTCTCTTGCGCCATAAGAGAATCGCCAGATGTGGCGACCATGACAGGGTCGAGAACAACGTTTTGAGCATTAT
>CALAVC010000229.1 GCA_937892095.1 uncultured Bacteroidales bacterium | reverse complement strand
GCTGGCAATCCGTATGCGTCATAGCCCATAGGGTGCAACACGTTGTAGCCCCCTAATCGTTTGTAGCGGGCATAGATGTCCGAGGCTATGTAGCCAAGTGGGTGCCCCACATGAAGTCCTGCTCCCGAAGGGTAGGGGAACATGTCGAGTACATAAAACTTTGGTTTGTCCTGATTGTTGCTGACCTTGTATGTTTCGTTGTCAACCCAATACTTTTGCCAGCGCGTTTCGATTTCTCGAAAATTGTAGTCTTTTGCCATTTAGTACAAAATGAAAGGCGTATATTCTGGTGACCCCGAGGAGATTCGAACTCCTATCAGCAGAACCGGAATCTGACATTCTATCCATTGAACTACGGGGCCAGTCTTTTGATTCGTGACGGCAAAGTTAGCAAAATTTATTTTTAGAGGTCTATAATGCTTAAAATTGCAAAAGACTGTAAAGGATAACCCCCTAATTGTCGAAAAGACTTTAAAAAATAGTAATTTTACGACATTTGTTATTGGTCTGAACAACAATGAAACCTCACAGACAGTCTTTTTTTTCTCTCATCATATATGCTCTGTTTGCAGTTTTTTTTACTGCATGTAGCACGAACGAAGAACTTAGAACAACAGAACTTTTTAACGATGGCTGGCTCTTTAAGCTTGGTGCTTCGACAAGCGCAAGTATGGTTGACTATGACGATTCGCAGTGGGCGAAAGTAAAATTGCCACACGACTGGGCAATCGAGGGTCGTCTTTCGCCCGATAATCCCAGTGGCACCATAGGTGGAGCCTTGCCAGGTGGCATAGGTTGGTATCGAAAAAAGTTCTCGGTTAGTGCTGCCGACCTTCGTGGTAGCGTCCGTCTGCAACTTGACGGAGCATATATGAATACGGCTGTCTACGTCAACGGTACACTTATCGGTCAGCGTCCCAATGGCTACATCTGTCAGGAATATGACATAACTAAGTATTTGCATCAGGGGAAAAATGTAATTGCTCTTCGCATAGACAATGGTTTTCAACCCAATAGCCGTTGGTATAGTGGTTGTGGAGTCTATCGCAATGTGTGGCTCACCAAGAGCACACTTCTCTACATACCCACACACGGTGTGTGTGTGCGTACGCCACTTGTGAATAGCAACAGAGCCGATGTCGTTGTCGAAACCATGATAGCCAACGAATCTGATGACGAACACGACGTCAAGCTGACAACCGAAATCCGAAACAAACAGGGTAAGACGGTCGCTGTCGACACCAAAGTCGTTCGTGCCGAAATTAATGCACAACGTGTTGTAAGACAAGAAATTAAGATTTCTCGTCCCGATATATGGGATGTCGATAATCCTAATCTGTACACGGTCGTCTCTACACTGTCTTATCGCAATAAGTTGCTCGATGTTCGCAAAACAACCTTCGGTGTCAGAACATTCTATTTCGACGCCGAGTCGGGCTTTATCCTCAACGATAAGAGGCTGAAAATCAATGGAGTATGTCTTCATCACGACCTCAGTTGCTTAGGCGCAGCGGTCAACCGACGAGCCATAGAACGACGTCTGCAAATGCTCAAAGATATGGGTTGTAATGCCATTCGGACGGCGCATAACCCACCAGCAACCGAGTTTCTCGACCTATGCGACCAAATGGGCATAATGGTTATGGACGAGGCTTTTGACAATTGGCGACGTCGGAAAACCGTTGGCGACTACTCTCGATTCTTCGACAAGTGGCACGTGAAAGACCTGACCGACATGATTCTTCGCGATCGTAACCACCCATCTGTCATATTGTGGAGTATAGGCAATAGCGTTGGTGAACAGCGAACGACAACGCGCGAAGATAGTCTACTTCGTGCGGGTGCAATAGATGAGCCACAGGGCGTAACGTTGTGTCGTGAACTTGCCGACATTGTGCATTCTCTCGACCCAACACGTCCAGTAACAGCTGCAAGTCGCGATGCAGAGCCAACAAACAACCTTTTGCGTTCGGGAGCTCTCGACATCATAAGTGTCAACTTTCGTAACGAATATATCGATTCAATTCGCAAATGGCATCCGGGTAAGCCCTATTTGCTTGCCGAAAGCGCTTCGTCGCTGATGACTCGTGGCTTCTACAAGATGCCATCTACCGAAACAATAATCTATCCAGACACAAAGCACGAGGTGCAAAAAGACCCAACGTATAGTTGCTCGTCCTACGACAATTGTCGTGTGCCATGGGGTTCGAGTCATGAGCGTAGCATAATAGACGTCCGAGATAATGATTTTGTTTCTGGTCAATTTGTGTGGGCGGGCTACGACTACTTGGGCGAGCCAACACCCTACGAATGGCCAGTCCATGCGTCTAATTTTGGCATAATGGACCTTGCTGGTTTCCCCAAAGACATCTATTACCTTTATCAGAGCGAATGGCAAAACGAAAAAACAGTCCTCCACGTCTTCCCACATTGGAATTGGAAAGTAGGAGACGATGTCGACATTTGGTGCTACTACAATAATGCTGACGAAGTTGAGCTATACATCAACGGAAAGTCGCGTGGAGTGCAGCGTAAGACCGACAACGTGCTACATGCCATGTGGCGTGTAGCTTTTGAAGAGGGTCATGTGCGTGTCGTTAGTCGTAAAGATGGCAAGGTTGTGGCAGAAAGATTTTTAAACACGGCTGGTCGCCCAGCACGCATACGGCTTATCCCAGACCGCACCAAACTACATGCCGACGGGCAAGATGTCTGCTACATTGCAGCTGAGATACTCGACAAAGATGGTAATTTGTGCCCTAATGCAGAAAATGAGATAACGTTTACGGCCGATGGCACTGTAGATATTATAGGAGTCGACAACGGTTGTCCCTACGACATTACGCCAGTCCGTACCAACAAGAAAAATGCTTTCTACGGCAAGTGTATGCTTGTCGTGCGCAACAATGGTTCCGAAGGCAATATGCGCATCATAGCTCATAGCGAAGGTCTGCGTGGAGCCGAAACGACCATACATTGCTTGGCAGATAATACTTACTAATTTTGCAAAAGACCCTTTGGCATGAAGACTAAACAAGAGATAGTAGAAAACTGGTTGCCACGCTACACAGGCAGAAAATTAGAAGACTTCCCACGCTACATTTTGCTGACCAACTTTATGAACTACGTTGAAATGTTTGCCGAAATGTTTGGCGTAGAAATATATGGTGGCAATATGCCCAATGCTGCCACCAAAGAAGTTGCAATAATAAACTTTGGCATGGGGAGTCCCAATGCAGCAACCATAATGGACCTCCTCAGTGCAATACATCCACGTGCAGTGCTTTTCCTTGGTAAGTGTGGTGGCATAAAGAAGAAGAATGCCATTGGCGACTTCATTTTGCCTATTGCTGCAATTCGTGGTGAAGGTACTTCCAACGACTATTTCCCTGCTGAAGTGCCAGCTCTGCCAGCCTTCTCGTTGCAACGTGCCGTGTCTTCGTCAATACGCGACTTCTGTTTCGACTATTGGACGGGTACCGTCTATACAACAAACCGACGTGTATGGGAACACGATGAGCAGTTTAAGCACTACTTGGAGTCAATCAGAGCTATGGCTGTAGACATGGAAACAGCAACGCTCTTTACCGTAGGTTTTCACAACGAGATACCAACAGGTGCACTCTTGCTCGTGAGCGACCAGCCCATGATACCAGAGGGAATAAAAACGGCAGAAAGCGACAAAAAAGTAACAGCCAACTTTGTAAAGCCACATCTTGAAATAGGCATAGCAGCACTCAAAGAATTGGCACAGCAAGGCAACTCAGTGAAGCATCTCCGATTCTGATTATTCACCCTTAAAAACATTCAGATCACTATGGCAGCAACATTCGATAGCATAATGAAAGAACTCCAAAGCGGAGTTTACGCTCCCATATATTTGCTTATGGGCGAAGAACCTTATTACATCGACGTAGTGTCTGATTATATAGAGAAAAATGCACTTGCAGAGGACGATAAAGCCTTCAATCAGTCGGTTTTCTACGGCAACAAAGAGGTGAAACTTAGTAATATAGCGCATGAAGCTTCGCAATATCCGATGATGGCTGAGCGTAGGGTAGTATTGCTCAAAGAGGCGCAACAAGTAGAACACTTCAAAGACCATATAGCCGACCTC
>CALAVC010000228.1 GCA_937892095.1 uncultured Bacteroidales bacterium | reverse complement strand
ACTACTGCTATATATAATCAACTGATTATTAGCTGGTTCCATCAGCGCATGGCTGTACGACTTGCCGGGCGAAAGGTTGGTTAACTTGCCGTCGGGCGAAAGGGCATAGACGTTTCTATATAGATAACCTTCGCGATTGGCCTGAATGACGAAACGCTTTTGCTTGGCATTGTAACCATAGAGACGCGTTATGCACCATTCGCCGTTTGTCAGCTGACGACAACTGCCGTCGGCAACATTGTAGAGATAGGCGTGTCGGAATCCGTCGCGATAGGAGAGCCAAAGAAAATGTTCGTTGTCGGTCCAAACGGCAGGTTCCATGGGTTCTACCCACTTTTCGTTGTCTTCGGAAAAGAGCGTTTTGGTCAGCTGACCAGAAATGGCATTGTAGATATTTACATCGACGTGGTTTTGCTCTCGATTGACTTCGGCAACACAGATAGATTTGCTATCGGGCGACCAAGAAATGTTGGTTAGGTAGTCGGCCGAATGTGGGTTAGACAAATAGACTGTTTGTTTTGTTGCGAGGTCGTAGACGCCTATCGTAACGATTTCGGACACACTGCCAGCCATAGGATAGCGTGTCGGGACGACCGAGGCGCATTGGGCCGACGCCACGTCGACAAGCGGATATATGCTGACCATGCTTTCGTCTTTGCGATAGAAACAGAGTTTGCTTCCGTCTGGACTCCAAAACATGCCTCCCTCTATGCCAAACTCGTTGCGGTGAACAGTAGAACCATAACGCACACCACTTTCGACCACGGCATTAACCTTTATTTTCTCAGATTGCGTTACGATGTAGAGGTCGCAATCGTCTGTCATGGCAACAGCCGTGCCAGTAGGCGAAATAGACATATCGTCGAAAGGACCTTCGAAGCGCGACATGGCACTGGGAGCGTCTTTGACAATGTTGCCACAATAGACATCGTTGTGGTCGGTTAGCCAAATTCGTTCGGGGCTATCGACACGAACAACCGAAAGCGACACGCCGAAGCGCTCGGCCAAATCGTTGTAGCTGATTAGGGGTGAACGCTTGCCAGCAGACGTCTGCGACTCTATTTGACCATCTGGTGTATAGTTGACAATTCGGTCTTTCGACTTACAGAGCCAATAGTTGATGTCGAAGGGGTAGTATTGCGAAATTTGGTAACCGCCGTATAGCGTGTTTTCGAGCGAGAATTTGGGAGTTGCTTCTTGTGCCATAATCGATGTGGTAGCAAGTGTTGCCACGGACACCACCATTGCTGTTTTTACTTTCACTGATGTCTGCTATTTTTTGCAAAAGTACCTTTTATTTTTCAGACAGACAGCCATAGGTTAGTAAGTAGAACAGATTGAGAGGGTATGAAATGACGAGAAAAGTATGACAAACGAGCAAGTGAGACACAGATAAATATTAATTACTTAACTTTAATGAAGAATAAAGAAACAAATGGAAGAAGAAAAGAAAATAAACATCAACTTGCCGCCCGAGGTGGCGCAAGGCACGTACTCGAACATGGCACTCATATCGCACTCGCCTTCGGAGTTCATTGTAGACTTCATACGTGTGGTGCCTGGCGTGCAGAGTCCGCAAGTGCAGAGCAGGATAATAATGACGCCAGAGAATGCACAGAAACTTTTGGATGCACTAAAAGAAAACATTGGGCACTACGAGCGTAGCTTTGGATCGATAGCCACACGCAGTGGTAGCCGCCAGAGCAATAGCTTTAGCATACCAATAACGGGCAAAGGCGAAGCGTAAGCTATGCAAGAAGAGTCGGCACAAGACACAGAGCAAACAAGGGAAGAGAAGTATGGCATAGTGGCAAAGATTGCCAAAGTAATGGACGACTATTATGTCGACCCACTTCTAAGCCTCATACCGGGCGGAATTGGTGACGCAGTGTCGCAAGCACTGACACTACCAGCAATATATGTGGCAGCCTTTAGGGTGCGCTCGCTTTCGCTGACGTTGGCTATGATATACCATACACTTTGCGATTTCCTTATTGGACTTGTGCCAATACTTGGCGATGTGTACGACTTCTTCAACAAAAGCCACAAGAAAAACCATAAGCTACTGAGTGGCTTCATACGAGGCGACGAAGCAACCATTAGGAGTGTGCGCAGTGGAGCATGGAAATCGGTAGTCCTGATAATATTGCTCACAGTCTTGATATACTTTGCGCTAAGAATGATAGGTGCGACGTGGCAAATAATTTACGAATTTATTGGTAAGACATTTCAGTAAAAACACAGCATTTTTACTAAAACAACAAAATTTTATGCAAATACAAAAAAACTATACTATTTGCACTATCTACTTTGTTTTGGAGTCATAATGTAGGAGCTCAGACAAAGGTGGATTTGGACTTTTCAAGCCGACAGGCTTCGGAAGTAAATATGCCGGGCTATAGTTCTTGGCAAGTGGGAAGAGTAACATCGGCTACCGCAGAATTTGATGGAATAACGGTTAGCATATCTGCCGAAGGTGCAGCTAGCGCAATAGCTGACAATTGGAGCAAAAACATAGTACAGAAATCGAATAAACTTGTTGGCGACTTAATTTTCGTAACCAACCTTGATAGCGACAACAACTACAAGTGGATAACTGAAGGTAGCACAACACTCGTCGTGAAGATTTCGGGCTTGGAAGCAGGAACCCACACGTTCATATCTTATCACAATGACACAGACGCTGGGCAGACTCACCCGACAATGAACGTGTATGTGGGCGAAAACCTTGTGGCAACGGGTGTCGAGACCACATCTGGTCAAGACAAGCTATCGACAAGCTCGAAGGCTGTGTTTGAATTTTCGTGTGAAGAGGGCGAAACGGTCGTCATAAGATACATCTCGAAGCCAGAGGAAGGTAAGACGTACACGAGGACGAACGTAGTGATGAACGCATTCGAGATAGACGTTAACCCATATAGCATAATGGACCCGAAGCCCGCGAGTGGCGACTTGCACGTAGACGCAGACGACGGCAGTGTGCAGTTTAGCTGGACGGGTGCGAGCGTAGCCACAATGCACAAACTTGTATATGGGACAGACTCGGCAAGCGTGGCAAACGCTACGACATATAACTACGAAGGCACGGCGACAAGCTACGAAGCGACAGGCTTCGGTCCGCTACAAAAATATTGGTGGCGTGTGGACGAAGTGGACGAGAGTGGCAAAGTGTATGTTGGCGAAGCAATTGCTTTCCAACCGAGGCGCGACGCATTCCCTGGAGCTGAGGGCTACGGACGCTATGCAGTTGGCGGACGCGGTGGCGTGGTGTATCACGTGACGAACCTTTTGGACAATGGCGACGACGAGAACCCAATAGAAGGTTCGCTACGCTATGCGATAAAGAAAGTACAAGGACCTCGTACGATTGTGTTCGACGTAGCTGGCGTAATTTCATTAAAGAGTCGCCTGACTTGCTCGGACCCATACGTAACAATAGCAGGTCAGACGGCACCGGGAAGCGGCATCATGCTTCGCACATGTCCGTTTGGCATGGCAAGCGACGGCATTACACGTTTTGTCCGCATACGCCTTGGACATAAGAAACTGATAAACGACGTCATACCAAAGAGTAGCGATTCGTATGGCGAAGAGGCTGGCACAAGCGAAGAGACAACGCTCGACGGACTGGACGGCATGGGCATGGCTGGCAACGACAACTCGATTATGGACCACTGCTCCATTTCGTGGACAATAGACGAAGGCTTCTCGAGCCGAAACGCAAAGAGCCTAACCTTGCAACGCACACTAATTAGCGAGGCGCTCAATCAGGCAGGACACCCGAACTATGGTGCAGGCACACGACATGGTTATGCAGCAACGATAGGCGGTGGCGAGATGAGCGAGGGAACAGTGGGTAGCTTCCACCACAACCTCTTGGCACACAACGAAGGACGCAACTGGAGCATGAGTGGTGGACTGGACGGCAAAGGCTATTACGACGGACACCACGACATGTTCAACAACGTATGCTACAACTGGTCGGGACGTACGACAGACGGCGGTACGCACGAAGGACAATTTGTTAACAACTACTATAAAATGGGTCCGGCTTCGAGCATAACATATTTGCTGACGGCAGACCTCGAAGGCACGGGTTCGGGCACACAGAGCTACTACGTTAGTGGCAACATACGCGAAAGCACGAGTGGCACGAAGACAGAAGACAAACTGAACGACACATATAGGTATCGCCTGTCGGGAGATCAAGTACTCGATTGGGACGTGTTCCAAACAGAACGATTCTTTGAGAGCCTTGCCACAATAGAGACTGCCGAAGCAGCATATAAGAATGTGCTGAGCGACGTGGGTTGCAACATGCCAACTCTCGACCTACACGACCAACGCATGGTAAGCGAGACACTCAATGGCACGTATACGACAAAGGGTAGTCGCTCTGGCAAGAAGGGCTTGATAGACTCTGAGGAAGACGACGGTTGCGAGGGCTTCGACCTTGAAAAACTTGGAATGACAGAGGCTGTACGCGAAGAAGGTTGGGACACAGACCAAGACGGCATACCCGATTGGTTTGAGGAAATGACGGGTACGGATGCCAACGCTGCAAACAACAATGACGACCGCGACGACGACAATTATACCGACCTCGAAGAGTATCTTAACTGGGTGGCAAAGCCCAACTACATACTCAGTGGCGACGATGCTCGAACCATTGACTTGAAACAATATTTTGCGGGCTACAAACAACCGAGTCTGACTACCAACGACAAAAATTGTCAGATTGACTCAGAAGGCAATATGACTTTCAAGACAAGCAGTCGTGGGCTGTACGTTGTCAGTGTAACAGCTACGGAAGACGGTGTGCAGCTGACTCGCGACATACACTTCGCAGTGACGAGCAATGCAACGGCCGTCAAGAATATTAGCGACAAAGCACAAGAAAACGACGGAACCATTTATAACATATTGGGTCAACGTATGCGAGGTCTGCAACGTGGTCTGAACATACAGAATGGACGCAAGATTTTAAAGAAATAGACGACCAAAACACACTAAACGAAGTACGCCCACTCAAAACAAATTGAGTGGGCGTACTTGCGTTTTTATAGCTGTGGATTAACTAAGTAGTTCGTTTAGTTCGTCATCAGTAGGCACCGAAACATCTAAGATGCCTTTTGCCAAAATGGCTTTACGACGTTGCATGACATCTATTTTTTCTTCTATACTATCTTTGGAAATAAATCGGTAGACACTGACGTTGTTGGCTTGCCCCATTCGGTGGGCACGGCTATAGGCCTGAGCCTCGCTGGCTGGATTCCACCAAGGGTTGATGATTAGAACATAATCGGCAACAGTAAGATTTAGTCCTACACCACCAACTTTTATGGTCATGAGTAGGACTTTTATGTCGTCGTCGTTTGAAAAACGACTAACAACAGACTGCCGATCGTGTGTTTGTCCGGTAAGATATTCGTAACGTATCCCTCGTTCTTGCAACTGAGAGGCAAGTAATTCGAGGTCGCGCACGAAAGATGAGAAAACAAGAACCTTGTGTTTGCCGTCGACAATACTTGTAAGATGTTCGAGGACGGCATCGGCTTTGCCAGAGCTGCCCTCGTAGTCGTCGACACACATGCGTGGGTGATTGGCCAACTGCCTTAGCTTGGTAAGTGCTTGCAGAGCAACAAAACGTTTCGACTGTTGGTCGTCGGCAAACGAGAGTATGTAGTTGCGCACGGCCGACTTTTCGCGTTCATATAGCTCACGCTGCTCATCGGACATGTCGCAAAGAATGGTCTGAATGGTTAGCTTGGGTAGTTCTGAAAGAACTTCTGTTTTGGTTCGACGGAGGATATATTGTCCGGCAAGAGCTTTGAGCTTGCTAAGGCGTTCCTCATTGCCGTCGACTTCTATGGGGTGGACAAAAGTGTGTTCGTAGGTTGGCAGACTTCCAAGCGAATTGGGACTAACAAGGTTAATTTGAGCCCAAAGCTCACGCAGATTATTTTCGATGGGTGTGCCTGTAAGGCTTAGTTTATGCCGACTGCGAAGTGTTGAAAGTGCCTGATAAGTTTTCGACTTAGGATTTTTGATTGTTTGACTTTCGTCGAAAATGATATAATCGAATTCGAAGCGTTGGAGAGCGCTAATGTGCTGACGTGCATAGCCATAGGTGGTCAGAATGACGTTGCAAAAATTGAACAGACGTTCTAAACCAAATAAATTATCCAAGGCTTGCTTGCCGACATAGGTGTATTTTTGAAGTTGCGGCACAAAACGCTGTAGTTCGGCATGCCAGTTGAAGAGGAGAGTGGAGGGCATGATGATTAGACTCGGCAGTTGGTTGTCTTGCCGAGTGGCGTAGACGTGACTGAGCAAGGCAGCTGTTTGCAAGGTCTTGCCCAACCCCATGTCGTCGGCAAGGATAGCACCACGATTATTTTCGGCCATGGCGATGAGCCAACGTACACCAGCCTCTTGATAGGGACGTAGTTGAGCCTCGACTCTCCCCACTCGTTGAACATCGGCAAGCGCAACTCCTTCGACATCGGCAAGGCTCGTGTCCGAC
>CALAVC010000227.1 GCA_937892095.1 uncultured Bacteroidales bacterium | reverse complement strand
TTCTGTGACGGTGATGTTTTCGTAATAACCATAGCGCGTACCATAATATCTAAATTTGAGTTGTCGAGTTGTTGGTTGCAACTGCACTTCATTGCCCGAAGTATATGCGCGTTCAATGACAGAAATAAATCTCAGCGGCTGTAAATCTCTTAAAAAATTTTGGTTCAAGATATTTCATGAGGGCGGCGAAGATCCTGATATTTTCAATACTCCCCTAGAAAAATTAAATCTTGACGGCTGTAATGCATTAGAATATATAACTATTATAGGTTCAGCCCTGAAGAGTCTTGATATTGGCGGCCTTAAGGATCTTAAACAAATCGAAATCGGAGCTAATAATTTTCTTTCAAGCGTAAATGCTGCTGACTGTATATCTATGGATTGTATAGATTGCGGAAATAATGAAAGATTAACGGACTTAAATATTAATGGCTGCTCAAATTTAAGAATACTTCGTTGTAATAATAATAAACTTTCTAGACTTGATTTAAGCTCATGTTCAAATCTTGTTATTCTTTATTGCTTGGGTAATGAAATCGCATATCTTGATTTAGATAAAAATTTTTCACTTGAAGATAACTACGATAACGGCTATTACTTCAGGTTAAACTCGCAAAAAATCCATAACTTGAAAGCAAAACGAGCCGGGGAATTCTGGCAGATTGATTTTAAAGATTATATGCCGCTTGAGAAGGTCAAATACATCAACACAATTAATATAAATTTTTACGACGGAGCAGGAAATTATTACTGGAGTAACGCGTATTTTTCTTTTGACCCGTCTACAGGGATTATGCTGTTAAAATCTGACTTCCCGCCGGCAATCGTAGAATATAATTATCATACTCGTTCTAATCCCTCAAATAAAGATATGCACGTTCAATTAGTACATAATCAAATTTATCCATATGTATTTATGCATTCTAAATCTGACTATGAAAATTTCAACGGGTATATATATATTCATGATATAAGCAAAAACGGCTATCTTTACTACACAAATACATGGATAAACGGAAGCAGAAAGAAAAATTTAATTAACGAGCAGTATATTAATGAGAATAAATATATACTTTATAATAAAATTTATCATTCGGTAAAAAGAAAATTGATAATTTTGTGCCACACACCAAACTCTAAAACGTGAAAAACTTTGCTATTGTCGCATCTCTTTTGCTGGCATTTTGCGCTATGAATCATGGAGAGGCGAACGCTCAAAAGCTCTCCAATAAGGATAAGTTGAAATATGAAGATGCGCTAACCTACGCATCACGAACAAATTATCGTTTGGCTATATGCGATTTGCGCGGTTTGCATAGCAAGTATCCTGAAAACATAGATATTGCGTATAATTTGGGGCTCTGCTACATCAATGGCAGTGGAAATCCCGACTCGGCTGTCTACTTTTTGAATTTGGTGCGTAAGCTCGATAAGCGCGACCGTTGGAACGAAAGTAAGGGAGACCTCTTGCTTGCTTTGGGTAAGGCGCAGCAGTTGGCAGGTAACCCCGACGAAGCTTTGCAATATTACGATGAAATAGAGCGTAGAGACAATGATGGCGTTTTTGCCGATGCTGTGGCGCGTGAACGAGAGGTGTGTGCCAATGCTAAAATGCTTACGTCAGCACCTGTAAAACTTACATTGCAGTCGGTTGGTGATAAAGTCAACTCTGTTTGGAATGATTATCGACCCGTGCTTACGGTCAATGAAGATACAATGTATTTTACTTCTCGCAGACCGAAAAAGGATGCCGATCAAAGCGTTCGTTTTGACGATGGTCAGTTTGAAGAAGCAGTATATCGTGCAGTCCGCAAAGGAAATAAGTGGGATAGTAGTGACTGGGGCGATGTGGAGCAAATTCGCGACCTCATTGTAGATAGCAAGTCTGGACGAGGACAAGAAACTGTTACGTCTGTTTCAGGCGATGGCAAAGAACTATATCTTTGTCATGATGGTGATATTTACGTGTCGAAGTGCGATGAGAATGGTAAGTGGCTGCCTGCCGAAAAATTGCCAGCACCCGTCAATACTCTTTTTGACGAACAAAATGCTTTCGTGACGACCGATGGGCAAGAGTTATATATTTCGTCCGATGCTCCGGGTGGTTATGGAGGGCGAGACATTTATAGGTCGCGCCGACTGCCCAATGGACAATGGGGTGAGCCACTGAACTTGGGTCCGGGAGTAAACACAGAGAGCGATGAAGACGCTCCCGTCTTTCATGAGCTATCTCGTGTGCTATATTTTAGTTCTAATGGGCATAACACCATGGGTGGGTATGACATCTTCTACTCGCCACAGAACGAAAGTGGAGTGTTCGAGGCTGCAAAGAATATAGGTTTTCCTATCAATTCGCCCGATGATGACTTTTATTTTGCGCCGTCGGTAGACCGCGATAGAGCTTTCTATGCTAGCATACGCTATACCTAAGGTGAGACTCCTTCGTATGACATCTACGAGGTTGAATATGAGCAACCAGAGCAAAACCGTATGACTTTGCTTGCAGCACTTGTCGAAGCCGACAATATGGATTGTGTTACAATAACGACGTTCGATAAGAATGGTAAAATGGTAGGTTTGGGGCATCCTCAGAAAAAGACGAGCCGATTTATAGAGATTGTAGAGTCGGGAATGGATTATGACATTGTAGCTGTCAGTGGCAATGATACTGTACGTTTGGAGGTGTCGACGAAGAAGTCCGATAGCTATTTTGCTCGTCAGAATCCGTTGGAACTTGAGCCTATTGTATTCCCTAAGACGGGTATTCATCATGAAGATACCGACGACTTGTTTTCAGTCGTTAGTCTAAATAGGCAGATAGGTGTCGAAGATGGCGAACCCAGCGTGTGGAAGTCGTGGATAACAACCGATGAAAATCCTTACACGGTGCAGATTATGTCGCTTCGCAAGAGACTTCGTCCCGAACAACTTCGAAAGTTGGACAAGGATAATGTGGCCGAATATCGCTACAAAGATGGCTGGTTCGTATATAGCTACGGAGCCTACTCTTCGTATTCTGAAGCCGTCAAAGAGCAAGAAAAGATTCGTCGCAATACGCCATATAAAGATTCTTTTTCGCGCCGAGGAAAGCAATATTTGAGATTTATTAAGAAATAAGCATAGGCAATTCGGGCGGCTTGGTGATGAAAGACAAGCAAGTTTGTCTGCGGGCTCTTGAGCCATCCGATGCAGATTTGCTATACGTATGGGAAAACGACACAGAGACATTCGCCACTGGGTTGGCAGCGCAGTGGCCACTTTCGTTGAGCGACATACGTCTGTTTATTGAAGAATCGACGGCCGACATTTGGCAGACTCGTCAGAAGCGATTTATGATAGACAACAGTGACGGAGTAACGATTGGTTGCATAGACATTTTTGATTTTGACCCGCTAAATGGCAATTGCTCGTTCGGCTTGTTAATAGATCGTGCACATCGCAGGTGTGGCTATGGCATGTGTGCGCTACTTAAACTTGAAAAGTATGTCTGCGACATCTTGTCGGTAAAGAATATCAAGATAACAATTGCTGCTGACAACCATGCGAGCCTATGTCTGTTTGAAAAACTTGGCTACGAGCATGTGGGGACGCTTCGTCGGTGGCTACATCGAATTTCGGGACGTGTAGACATGCTCGTCTACCAAAAAACATTTGTAGTATAATGGTAACAGTGAATTATCTTTCGGTCGAAAACCTAAGCTATCGTTGGGGCGATGTGCTGATGTTCGACAATATAAGTTTTGGCATTAGTCAGGGACAAAAAGTGGCACTTGTGGCACGCAATGGTGCTGGCAAGTCGACATTGTTGAGCATGTTGGCTGGGCGTATGATGCCCGACGCTGGTAAGATCGTCTGGAATGATAACATACGCGTAGGTTGGTTGCAGCAGGAGCCAGAAATGGATCCTGAACTAACTGTTTTGCAACAGATATTTGCGTCGGACAACGAAACTGCGCAAGTGGTTAGTCTGTACGAAAAAGCTTTGTCAGAAAACGATGAAGCAGCCTTGCCAAAGCTCATTGAGCAAATGGATGCACTGAAAGCTTGGGACTATGAAAGCCGTGCCAAGCAAATGCTCGGTAGGCTATATATCGACAATTTTGGCAAGAAGACTTCGGAGCTATCGGGTGGGCAACGAAAGCGTGTCGCCATTGCTTCGCTTTTGCTTTCAGAACCCGACTTTTTGATTCTCGATGAGCCCACAAACCATTTAGATGTCGAGATTATCGAATGGCTCGAAGAATATCTTAGTCGGTCGTCGGCTACAGTGTTTATGGTAACTCACGATCGATATTTTCTCGATCGGGTATGTAATGAAATTATAGAACTTGACAACTGTCAGATATATTCGTACGCAGGCAACTATGCCTATTATTTGCAGAAACGCCAAGAACGCATAGACACTCGTAACGCAGAAGCTGACAAGGCTCGTAACCTTTTGCGTCGGGAGCAGGAGTGGATAAATCGTCAGCCGCAGGCTCGTGGCACGAAAGCTCAGTATCGTATCGATGCGTTTGATAAGTTGCAAGAGAAAGCCAAGAAAACTACCGAAGGACGCAGTTTTTCGTTAGAATTCGACAGCAGTCGTCTTGGTCGAAAGGTTGTCGATGCGTTTGACATCAGCAAAAAATTTGATGGTAAGACACTTTTTGGCAATTTTAGCTACAAATTCGCACGTGGCGAGCGAGTAGCTCTTGTCGGCAAAAACGGCACAGGTAAGTCGACGTTGCTAAATGTACTTACTGGTAATCTTGCTCCTGATGCAGGACGCATAGAGATGGGCGAAACGCTTGTTGTGGGATATTATCGACAGGGTGGCATAAGTGTGCCCGACGATAAGACGGTGCTCGAAGTCATTGAAGATATAGCCGACCAAGTGGAATCTGGCGGTGGGCGCACGCTGCCTGCAGCTCAATTCTTGCGTAAGTTCTTGTTTCCTAACGAGTTACACCACGTTCGTGTTGGAAGTCTGTCGGGAGGGGAACGTAAGCGACTCTATATGCTGACAGTGCTTATGCGTAACCCCAATTTCCTCATTCTCGACGAGCCAACGAACGATCTTGACATACTTTCGCTCAACGTGCTCGAAGACTACTTGACTTCGTTTGGTGGGACGGTTGTTGTCGTGTCGCACGACAGATATTTTGTCGACAAAATTGCAGAACACCTCTTTGTTCTTGGCACCGATGAGCATGGTTCGGTAAAAGATTTCCCGGGTAATTATTCAGAATATTTATATTGGAACAAGCAACAGGCAAAGGAGGAGACTCGTAAAGATTCGGCAGCAGAAAATAAGCAAGCAATATATAAAGTCGAGAAACAGAAAAACAAGACTGTTAAAATGACCTACGCTGAGCGTCGGGAGTTTGAAGCCATAGAGGCTGAACTGCCAAAGCTCAATGCGAGACGAGAAGAATTGGAGGCTTTGATGTCGGGTGGAAACGTGGAGCCAAGCAAGATTGTTGAGCTTAGCGAGGAATATTCACGTGTGAAAGAAGCCATCGATGAAAAAGAACTGCGTTGGCTCGAACTTAGCGAAATAGGTAATTAACAACTTGTAGAACAGACTGGTATGAGAGCAATTGGCATAGGTGAAACCGTTTTTGACATAGTCTTCGACACAAGCAATAAGCCACTGGCGGCTGTGCCAGGTGGTTCAGCATTTAATGCCATCATATCTATTGGGCGTTCGGGGAAGAAGGCTTTCTTTGCAAGCGAGGTAGGCGATGACAAGGTTGGGAGTATCATTGCAAGTTTTTTGCGTCAGAATGGAGTCGACGATAGTGGACTATATGTGCAAAAAGATATGCATAGCCCGTTATCTCTCGCTTTTTTAGACGAAAGTCGAAATGCTCACTATCAGTTCTACAAGGACCACTATAACGCTCGTACGATGCCTATAATATCGCTTTCGGCGACAGAGGACGACGTAGTCCTTTATGGCTCTTACTTCGCTGTTAACCCCAATATTCGAAGCTCTGTAAAAGCAATGCTGCAAGAGGCAGTCACTGCGCACTCATTGTTGTATTACGATGTAAATTTTAGGTCGGCACACATTGCTGAGGTAGACATTCTGCGCCCTGCGATAGAAGAAAATATGATGATGTCGACCATAGTTAAGGGTTCGGACGAAGATTTTCATAATATTTATGGCACTGCAGACTTTCGAAATCTGTATGTCAGTCGGCTGTCGAAGTTCTGCCCCTACTTGATATGTACATGTGGAGCCGACGGCGCATACCTACTTTCGCCAAATGGTGAATGGCACGTTGCTTCGAAACCAATAACACCAATTAGTACCATTGGCGCTGGCGATAGCTTCAATGCGGGAGTCGTTTGTGGTCTTATGTCCGATAGAGAACCTTTGAATCCCGAAAAGATTGCTCGTGCCATGCAGTTGGGAAACGACTATGCTGTTGAAGTGTGTCTGTCGACCGACAATTATATTGCACCACGTTAATTTTCACTAACTTTGCAAGACTAAATTAATCATAATACAATAGCTACACACGTGGACAAGACAAGCTATGCTCTTGGCATGAACATAGGTGCCAATTTGCAACAAACGGGTGCAACGGACATTAACATGGACGACCTCTTTGAGGGGCTGAAAGCAGTCCTCTCGGGCGATAAGCCAAAGATTGACCAGCGCGAGGCTGGAATGTTGCTCAATAAATATTTTACCGAACTCGAAGAAAAACAAAACAAGACTGCCATAGACGATGGCAAGGCATTCCTAGCAGCCAATGGCACACGAGCTGAGGTTAAGACTCTTGCAAGTGGTTTGCAATACGAGGTCTTGACAGAGGGAAAGGGTAAGAAACCTAAGGCTACAGATACCGTACGTTGCCACTATCATGGCACACTGATTGACGGCACAGTTTTCGACTCATCGGTACGACGTGGTCAGCCAGCCGATTTCCCAGTAAATGGTGTCATAGCAGGCTGGGTCGAGGCTTTGCAACTAATGCCTGTCGGCTCTAAGTGGAAACTTTTCATCCCGTATGAATTGGGCTATGGTGCACGTGGCGCAGGCAATAGCATTCCGCCATACTCAACGCTAATCTTCGAGGTTGAGCTTCTCGACATATTGTAACATACAAACATCACAATACATTTTCAACGATGAAAAAGTTATTTCTTGGTCTGGCATCGGTAGCTACCCTTGCTACAGCATGTCAGTCGGACGGCATTGGCACTAATCCGTCGCACGACCTAAAGCAAGATAGCATAAGCTATGCACTTGGTTCGCTTGTTGGTAAGGGTGTTGAGATGCAGTTCTTGAGCCAACTGCCATTCGATACTATCAACACCAAAGCTCTGGCAGCAGTGTTTGCCAATAGCAAGCTCTCTGAGAACTACATCAATGGTGTCAAGATGCAGTTGGACACCATTTATACCGATGTGTTCATGACAGCATTTAGCAAGCAACTTTCTGGCGAAAAGATGCTTTTCACCCCAGAAGAAGCAGAGAAACTGCTGAATGATAAGGTGGCTGCAAAGCGTGCCGAAGAAAAGAAAGTCAACGATGCATTGGCAGCTAAGAATCTTGCAGAAGGACAAGCATTCCTTGCCGACAATGCAGCCAAAGAAGGCGTTACGACAACAGAGTCGGGTCTGCAATACAAAGTCATTACTAAGGGTAATGGAGCAGTGCCTAAGTCTACTGATCGTGTAAAGTGCAACTATCGTGGCACTCTGCTTAATGGTGATGTGTTCGACGAGACAAAAGACGGCGAGCCTGCGACCTTTGCTGTAGGTGGCCTGATAAAGGGTTGGCAAGAGGCTTTGCAGATGATGCCTGTTGGCTCCAAGTGGGAACTCTACATCCCCGCAGAACTTGCTTATGGCGAGCGTGGCGGTGGCGCCAAGATTGGTCCGAACGCAACTCTTATCTTTACTCTCGAACTGCTCGAAATTGTTAAGTAGCGGAGCGGGTTTGTATAAAACTATAATCGACCGTCGAAACATTGTTTCGGCGGTCGATTTCTTTTGATACAACTTTGTGTTTTATTTGTCGAAATGTTTCTTTGCTATTTCGACTATTTTGGCTTGAATGTCAGGATTTTGCATTGCTTGCATGCCAGCAACTGCAAATGTTGGGGCAAGTTTTAGTTGCTTCTGACCTACGGGTGTTGCCAAAAAGTCGTTTATTTGTTTTAGCTCTTCAAGTGTAAAATGTTGTTTGTAGAGCTCTTTCATGGTTTTCGTGAGTTCGGGGACACAAGCATCGGTTATCTCATCGATAGCAGCATTGAGTTTTGATGCATCAATATTTTTCTGCTGGTAGAGCACCGACATTGTTTGGGTCATTGATTGTTTGAAGATGTCGCGTTGGTGCTGTAGTTCGAGAGAACGCTCTACTTCTTTGTCGAAAGCAGATTGAGCAAACGATGTTATAGACAACGCTGTAAGCAGACTGAATAGAATAAATATTTTTTTCATACATATTAATTTGTGTGTGCAAAATAAAAAAAAAACTAACGCTATCCAAAAAATAATTTCAGATAGCGTTAAATTTTTATTCTGAGTTCGTTTTAGAATCGGAATCCGACAGTTAGTAGTCCACTATGTGTGTGCGTCGTGAGAGAGGCAGGGACATTTGTCTCATAGATGTATGGTTCTGCACTATCTGGCAAGACCCAATGGTCGGCCTTTCGGGTTGCTCCCACGTATGTGAGGTCGGCAAAGAAGTTGTTGTGGCGAAATCCGACACCACCCGATATGGCATAGTCTTGGGGTTTGGTGTAGTAGTAGTCAGAGTTGACTGGCGATGTCTTGTAGCGTAGTCCAGCACGTAGGTAGAGTGGTTGAAGTGCACTAACTTCGACGCCTACTCGGATTGTGTTTGTTGCTTTTAGAATGTTGTCTTGCAGTTGTGTGTTGAGGTTATCTATTGCCAACTGGTCGGAGCTGTCGAGAATGTCGTCGCTTTTAGCCGAGAATTTGCTACGAGAGTCGTTGCTACGTTCATAGTCGACAGAAATTATGCCGACCTTGCCTACAACGCCTGCTATGCTGGCAATGAAGCGACTTGGACTGCGGAATCTGTATTCGTATTCGAAATCATCGGTCTTGAGAGTGTTGGAGGTCAGACCATACAGGTTGCCGTTAGGATTGTTTATCTCGGCGTGGTAGTTTTCGGTTATGTTGAAGAATTGTGGTGAGTGCAGAGCAAAACCTATGCGAAGTTGGTTGATTGGTCGGACGATGACGCCAAGCTTGAAATTAATTGCAGCACCATCTTGGTCGAGGTAGGAGCGGTATGAAAAGTTGGTAGGTGCGTTGGCATCGGTGGTGAATCTGTCGAAGAACTCTTGGTGTAGGCTGGTTTCTTCGTAGGAGTAGGTGATTATGTCGAGCGAGCCTCCTATGAATACTTTTTGTGAAATGTTGGCAGCATAGGCAAATGAGATGTCGCCTTTGGAGCCACCCGTTTTTATTTTCTTGTTTATGCTGACGAGTCCTGATTTGTCGGCACTATCGTAGCGATAGGTGTCGTCGACAACTCCAGAGCCGAGGTAGTTTTCCCAAACGTTGTAGCTAACGCCTTTCATATCGTCGGCATCGTTGATGAGGTAGGCATTGTAGGCAAGAGTGCCTGTCGTGGCTGCATTGGATTGTTCGGCGGTGCAGAAGTAGTCGAGAAGAGAGTTGTATGCCATAGGGTCGGCATATTGCTCGCGGCTGGCGTAGTTGGCAAGTCGGTTGTAGCCTACGTAGAACGTTGAGCTGACAAGACCTTGTGTTTCGTCGCGCATAAGTCCATTGCAGAATGCTACGCCCATTTGGCTGAAAGGAACGCGGACGCGATCTTCTTTGAGTTTGTTGCCGAAGTAGTTGCTTTCGTTGTTGATGACGTTGACGCCGAGGGTTAGTCCCAATTCAGTGGCTCGGTAGACGCCGAGACCAGCAGGGTTGATGACTGTTGCAGTTAGGTCGGCACCGAGAGCTCCGAAAGCGCTACCCATGGCTTGTGAGCGTGCTGTGCCAACTACATCGTTGCGGTTGAATCGGAGTGCGTCGGCAAGACCTTGTGCAGAGAGTGAGGCGGGGACTGCAAGTGCGCAGCATATATATAGGTACTTGTAGATGTTCATTGTAGTGGGATATTATGAGGTTGTAATGAAAGGTGTGTTTGGTGCTTAGCGTTTATCGGCTACGTCCGCCACCAGATGAGTGCGAAGACGAGGAGGAAGAGCCACTGCGTCCGCCACCACTGGAGAATCCGCCCGAAGAACTGCGAGAAGAACTGCCGCCAGAGTAGCTACTACTGCTGCGAGAACTTCCTGATGAGGAGTAGCTACGAGATGAAGAGCTGCTACGACTATTGCTCGACGAATAGCTACTGGACGAGCCTCGAGAGGGTGTGTAGGAGCTGCTACTACGCGAAGAGGAGTTTCGGCTGTTGCCCGTCCCTACTGTTCGGTTGGAGGTTCGGCTATTGCCTGTTGATGGCGTGTAGGTCGACGAAGAGCGGCTGTTGCCCGTTATGGTGCTATTTGAGGATGAACGGCGTGCATTGCCTACTGTTGTGTTGGTAGATGTCGAGCTACGTTGGTTAGAGGTGGAGATGCTGGATTGTGTGGAAGAGGCAGAACGACGACTGTTGCCTGTGGAGGCTGCTGTACGCGTCGAGTTTCCGTCGACAGTTCGAGTGTAGGAGCGTGAGGTTAGGTTTTGTTGGTAGCGTTGAGCTGCGCGACTGCTGTTCGGATTGGTCGTTACACTTTCGCGCTGACGTGTGGAGTAGCTTTGTGGTTGAGTGGAAAAACGCGACGCATAGGTGCGTGGATGCCAAAAGTCGTGGTGTGGTCCACCGTAGGGGTGGTAGTAATGATTGTGGTAGTAGTAGGGAGAATCCCATCCCCAACCATTCCATGCATAGTCCCAACCATAGTGGTGGTGCCAACCCCAATGGCTATGCCATCCCCAAGGTCGATTCCAGCCATAGTTGAATCCCCATCCGCCCCAACCGAGGTAGCCGTGGAATCCGTAGCCCCAGCCGTAGTAGAAGTTGTCGTACCAAGGGTTTGACCATGTGGGTACGAGATATGCAGAGCCATAGTTGTCTACGTAGATGTTCCAGTCGCCAGAGTGGCGGGCGTAGGTGAAGATGGGTGAGTAGTAGGTGAGTGTTACTGTTGGTCGGTGGAAGCGGAGTATGCGTTCGGCGTAGGTTTGGTCGGCCTCGGTGCCGTCGAAGCCCTCGAGCCAATAGCCATCGGCTTCGGTGTTGACAGCTATTGCCGTGTTGGCTATGGTGTCTGGTAGTGCTCCGTTTGTTGTGCTTGCGTTGGAGTAATATTGTTGTATTTGAGAAAAGTCGCGTCCGTCGGTATTGGTACGATTAGAGGAGTATGTTGCGACTCGATTGTTGTATGAATTGACATCGGCCGACGATATTACTTGTGTACGGTCGGCTTGTGGAGCTGTTGGAGTGACTGCAGTGCCGTCGTAGTAGAGATCATCGGCAAGGGCGTTGCTGTTTGAGAGCCTCATGCCCGTGCAGCCTGTGAGTGCAAGAGATAGAGCACTCGCTGTAAGGATAGTTGTGTTTATGGCTTTCATAATCTCTATATTTTAAGTGTTGTTAGACTTATGTTGGTAACTGTGTTGGTGAGACTACTTGTCTTTGTGTTTATATTACTTCAAAAAATGTACCAAACAGCGATTGATTGTAAAGATTATTCGATGGCTAATTGCTTTTTGAATGTTTCTTCAAGTGAGATGATTGTTTCGGTGGATGATATGCCAGGAATTTGTTGTATGCGTTCGCTTAGAATGTATTTCATGTGTTCGTTGCTACGTGCATAAATCTTGATGAAGATGGCATAGCGACCTGTGGTATAGTGGCATTCGACTATTTCGGGAATTTTCATCATTTCGGCTACAACTTGATTAAAGCAGCCAGCTTCTTTGAGGAAGACTCCGATGAATGCGCATGTTTGGTATCCTATTTTGGATGGGGAGACGACGAATTCGGAGCCACGAATGACACCAATGTTCACCATTCGTTGGACGCGCTGGTGGATTGCGGCACCACTGACTCCACATTCGCGTGCGACTTCGAGAAAGGCTATGCGTGCGTTGCCAGTGATTAGTTTGAGTATTTTGCGGTCGAGCTCATCGAGGTTGGCAGGTACGGAGTCGAAAGTGCGTGGGGTGGATTCTTGTGGTATGTTTATTTGTTCGTCGGCCATTGTGGTGGGATGTGTTTATAAGATACGAGATAAAATGCCCTGTGCGTCGCGGACAGAGGCGAGGAGCCATTGTGAAAAAACTTCATCGGCTTCATCGGGTGTCAGGCTCATGGTGTCGGGAGTGAGTGCGTTGTCCATAGCTCGTCGGAGGTGGCTTATGGTTATGGCTACACTCGCAGATATGTTTAGGCTTTCGGTGAGACCACACATGGGGATTAGCATTCTTTGGTCGGCATGAGAGAGCGCATATTCTGACAGTCCGAACTTTTCGGCTCCGAAAACGATTGCAATGGGTTTGGAGACAATGTCGAGGTCGTAGAGCGATATGTCGTGTCCTTCGTGTGGTGAGGCGGCTACGATGTGATAACCGCGGCTGTGTAGACTCTCGAAAGCTTTGGGTGTGTTGAATGCGTTGGAGCCAAAGCGATGGAATGTGAGCCACTTTGAAGCTCCGCGTGCTACACCGTTGCTGGCAAGAAATCGGCTGGTGTTCTCTATTATGGTGAGGTCTTGTAGACCAAAGCATTCGCAAGAGCGGACAACGGCGCTTGCGTTTTGGCTATGGTAGATGTTTTCGAGGGCGACAGTGAGTCGTCTGGTGCGTCGTGCGAGTGCACTGCGAAGCACGGCAAGACGCTCATCGGTAAGGTATGGCGAGAGAAGTTCAATACGTTTGGCGGGCGTCAACGAGTTGTAGGCGTCGAGTTGGCTACGCGTAGGGAATGTTCTGTCGGTGGACATGTGGAATTATTTTTGAGTAAATATAAGTTTTTTTTGTAAGTAATGTGTATGAACAATACTGAAAAGCCCTTTGCACTACCGTGTGTGCAAAGGGCTGTATGTTGCGGTTTGGTGAATTGGGGCTACTTTACGAGTAGTAGTTTTCTGTTGCGTATGTTTAGTCCGCGTTTGGGTGAAGAAAGAGGTTGTCCGCTAAGGTTATAGAGTATGTTTGCGTTCGGTCTGTCGGGCATTAGGCTTGGTAAAGTTGTTGAAGTAGTTTGTCGGATGAATTTGCCGGACAACGCGTAGTATGCGGATATAGAGCCTGTTGAGGTCTTGGAAAGAACTATTGGCTTGGTGGATGTTGAGGAAAAGTATGTGAGGAGGTTTGTATCGTAGATTAGGTTGGTTTCGGATTTCATTTTGAGTGCGATGTTTTCAGCACCTGTGAATGAGCACGTGTCGAGAATTGTTAGGACTGGCTTTTGCGTCTCAAAGTAGATGGCATTTTTTTGATTGGATATGAATGAGCCTCCGCTGATGTTTACCTTGCTGTTGCCTATTAGGTTTATTGTGTTTAGATTGGATATGTATGTGCCACCTTGAATATTGACTGTGCTTTCCCAAGAAGTGTTTATGGCCACGTCGGCTACATTGAGGTAGACGTTAGTTAGATTGGTTGTTGCATAGAGGTTTGCGACTATGCCAGCTGTGCCAATGATTGTATCGTTGGAGAGTGAGACTGTAGCATTGTCGTAAACAGAAATTGCTTGACCAGCGGAAGATAGTTTGCAACTGTCTATGTAGACCTCTGATTCGTCGCCAAATATTAGCAGGTGGACCTTGTCAGAATCATCGTTTGATGTTGTGAGACTCCCATTGATTATGGAGACTTGACTGTTGCCACTGACGAATAAAATGGTGTCGGATGCAGTAAGTGTATGACCTGCGAGGTCTATTGTGAAGTTGCCTTGTTGAATGTCGATGTGGGATGGAAGAGTGAGGTCGGCAGTGAGGCTGACGACTACGTGTGTGTCGGAGTGTTGTGCCACCGTGATGTCGGCAAGGAATTGCACAAGTGCGGTGTCGACAGGAGTCGTTTCTGATGGTTGTATGGTGTCGGTTACGGTCGTGTCGGTGTCTGTTGGGCGCATGATTACGCTGCCGAGAGGTATTGTTCGTTGTGTGTTTGTGAAGATTATTTCGGTGGAGTCTGTTTGGTTGATATATATCAGACTATCGGGAATGAAGACTGTAGGTATGCTTTTATCGTTTGCTGTTTTGTAGAAATAGCTTGAGCCAAAGAAGTTGGCTGTGCCAAGTAGTGTAAGGGTGTTTCCTGTGCTAAAAAAGCTGATGATGTTTTGGTTGGCGGCGAGTGCAGTGTACGTGCCACCATATATGTTGAGTGTGGATGAATTGAGACATAGAAATACACTTTCGGAACTGGCATTGGCGACAACATCGTAGATAGATGCTGAAGCTGAATTTAGTTCAAGACAATATTTTTGAGCGTTTAGTGTACAACTGTCGATGTCAATATGTGCGCTTTCTTCAATAGAGATTAGGTGATTGCCTTGAAGAGTCAGATTGCTCAGACTAAGACTTGTTTGTTCGTCTTTTGCTATAAGTATGTAGCTATTGGAGAGCGCATTTTCAGAAGAGATGAGATTCCCGTTGATTATGGAGACTTGGCAGTTGCCACTGACGAAGAAAATAGTGTCGGAGGCAGTAAGAGTATGACCTGCGAGGTCGATTGTGAGGTTGCCTTGTGAAATGTCGATATGGGAGGGAAGAGTGAGGTCGGCTGTGGGGCTGACGACTACGTGTGTGTCGGAGTGTTGTGCAGCAGAGATGTCGGCAAGGAATTGCACAAGTGCTGTGTCGATTGGTGACGAGGTCGTACTGAGTGTGGTGAATCTGCCCGATGGGAATTGTGTGTCGATAGTGTAGGGAGGAAGAATTTGTGTGTCTTCCGAGGTCTGATAAATGAGGCTGTCGGCAACTGTTAGCGAACAATTTGAGTGAGAATCTTTTGTAAAAGAGAATATTTGGGAGTTATCGGTCGTAAACGTGGTTGGCTCATTGATGTTGAAGATGCCTTTGTCGGCAACGGAAAAAATCGCATTTGTTGAGTTGAAAGAGCCTCCGTTGATGTTGAGTGTGTAGCTCTGTGAGCCTGTTGAAATCTGATTGAAAATTGTTGTGCGGGCAGAAAACGTACCACCATTGATGGTTAGAGTGTGTCCAGATCCTGTCTCGAAGATATATTCAGCAGAAAATGAACCGCCGTTTATTGTCAGATTTGAAGTGTTGTAGAGTTTGAATATTGGCTTGACACTTGGTGCATCGATTAGAATTGCACCTGTGCCTTGTGAGTCTTGAATTGTGAGGGTAGCACCTACGTTGACGTCGAAAATGTATGTGGTAGCGGTAGACGTTATTGTGTGTCCGTTGAGGTCTAATGTAATGTTTGCGTTTTGTATTTGTAGGTATTTGCTACCAGTGTGTGTGATATTATCGGTTAGTGTTATGGTTCCACCACTCTTGAATGCTGTTTTTAGTTCGGCGAATGTAGCAACGTCTGTGGCAAACGAAACTAAGCTACAGAGTACGAAGCAAACGAGTATGTAGAATTTTGTGGGCATGGGTAATTAGAGTCTTATTTCAGAAGATTACGGACATAGTCCGTAATCTTTTCGTCATCGTAGTTGAACATTTTTTTTATTTCGCAGACCTTAGCATCGGCAAGGGTACGATACCAGAAGCACTGTAGAAAATGCCACAAGAAGCCTTCTTTGCCATCGAGAAAACCGAGTCGGATGATGTAGCGATAGATGAAAAATGCGAAAACTCGCCAAAAGAGTGGTAGCTTGACGTAGCGTAGCTTTTTCTGTCGTGTAGATGCTGCAGTCCCACCGATGTTGTTGACACCTTGGTCTTGTCCGAGGTTATATTCTATTTGTAGTAGGTCGAGAGCCTAGCGAGTGGAATATCCGTTGTGTTTTTGAGTCCAAAACGTTAATCCGTTGAGGTTGTGGTCGTAGAATGGATTTTTGAGGTCGACAGAGCGTCCTGAAGTTAGATAGATATGCTCGTCCATCCACTTGTCTTCGATGGCTGCATGTTTATATCGAAAGAGTCGAAGCAATACCAAAGGGAGTACACCATGATGAACAAATTTGTTCATAAAATAGAGAAGACGAGGAGCTGTGTATCCATTGACATCATCAGGTGTGTTGGGTAGTGTCGATTCTATTTCTGCAATGAGTTCGTCGGAAAAATACTCGTCGGCATCGAGCCTAACAACCCATTCCGTTTCGATAGGTAGGTTTTGTAGAGCCCAATTGAACTGGCGAGCATAGTTTTCAAATTTGTGTTGGACGACTACAGCTCCAAATTCTTTAGCAATAGAAGTTGTGTTGTCGGTTGAGAAACTATCGACAACAAAAGCCTGACGAGCAAATTTACGGACGTTTTCGAGGCAACGTCTAATGTGTATCTCTTCGTTGTATGTGAGAATTATGACGGAGATGTCTTGCATGGGTGTGTGCTATTTTTTTATTCTCTCTCCCAAAAGAATCTTTCGTAGTGTTGGATTGCGCGAAAGGAGACGATATGTGACAACAGAAAACAATATTAGCGAAACAGGTAAGATAATATGTGTTATGACGAAATTTGGAGATTCTTTAAAATGTCTGTATATGGGGTAAGGTACTAAGTGAATGAGGTAGATGGGGAGTGTTATGGTACCCAAGTATACGACTGTGTTAACAATAGGTTTATATATCTTGGAAAATAGATTGAATAGGATTGAAGATACAAAATAAAAAGCTATGCAACCGGAAGTGGCAGCAAAAAGTCTCATTGTAGCAGAATGCCAATATGATAAACTTAATGTTTCGGTTGACATTTGATAAAAAGAATCGCTGAAAGTGAACGAACGAGCGGTGATAATAAAAATGAGTATAGAAGCTATGCCGACTACAGGTGATATTTTTTGAGGATTGATGTTAATGTCGTGAGATGTGTAACCGATTAGGAATGGAAGAAACATAGCTTTTAGGTAATGAGTGCCAAGAAATGTAGAGTGTGGTAATAATTGTAGACTGAAAAATAATATAATGAAGACGTAGTATTGGTTAATATATTTTCTGAAAAGATATATCGTTGAAAATAAGATTTGTAAGATGAATAAAATAACTAAAAACCATCGCGCAGTGATGAAAAATGTCGTTGTGTTAAATGTTACATGACTATAAGATGATAATATTGTGTGTCCTAAAATGTAGTGAAGTAAGTGGGTGCCTCCGCCCCAAATTAGAGCTGGAATATATAGTCGTATGAAACCCTTTTGATGATTTTTTGTGCAGAATAATTACGGACAGAATTGAAGAACAAAAAGCCACTTAGATACATAAAAACATGCATATTAAACATTGCGAGATATACAAACTCGTTGTGCGGTATGCAATGTCCGTAGACTACTAATAATATTGCTAACCCACGAGCAAAATCGAAGTATGAATTTCTGTTCATTTGAGGATATTTTTGTAGGCGCTATACATTTCTTCTGCTACTTGTTTGACGGAATATTTTTGTGAGACTAAGCGTCTGCCATTTATTCCCATTTGCTTGAGTTCGTCAGGGGAAAGTGCGAAGAATTGTTTTATAGCTTCGATGAGTGGTGCAGTACCAACTGGAGTGTACCAACCACAATTGTACGTTGTAAGCTCTTGCCATGGTGTGCCTGTGGTTGTTACGACTGGTGTGCCAGAGGCAAGCGATTCGGCTACAACGATGCCAAAATTTTCGCTATGTGTGGGAAGGACAAAGAGGTCGGCTGCTTGGTAAAGACGCCATTTGTCTGGCCCGTATATTCCACCAACGAATTTAAAGATATTGTCGACGCCCGAAGTCGTAGCTTGCGATTTGAGCTCGTTTATATATTCGGTTGTGCCTTCACCAGCTATGATTACCTCATAGTCGTTCATTTGATCACGAAGTGCTGCAACTGCATCGATGAGAAAGTTAATCCCTTTTTTGGGGTGTACACGTGAAAGGAATAATATTTTTTTTCTTCGATGCCAAGACTCTTTTATTTGAATAGCTTCGACGTCTATGCAATTGGGAACGACGAATATTTTTTTGTTATAACCGAGCTTCTTGAGGTTTAGTGCTTCACTATCAGCAGTTGCATGTAGTTGGTTTGATATGGTAATGGCGCGTCGTTGATATAAGAGGAGTGCAGGAAGTTTGCGCGTATAGTAGTTTCGGCTTAAAATCCAAGGTTCGAGCATGCCATGAGGAGAGTAGACGATTGGTAGACCCTGTGATTTGGCCCCAAAAGTTGTTAGGGCACTAAGCGGTAGCCAACAACAGTTGGAGTGGAAGATGTATAGTTGTATGGATTGGCATAGTGAGATGAACTCTCGTCTGATTTTTAAGACAGACTTTATTTGCTTGGGTATGTAGTGTATGGTTGCATTTGGGATGTGTAGCTCGTTGTCTGATGTATGCGTAACTACATGTAGTTCGCACAACTGTCCGAGACCTTGTGCGAGAAGTTGGAGATATGAACCGACGCCACCTGAAGCTCGGTCGATTGAGGGTATGTAGTGTAAAACACGCATAGCTTATGGTGCTACATTGGGTTGTGGAATGAGCGGTGATGGAGGAAACGAGATGCGTAGACGTGGATATTTTGTAGGCGAAACCAGAGAACGGTGATGAACGAAGCCTTTTTAATGTTAGGAAATTCGGAAAGTAGTTTTATCGTTTCGGTAAATTGAAGATCTTTATTGGAAGAAAGTTGACCTTCTTGTACCATATAGTTGGCGCATGAGACGTTGAAATATTTATAGATTGGATTGGCAAGAGATAGCCTACACCAAAATTTTGTGTCGGCAACAAGTTTGTAGTTAGTATCGAATCCTCCAAGTTTGTCGAACCATTTACTTTTTATGACTGTGGCTTGTTGGGTGAATATTACGATTCCTTTTTTTAGCAGTGGGACAAATGAGTTAAATTGTGAAGAACAGGTTTGTTCGGAAATAAAACGTCCTGTATTGTCCACGTAATTTGTTTTACCATAGACAATGTCGTATTGATTTGTGAGAATTGCGGAGATAAGTTTTTGCATCCCTGGTAACCATTCATCATCATCGTTGATGAATGTTATGAATGGATGTTGCGCAATTAATTGATGAAAGCCATAGTTTAACGCACCATAAATACCATGATTGCCGATAGGTTCCGCTATGCACTCTGTTTTAGGGTATATGGAGGATAATGAGTCGATGACATTTTGTGGTGCTATGAGTACATGTCGTACATTATCACCACCATATCTTTCTACGGAACTGATTGTCCTTGCGATGGTTGCTCGATTGCCTAACGTAGGTGTTAGAACGAGGATTTGTGGCATATTAGTTATATACTTCGTTGGCTTGTTGATCGATGCGTTTATAATTGATTTTTAGCTTAATAAAGTTGACTATTCGTTTTATGGAGAGACGATGTATATTTTGTTTGAAAACGCGGATGTAGTATGCAATTTCTGATTTATGTCCATATTTTTCAATTAATTGGGGTGTACACGTGAAAGGAATAATATTTTTTTTCTTCGATGCCAAGACTCTTTTATTTGAATAGCTTCGACGTCTATGCAATTGGGAACGACGAATATTTTTTTGTTATAACCGAGCTTCTTGAGGTTTAGTGCTTCACTATCAGCAGTTGCATGTAGTTGGTTTGATATGGTAATGGCGCGTCGTTGATATAAGAGGAGTGCAGGAAGTTTGCGCGTATAGTAGTTTCGGCTTAAAATCCAAGGTTCGAGCATGCCATGAGGAGAGTAGACGATTGGTAGACCCTGTGATTTGGCCCCAAAAGTTGTTAGGGCACTAAGCGGTAGCCAACAACAGTTGGAGTGGAAGATGTATAGTTGTATGGATTGGCATAGTGAGATGAACTCTCGTCTGATTTTTAAGACAGACTTTATTTGCTTGGGTATGTAGTGTATGGTTGCATTTGGGATGTGTAGCTCGTTGTCTGATGTATGCGTAACTACATGTAGTTCGCACAACTGTCCGAGACCTTGTGCGAGAAGTTGGAGATATGAACCGACGCCACCTGAAGCTCGGTCGATTGAGGGTATGTAGTGTAAAACACGCATAGCTTATGGTGCTACATTGGGTTGTGGATGGGAATTGGTTTGAGAGAGATGTTGTGTTACTTGTCTTTCTGATATGAAACAACAGAATAGAAAGAGTGCTAGTAGAGAAGATATAAGGTATCGTAGATTACCTGGGGGAGCTGTTATTAATTCGAAACTAATCATTATAATGGAGTAAGCGAAAATATAACGTAATCTATTGTCTATATGGTTTATATATTTAATAGATAGGCGAAACATATATAGTAATAAATAGAAATATGCAAGTAGAGCAAGTATACCAGATTCGGCAAATGCACCCCAAAGGTATGAATGAAGTGGAATTTTTGTTTCTTTACCACTTTTTTCATTTTTTATTGCAGAACGAGATAACTTACCATTTTCGGTTGTAGAATACTTTAAGTCTTTATCTATGGCATCCATACCTATTCCTATTAACGGATTATCGCACCCAATTTCTATAGCTTTGGCATTGTCAGACCTTCCTTTTGTGTAATATTCAATTATGTTGTATGGATTTTTTAGACTAAAAACTTGTGCTGTATTGCCTTTGTTAAGAGTTCCGTTCAGTGATAGTGTTACAAATATCGCAAATAGAATGTAAAAAAATATAGATGCTGTAACAATCGATTTTAATATACGTTTGGGTGATATTGAAATCGTGTTTTTTGAAAGGTATAGTGCAATTAATGGGGCTGTTGATAAAATGAAACCTGCAGAACGAGAGCCTGCCATTAACATAATTACACCAAGTGTGCAACCGATTATAGTTGTATTTATGTTAAGTCCAAATAGGATGTAAATCGCAGACATCGCATAGAACACTCCAAATACCAAGTGAAATTTAAGGTATGCCATACTCATATCTTCAATGTCTAAATCGACATAACCATAATCTAACCATATATATCGAAATGCATTTGCCACGAGATAAACTACAATTATGTGTGGAGCTGAGGTTATTCGATGATAGAGAAACGTTATATGCAAAAAAGAAAACAAAAATAAACACCCCCTTTTAAACAAATGTATACTTGGCGTAGAGTGAATGATTTCTGGGATTACGTGTGTACATACACACAAGACGAATATGAAAGCAATCTTTTTGAAGATAGGAGTTTTTGTGTAAAAACGGAACAATGGTATTCCACAAGTTATAAGATATATTTCAGAAAAGTATAATTGTCCTATGGGCGTTAAGAAACGAAAGGAATTGGCATAACCAAGGGCAAATAACGCAATTTCATATGCTCTGAAATCGTTTAAATTTTGTTTGATTATTTGGGGTAATGAGACCATCGAGAAACATGTTTTCGTCAGTTTTAATCCAATACGCTGTAGTATAAATTAACGACTTTTTCTGCGTATTGCTCCCAAGTAAATTTGGTTGCGATTAAGTTTGCAGCATTTTTGCCAATTTTTGTGCGAAGTTCGTGATCTGTAGAAAGTAATAAAATCGCATTTGCTATTGCTTGACTATCTTTTATCGGGACGATGATTCCATTTTCATTGTTTGTGATGGGTAAACCTGAATTTTCGGTTGCAATAACAGGAAGACCCGCAGCCATTGCTTCAAGTCCTGAACTTGCGCAACCTTCACAAAGGCTTGGGAATATATACATATCGGAAGTGGAAAGGTACTCTTTCAACTCGTCTTGAGGAACGTACCCCACGGCTTTTAAACCAATAGGACTATATTTTTCTATAAGATTTTGGTTATAGGTACCGAGAACTATAAACTCATATTTGAAATTTATACTATCTAGAAAACAAAGTGCTTTTAGCATATATACTGCACCTTTTCTAAAATCAAATGAGCCTGTAAACAATAACCTAATAGGTGCGTGGGTGTTGTAATCTTTTTTCAGATAGAAGAAATCGGAACGAGTTCCTTGAGTTATTATTGCAAATTGTTTTGTTTCGAAACCATATCTGAGAAACGTTTTTTTTACGAATTCTGAATTAACAAGGATAACGTCTGCTTCAGTGCATTCATTTACAATTTCTTTCCAAAATGGATTCTTTGTTGATATGCCATTTTCTAACAAACTTGTCTCATATTCTTCTTCTAATGTCTTATCGATAAAATCAGGGTGTGCAATGGAGTGGTCAACTATAATCTTAGCCCCAAGGACTCGTGCTTTTTTAATTGCGCCAGCAGCTCCGCTACCACTCCGAACATGAAATATGTCGGCTTTCTGTAAAAGAAATTTACTTATAAATCCATACATTGTTGCACATATAGGTTCGATCGTACTATTGGAAAATCCCATTTTTTTTGTCATTACCCATAAAAATTCAGGTATACCAATAGAGATGTTTTTAGAAACATTTTTTATCTCGCGTTTTGCGAATGATTTACTTAAATCTCGTCCAACAATGACAGAAAAAAAAGGTATTAACCATTTATTCCAACAGCGTGGTATAAAGGCTTGAATAACCGTTAAGTCTACGAGTTTAGAAATATAGTTGGCAGCCTTGCATAAATGTAGAGGTCCATTTGTAGAAAGGATGACATTTAGTCTTTTTTCCATTTTTTTTGTGCGTTAGGGAATTTTATTGCTGACTTATTGTTTTCTGTTGTTATTAATTTAGCTCTCTGTATATCGTTCGCAATTTTCTTGCTATTGGGTGTAGAACGCATAAATGAAAGAAATATATAGCTTGTGAGAATAGCGGAACAACGCTGTTGAGTTGAGTTTTAAGAATAGTTAAGTTTTTTTTTAAGGTGTCAGGGGCGTTTGTATACAATTGATTACAAAGATATTTGCATGTGAGATATCTTTTGACTGAATAATATCTTACCCAATGTAAATTTGATATGTTTCCGTATTTTTTTACAAGGTTATTCATATTGACATAGGCAGAAAGAGACGTTAGATATTTGGGATTTGCGGTATTTCCAGTTGCAGAATTTGGGTTATTGTAGTACTTGTATGTTGGTCGTGTCGCTATGCCTATGCGGCTGTGTGTGTTTGAGACAAACTTGGCAACGTATTCTACAATGAAAAGTTTATCTTCACAAATACCTACGGATTCATTGAAACGAATGGGACAATTTCGGAATAGAGAGGAACATATGGTAAATTGCATATCTGTAATTTGATGGTTTATAATTTGATATTTGGTGATTTTGTTAGGTAATTTTGATTGCCAATTGCCATTCGTGGAAATTTTAAGAAATGGAGCGATAGCGAACTCTGTCGTTTTGTCGGCGTTGTATACGTCTAAAAGTGTTTGTATGGTGTATGGGTAGTATTCGTCATCGGAGTCGCAGAACGTAAAGTATTCACCAGTGGCATTGTCGAGTCCAAGGTTTCGGGTGGCGGAAACACCAGAGTTCTCTTTGTAGAAGTATTTTATGCGAGAATCTTTTTCTACATATTCTTTGCAGACTATCTCAGAATTGTCGGTACTACCATCGTTTACCAATATGACTTCAATGTTGCTGTAAGTTTGTGTGATGATTGAATTTAGGCAACGAGATAGAAAATTACCAGTATTAAAGATTGGGACAATAATGGAAACAATGGGTTCTTTGTTCATAGTGTAGTATCAATCTTGAAGGTTAGAACTTAACCAATTGATGGAGAATTGACGAAGGGAAGTTAGTGTTTCGTCAATATCGGATGGCAGGGCGTAGGTTGAGGCTGGTTGTAGTTCGGATAATGACGATATGAGGTGAGTGGGCGCAATTCCTAACATGGAAAGTAGGCTTGGTATTCGAGCGTTGCCACGAGCAACGTTGGCATAACAGATGAAAGGCTTGCGGAATATGATGGAAAATACGCAGGCGTGGAAAGAATCGGTTATGACAAAATCGGCATTGGCAAAGTTGGAAAGCCACGTTTCGACGGCTGGGTATAGGCTATATTTGCGAAAGGATCGAAGAACTAATTTTTCGCTGTTTACTAAGTAGGAAGAGAGTTGGGTATAGTCGTTTTCTTGCAAAAAGGTGTCTACGAGAGTTTCTTTTTCTTTTGTTTGGTCTAAGAAGAAAGCAAAAACTTTTTTCTTATTTGTTTTGGCCTTGGTGGATAATAGTTTTTGTGGTATGATTTTTTTGTAGTCGTTGGATGTAAGTAAGAGGGTAGGGTCGAGAATATGGGTGGCTTCGACACCGAGGTGTTCTTTACATAGCTGTACGGCGGAGGCTTCGCGAACAGAGATTGCCTTGAATTGTTTGGCGAGCTGAGCACATTCTTTGGTTTGTTGCTCGGAATACTCCCATTCTTCTGAGCCAAAGGATGCAGCGTATGAAATGCATGGTTTAGATTCTGGGGCGGCAAAAGAGCAAAAAGCGTTTTGTATTCCAAACGTTACAAACCTTGGACGCCAAATTTGGTCGGAGCCGACGATAAAGGCATCGTAGTCTTTGGCAATACTGGTTGCCTCTTCTGTTTTTACGTTTCTGTATTCGATAAAATTATCGGCAAATTTTTTGAGCTCCTTAGTTTTGAAAGAATTTCTTATTTTGCCCAAGAATGTTCGAACTCTTTTAAAAAGAGGTTTGTTTTTGATTTTTTCATCGGTGAAAACGATATGGGTTGGAGTGTGTCCCAAGGATTTTAATATTGTTTGGAGGGCAAAACATTGAAGGAGGCAACCATAGTTGTGGAAACCGAAGAGTGATATAATGCCTATTTTTTTCATAGAATGGTTTAGTCTCTCTACTTATTTATATGATTATGGAGTATTCTTTCTTGACGTATACGTTGCCTATGTGTCCGCCGACGCGCTGTTCGATGGGTGGAAGTGTCATATAATCACCATATCGTAACGTGAGAAATTTATCGTAGGACTTTATGCATCGAAATGTCTTGCCGTGAAAATCGATGTCGCAATAATTATCGAATAAATCTGTTGGGAAAAAGAATTTGTCTGGTCCGATGTAATAATTTGAAAAATCTAATAAGCATTGTACAGGTTGATTCCGACTTTCTGTAAGCAAGTTTTCAAATTGTGATATGGCGAACTTCCTTGTATGTGGATATTTAAATTTGTAATACGTAAAAGAGGCAAAACCCCGTAATATGTTATATGCGTTTTTGTAGGCGTGGCGTGTACAAACTATATTGTTTGACAATAGATATATTTTTTCGGCGAATTTTTTTTTGTCGATGTTAATGGGGACATTGTCTACAGGGAATATGTCGAGAGCTGGGAACCGGAGACTATTATGATGAATGTATGAAATTCGTTTATCGCATAAGAACGCGTAGCGTGATTCGCAAGAAGTGTCTGTTTGGTATGATGAAATATAATAGTCTGGATGTTTGAATGTGGTTACTAATTTTTCGTAATCATGGCGAGGCATAAAAATGTCAGCGTCATCATCCCAAGGAATGAAATCTTTATGACGAACGGCACCGAGGAGAGTGCCATAGGCGAGCGAATAATTTATTTGGTTGGCAGTACAGAAGTCGTGTACAACTGACAAGGCCATAAACAAAAGGGTTTGTCTTTGGCTTAGATTGAGTGGTTGTTGAATTTCAGACATATTAGGTTTGTTTATCGACCAATTGAGTGATAGGCGAAGCCAAATTCGGAGAGTTCGGCGAGATCGTAGATGTTTCGACCATCGAGAATGAGGGGAGTGCGCATGGATTTTCGAATGACAGCCCATGCAGGCATGCGAAACTGTTTCCATTCGGTGAGGAGGAGTAGTGCGTCGGCATCGAGGGTGGCGTCGTACATGTCGACAGCGTATGAGACGACGTTGCCTACTCGTCGGCGACATTCGGGCATAGCAACTGGGTCGAAGACTTTGATGTTGACACCAGAGTCGGTGAGTCGTTTAATCATTACGAGCGATGTAGCCTCGCGCATGTCATCGGTTTCGGGCTTGAAAGAAAGTCCCCAAATGGCAATGTTTTTGTTTTTGAGTCCTTCGGGGAAGAGCTTCGTCAGTTTATGGAAAAGTATTTCTTTTTGCGACTGGTTGACATCTTCGACGGCTTTGAGGACTCGCATTGAGTATCCGTTTTGTTCGGCCGTTTTGATGAGTGCCTTGACATCTTTGGGAAAGCAAGAGCCTCCATATCCACAACCTGGGTAGAGGAACTTGGAGCCTATGCGAGAGTCGGAGCCAATGCCTTTGCGGACCATGTTGACATCGGCACCTACGAGTTCGCATAGGTTGGCAATGTCGTTCATGAATGATATGCGTGTGGCAAGCATGGAGTTGGCTGCATATTTTATCATCTCGGCCGATGGTATGTCCGTGAAAATGACGCGGAAGTTGTTGAGTAGGAATGGGCGATAGAGCTTTGTCATTAGGTCTTTTGCTCGTTCGCTATCGACACCGACTACGACGCGGTCGGGACTCATAAAGTCTTTTATGGCTGCGCCTTCTTTGAGGAATTCGGGATTGGAGGCGACATCGAAGGGTATGTTTATACCGCGTTTTTGAAGTTCTTCGTTTACTGTGGCTTTTACTCGTGCTGCTGTACCAACGGGCACGGTTGATTTGGTAACGAGTACTGCATATTTGTTGATTGTGCGTCCGAAGGTGCGAGCCACTTCGATGACGTAGCGTAGGTCTGCACTGCCATCTTCGTCGGGAGGAGTGCCAACGGCACTAAAAACAACTTCGACGTCGTTGATGCAGTCGGCAAGTTTGGTCGTGAAGTGTAGTCTGTTTTCGCGAGCATTTCGATTGACGAGTTCTTCGAGTCCTGGTTCGTAGATGGGTATCTCGCCAGCAATAAGTGCGTTGATTTTGGCGGTGTCGACATCGATGCAAGTAACATCTACGCCCATTTCGGCAAAACAAGTGCCAGAGACGAGTCCGACGTATCCGGTGCCTACGACTGCAATTTTCATTGAGCGAACTGCTTTGTATTATGATATGTTGGTGCGCTTAGATTTTGGGGTGTGCGCAGAGGAAAGTACTTCGATATATTCTGGTTCGAGGGCTGCAGTTACGACTGTGGCTATGTTTTCTATTTTGACGAAGACGCGTTTGTCGCGTTGCCCTTTTATGCGAGTGAGTGTGCCAATGGCGCCATCGAATGGTCCGCCACAGATGCGCACCGTGTCGCCTTGGGAGAGCGAAAGATCATCGGGAGAGAAGTAGCGAATGTCTTGTTCGTAGTGCTTGGCTACTTGGATGAAACTTTCCATTTGCTTGTCGGGGACAATCATTATGGTTCGGTGTGCATTGTCGGTTGTCGTTGCGAAGTAGACAACGTAGTGATGTCGAACGGTGAGTAGGCGTAGGAAATCGTTGAGGAATCTGTGCGTTGAATGGACGAAAACTATTTCGGGGATTACGACGACTTCCTTTTTTTGTTTGTGTCGGGGTGCTGAGGGTGTACTTACAAGTTCTATGCGTTTGGCGACAAAAGATTCAACGCCTTGCTGTGTGAGGAGTTGTGCGACATCGAACTCGTGTCGCCACTTGACTCGCAAGACGAACCATTGTGTTTTATCTCGGATTGTTGTGTCCAAAACTGGTTTGTAGCCAAATCTTTAACTCCCCAAGTGTTAGCTAAATTGCTAATACTCAGGCTGTTGTGTGTGCGCTTGTTTAGTTTCGACATTTTAGAGAGAGCTAAAATTGTGTCAACTATTGTGCTTGTGTGTACGATTTTTTGCTTTGTTGGGTTACCAACAAAGCAAATTTATAAATAATAATTATGAGTGGAAAGGTGTTTGACGTTGAAATTGATTTGGGGAGGGAAAGAGTTTTATTTACCGTCAGTTCTGTCTCCTTATTCGAGACATTTGGCGAGAGGTAAATATGCAGGATATGATGAAATAGACGGCAATGAGAATCCAAATGTGAATCATTTCTGGAGAGACGTCGGAGATGGTGGCTCCCATGGAAGATATGCGGACGTAGGCAGGTAGACCATAGGTGGAGGGGAATATGCTACCAAATATTTTCCAGAATAGAGGCATGTTGCTACCAGGCCATGATACGCCGCTAAGGAAGAGTAGGGGGACGGACATGAAGACGAATAGCAGAATTGTGTCTTCGCGACGGTAGAGGAATGCAGAAAGTGAGAGTCCGAGTAGGCAGCAAGCGACGACGTAGGGTATGAGGAAGGCGATGGCGGTGAGATAGTGGCCAAGCTCGGGTAGGCGAAACATGTGGGTTACGCCAATGTGCATGTAGAGCGCGAGGACAACGAATAGTGGGACGTAGAAGAATAGTTTGCCGAAAATTATTTTGAGTGGGTTAACGGTGGATAGGGATTGTGGAACGGCATAGCCATGGTTGTTTTCGCGGACGCGCCCCATGGCCATGCCAATGCCCAAAAGCATGGCTTGCTGTACGATGAGCATGAGGACGGGTGGCAAAATGAAGCTATCGAATCCGCCTTGTGGGTTGTAGAGCATGACGTGTTGATAGTCGATTGGCATCTTGGCGACTGCTTGTTCGCGGTCGGACATGGCGGACGAGAGTTTGTCGATTTTTATGTTGCGATTAAACTCGAGTGATACGTTGGTGCAGGGTAGGAGCAGATTTTTGTAGTAGATCATAGAGCTGACGTCGGAGTAGGCACCTACGTAGGTTTGGCGACCATCACGGATGTCGGATTCAAAAGTCGTGGGAATGTGTACTATTCCGTAGACATCGCGTTTCATGAGTAGGTGTCGAGCGTCGGACATGTTGGCGCACTTGGCAAAGACTTGAGTCTCGGGACAGGCATCGATGGCACGAACAAAAGAGCGTGAGAGGGCTGTATGGCTATCGTCGACTATGGCAATGGGCACGTCGCGTGCGACTTCTGTGCCGTAGACAATGGCGTAGAGTAGGGGATAGAAAAGGGGTAGGATGATGACGAAAATTATTATGCCACCATCGTGAAATACTTCACCAAGTTCGTGCCACCAGACTTTGGCTATGTCGTTCATTGCTGCGAGATTAGGGTTTGTAGTCTATTTGCGTGAGGGCTGTGCGATAGCGTCGGAGGAAGAGTAGCGGAAGAGCCATGGTGACGAACATCATAAGGAGTGGCTGCCAAGCGTAGACGATGGGATACCCATTGAGGGCTTGATTGGCGTAGAGGAGGAAGTAGTTGCGTAGAGGCAATAAGCTGGCTACCCATTGGAGGACGGGATACATGGCTGTCGTGGGGTAGGAGAATCCGGCGAGCGAGATGGATAGCACGCCAAAGAGTGCGCAAGCAGACATCGAGAGGCGCATTTGACCAGCAAAGATGCCGAAGACGACAACGGAGAAGGCTTGTGCAGCGAGGACAGTGATGAAGGCAATGAGCATCATTGGAATCATCCCGGAAAGGCATGGGAAGTCGAGAATGACGTAGAGGTAGACATACATTGCCCAAAATTGTAGCGTATAGAGAATGGTTTGTGGCAATAATTTGCCAGTGAGGAATATGGGGACACTGTTGTCGGCTAAATGTCGGAAAACAGATTTTTGTGTGCCTCGTTTCCACTCCATGCCGATGGCATAGGCTGTTGTGAGGAGGATGAGTATGATTATTATGCCTGGCACTATGCCGTTGGTGAGGAGTATGGAATAGTTGAGATATGAATTGGTGAGAGGGTGTGCCTCGACCACTATTGGACGCAGAACTCCCATTATCTGACCATTGTTGAGTCCTTTGGCTTGCAGTGTTGCTCGGGTTATGGCCATACCTGTCATCTCGGAGATGGTCCGCAAGTCTTTCATAAGCAGTGATGCTGGCAAGAAGAATACGTCGGAGGTATAGAACGAAATCTTAGGTTGTCGGCTTGCGATGGCTTCTTGTGTGGTGCCAGCGGGAATGTACATAAAAGCATATATTTCTCCGCGTAGCATAGCAGCATGTGCGTCGGAGAATGTTGCATATCGTTTGGAAAGGTCCGTTGTGCGCATGCTGCCGAGGATGCGCACAATTTGTCGGGTTGTTTGTGTGTCGTCTTCATCGACAAGACCTGCGGGTAGCTTTGCTGGCAGACCTTCGCTCATCATGTCGGTAAAAAAGAAGACACAGAAGATGGGGGCGATAAGCATGCAGAAAATGAGCAGAGGTCGGTGCTCAAAAGTGCGAACCTCACGCATGGCTATACGCCATACGCGCATTGCACGATCTTTGAAGACGCTTAACATGATTGTTTTTCCCCTTAAAGATTACTTGCGGAAAATGGCAGTCATGCCTTCGCATACGCCACTTACGTCGGCAATGTTGATGGGTACGGCTTTTACTTCGAAAGTTTTGAGGTCGTATTGGTCGAGAGCTTTTGTTGCTTTCCAGATTGCATAGGTGCCGACGTCTTTCATACGTGTGATTTTGATGTCGACTTCTTTGTCGAGATAGGGGATGTAGGCCTTGTATTGATTGCCAACAGATAGACCTGCAAGTAGGTCTTCGCGGATATTGAAGGTGAACCACACTTGATTGGTCATGGCAACGTTGAGTAGAGGGGAGCCTGTGCCAACGAGTTCGCCAAGTTCGGGAAATATTTCAGTTACTGAACCATCTTCGAGAGCGGTTAGAATGGTCTCGCTAACGTAAGAATTTACCTCGCTGACAGCACCACGTGCACGATTGACTTGTGCTTGGGCGGCTTCGATGTCTTCGCGTTGTGTACCGTTGACGGCCATGTCGTATTGGCTTTTGGCGGCATGCTCGGTGGCTTTCATGGCGTTGAGGTTGGCCTCGGCTTCGTCGCGTTTTTGTGCGCTTATGACGCTATCGGCATAGAGGTCTATGACTCTGTTGTAGGTTTTTTGTGCAACGTCGAGACCTGCTTTTGCTTTTTGCCACATCTCGTAGGCGGCTTGCACTTGTTCAGCACGCGCGCCTGCTTTGGCTTTTTGTTCGATGGCTTGTGCGGCTTCGAGGGCTGCGTTAGCCTGACTAAGTTTAGCTTCGACTTCGGGAGCTTCGAGGATGACGAGTGTGTCGCCTTTGTGGACAAAGTCGCCTTCAGATACGCGGATTTCTTTTACACGTCCGGGAACCTTGCTGCTGACTCGATAGTCTGTCATTTCAATTTCACCTTGAATGACTTCATTTTTTTCGGGCAGAAGAGCTCCAACAATAACGATGGCTACTATGACGCACAACAGAACGCAAGTTAGGAGAATAGTCAGGCTAAAATTTTTCTTCATTTTATGATACGAGATTTCAATTCGGTGCAAAGGTCTTAATTATCGTCAAAATAAAAAAGTTATGATGTTGTTAAAAAAGCGTAACTACATCATTGGTTGTGAGTTTCGACGAGAGGAGCTGTCATCTTCGTTGATGTTGGTGCGATTGCTTCGTTCGCGAACTGTGGTGTTGCCAAAATTGTATGTGAAGCTACAGGCTATGCGTCTGACTGGGTATAGTGTGTGAGATTCTGAAGTATAGCTGTCTGTGGTAGTTTTTTCAATCATTTCGATTTTGCCACTTGATTTGAGAGGTGAAGCTGCGTTCAGACCGATATGAAATTTGCCGTTGGCAAACGAATGTGAAGCGTTGAACATTGCGGCAGTGAATACGTTGGACTCTTTTTGTAGGCTGACTTGTCCGCCCTCGATTGCAAAGGCGGCCATAAGATTTATGTCGTGTGGGAGGTCTTGCTGCACATTGGTGAAAAGACGAGGTTTCCAAGTAGAACGCTTTTGGTCGGAGACTTTGCTTCGAATGTCGAAATGACGCATTTTGCCCGATATGTTTAAGCGTGTTTTGTGTGTCGTCGGCAATTAAAATTTTTCCGACATTAAGATTTCCCTTTTCTCATGTATATGGGTTTGCGGTATGTCTGCTTGCCGAGCGATGTGATGATTAGGGTGTGCCGACCATTTCTGTTGGTTTTGAGTGAAAAAACTCCAGTTGTGTCTGAAATGGTTGCGCCACGTGGAGTGCTGTCGGCAACAGAAAAAAGTCCAATGGTGGCATAAGGTATCGCTGTGAGACTGAGTGAGTCGAGAATGACGCCAGAAATTTCGATGTTTTGTGATGTGGCTGCGAGTGGGAAGAGTGAAAGACAGAATAGGAAAAATTTCTTCACGTTGATGTGTTTTGATGTTTTGGTAAACAAAGATATGATAATGGATATTGTCGGCAAAACTGACATGTGCAAATAAATTATTAATTTCGTTTACGAAAGAATAAGAAACAGTAAACGAAACAGAATGAAAAGAATAGTAACAACTGCTTTTTGCGTTTTAATGGCAAACGCAATGATGTCGCAAGGAATGACAGACACTCATGCGAGCGAACACGCAGTGATGTCTGCAAGTGAACTTGGGAAGGTTGTGTGGACAGATGGCTTTTGGGCAGATTGGTTCAAGACACTCAGTGAAGACGGTGTAAAGAATATGTGGAAAACTTGGCAAACGGATTATGGGAAAGGCTGGAATAATTTTTTGATTGCGAGTGGCGAAAAAGAGGGCGTACACCACGGACCTCCATTTCATGATGGCGACATGTATAAGTGGCTTGAAGCTGTAGCCTCGGTCTATGCAGTTAATCATGACCCCGAGCTTGCCGAAATTATGGACAGGTTCATAGGTTGTGTTGTTAAGAGTCAGCGTGCCGACGGATACATCCATACGCCTGTGATAATAGCGGAGCGTAATAAGCGTAAGGCAATGCAAGCCGAGGCAGACAATACTGTGATTGGCACGGCAACAGGCAAGGCCGATGATGGTGCTTTTGGCAATAGATTAAATTTTGAGACGTATAACTTGGGGCACCTCATTACGGCTGGCATAATCCACAAAAGAGCCACGGGTAAAACGACACTCTACGAGGCTGGCATAAAGGCTGCCGACTTCTTGATTGAGTTCTATAACAGAGCGAGCGACGAATTGGCTCGAAATGCCATTTGCCCGAGTCATTATATGGCCATTGCAGAGCTTTATCGTGAGACGGGCGATAAGAAATATTTGGAACTCGCTCAGCACTTTATCGACATAAGGGGGATGGTTGAAAATGGGACAGATGACAACCAAGATCGTGTGCCATTTCGCGAGCAATATCAAGCTATGGGACATGCTGTGCGTTCGACATACTTATATGCTGGCGTGGCAGACCTCTACATTGAGAAAGGCGAAGAGCAACTGATGAAAAATCTGACGTCGATATGGCAAGATATTGTGAACAGGAAAATGTACATAACAGGTGGTTGTGGAGCTTTGTACGACGGGACGTCGCCCGACGGCACCAACTATACACCCGATAGCATTCAGAAAGTTCATCAAAGTTTTGGTCGACCCTATCAGCTACCACACTCGACGGCTCATAACGAGACGTGTGCCAACATTGGCAACATGCTCTTTAATTGGCGTATGTTTGTGGCCACTGGTGAAGCTAAGTATGCTGACGTTGTGGAAACGTGTTTTTACAACAGCATACTCAGTGGCATTTCGCTTGACGGACGCAGGTATTTTTATACTAACCCTATGCGAATGACAGACGAATTGCCATACAAACTTCGTTGGCCCAAAGAACGAAAAGAATATATAAGTTGTTTTTGTTGTCCACCCAATACACTTCGTACTCTTTGTCAGACGCATAACTATGCATATAGTGTGGGTCGAGGCAAAGTGTTTGTTAATCTATATGGCGCCAACACTGCTCAATTGAAAGTTGAAAACTTTGGTGAGGTAACATTGCGTCAAACGACCGATTACCCGTGGGACGGTAAGGTCAGCATAAAAATTGAGAACATAAAACGGGCAAAAGGTGTAAAGAAAAACGCAAAGATGACGTTTGCTTTGCGTGTGCCGGGTTGGTGTTCGAGCGATGTTAAGTGTACTTACAAGGGTAAGATAATAAGTGCGCGACCACAGGATTATTTGACGATAGAAGACGTTTGGACTGTTGGCGACGAGATTGTGCTCAGCATGCCGATGGACGCGCAAATCGTGGAAGCAAATCCTCTTGTAGAGGAGAGTCGTGGTCAGGTGGCTGTCATGCGTGGTCCGGTAGTTTATTGCGTTGAAAGTCAGGACATTGAGGACTTAGATATAGATAACGTTATCATACCCTCAAATGGTGCTTTTACGCCAGTTGAGATGACTATCGACGGACATCGTGTCGTTGGTCTTGAGGGTGAAGTCTTGGTTCGTAATGAGACCTCTTGGACCAATACGCTCTATCGTAAAGCATCGACAACAAGTCAGAAGAAAAAAATAAGGCTCATACCATATTAT
>CALAVC010000226.1 GCA_937892095.1 uncultured Bacteroidales bacterium | reverse complement strand
TATCACCGATGGTGTCTTCGACATGAGTGGCGAAGTGAGCCCTCTCGCACAAATAGTCGCACTGAAAAATGAAGTCGACTTTACACTCTTCGTCGACGATGCACATGGTTTTGGTGTGCTTGGCGAATGTGGACGAGGAACAGCCGAAGCGCAAGGTGTCAATGACGATGTCGATATAATCTTTGGCTCTTTTGCTAAGACAATGGCTGGCATTGGTGCTTTCGTCGCAGGCTCCGAAAAGGTTATCAACTTTTTACGCTACAACATGCGCTCGCAAATATTCGACGAGAGCTTGCCCATTGCAATGGTCATAGGGCTTCGCAAACGTCTCGAAATAATCAAGTCCCAACCTGAACGACGTACACGTTTGTGGGAGATAACATCTTCTTTGCAGTCCAGACTCCGTAGCGCAGGCTTCGACCTTGGCAACACGCAGTCGGCCATAACGCCCGTCTACATCGCTCCAATCAATGTCAGCCCCGATGTGCCCGACGACCAGCGTATAAACCCCGCACTCAATATGATTATGGACATGCGCGAAAATTATGGAATATTTAGCACCATCGTCAAATATCCCGTTGTCGAAGAGGGTTCTCTCATGTTGCGTCTGATGCCTACTGCCAGCCACACCATGACAGACGTAAATTATACAGTTAGCACGCTCTGCGAACTCTACGAAAAATTCCGCAAAGGAGCATACGACAATCACGCACTCCTAAAATAAATGACACATCGCAATCTAAATTATTATCTCTGCACACTATTACTCTTTTTTGCAACTATAGCCGAAGCTCAGTATGAGGACAACAAAAGCATCCCATTTCTGAGTTTTCGCGCCGACCTTGGTCAGATAATTCAAACCAACGATTTCCTCAAAGGGGACAATCTTCACTCTACACCAATGACCGAATATTACGCCTATATGCTCGAGGTCGGTCTCCAATCGCGAGGTAGCAAAGAATGGCAACAACTATATGATTTCCCGTCCTACGGCGTGGGTGTCTATACCGCTACGCTCGACAATCGAGCAGAAATCGGTCGTCCGTGGTCGCTTTTCGGGTTCTATCGTGGCACATTCTTCCGTTCTGCAGACTTCCGCCACACCTTTCGCTACAACATAGAACTCGGACTTGCAACCAATTGGCATTGCTATGACGAGCAAACCAACCCCAAGAATATAACAATCGGTTCACCCGTAACTGCACATCTTGGTCTCGGTCTCGACTATTCCTATGCTCTTACATCGAACGCTCAAATAGGTCTCGGGGCTGGCTTTACGCATTTTAGCAATGGTGCCGTCCGCAAGCCCAACAAAGGTCTCAACCTTATGTCGGTCGGAGCACGTCTAACCTATTTGCTCAATCCCGAATCATACCCCACCAAAAATATTCTACCCAAGAAGAAAGACAACGAAATTGACTTTACGTTTGGCATGGGCGTCAAACGCTATGAATGCGATACGACACTTCACCCCGAACTGACAAGCGAATTTAAACTTGGCTCTCGCTATATGGTCTCCACCTTACAAGTCGTCTATCTACACCAATATTGCCACAAGGGTAAATATGGCCTTGGCGTTAGTGTCACCTACGACGAGTGGCTCGGCTCCGACACTCGCACAGTCGGCGACGATGTCGAAGTAATTCTCGGTCCCACTCGCAAGCGTTTCAACTTTGGTCTCGTTGCCAGCCACGAGTTCTGCATTGCCAACCTCAGCATACCCACGCAACTCGGTGTCTATCTATATCAACCAAAGGGAATCTCACAACAAAAGAAGAAACTTTTTCAGCGCATGGGCGTCAAGTATTCATTCAATTGCGGATTGCAAGCTGGTGTAAACATCTATGCCCATCAACTCTCAAAGGCCGACTTTATAGAGTGGAATCTTGGCTACCGACTACGTATTTCACGAAAGAATGCCAAATCATAGTAGGGCATAGCCATGCGCATAAAAATATTTACACCTAACGACCCCGACGTCTCTTTCCCCGACCCTATGCTCGCGTATAGCGAGTTGTCTAACTCGATTCCCTCCAACGCAAAAATAGACAACACGTTCCTCAATTATGGCGACTTGGGCGACACAATTGCTATCGGTGGCGACCTCAGCCCCGAAAGGCTCGTCGCCGCATATCAGAAAGGTATTTTCCCATTCTTTTCTTTTCGTTCCGAACCAATCACGTGGTCTTGCCCACTCCAACGATTTGTCATCTTTGCACAAGAAATCCATATCTCGCACTCCATGTGTTCGCTTATGAATAGTGGACGCTATCACGTTACTTTCGATACCAATTTCGAGGCTATAATTCGAGGATGTGCCACTCATAACAATCGGATAAAAAGCAAATACGCATGGCTCGGACCACAAATGATTAGCTCCTATATCCGTCTCCATCAACTCGGGCATGCGCACAGCGTCGAAGTTTGGACCAATGGTAATCTCATAGGCGGACTCTATGGTGTATCTGTCGGACACTGTTTCTGTGGCGAAAGCATGTTCTCAATTCTCCCTAATGCTTCCAAATTTGCTCTTGTCAATCTTGCCCACCACCTACAAAACCTCGATGGTGCTTATATCATCGATTGCCAATACCATACGCCACACCTCGCCTCAATGGGTGGTCGCCTTATCTCCTATCCCCAATACATCTCTTACCTTTCCTAACCAACATTATTCTTTTTGCTCAAATCAATAATTTCGCACGAGTTGCTATTCGAGAACAACCCTTCTGTTTTATGTAATTGCAGCTTGTTTTTTATGGTCTCTATTGCAATCTCCGATTGATCAATTCCAATCCAATTTCTTCCCAATCGGTTCGTAGCTTTTAGTGTTGTACCAGAACCTGCAAAACAATCCATTACTAAGCTATCCGCATTCGAAGAGGTCTTTTTTATCAATTCAAGCAGTTCCAGATTCTTCTCCGTTGGGTAAATGGGGTACATTGGATCTTTAAAATCCCAAATGTCTTGTACCCTTTTCCCTTTACGTTCATCTGCATATATTTTCTTTCGTGGATTACCGTTTGCCGACCATTCAATCAAGCCTTCTTCATCCCATTTTTCAAGCGTTGCCACGTCTGTGCGCCAATGTCTACCCTTTGGTGGATAAATACCTCTAAATGCCATCGACGATTCCCCATATTCTGTTTCGCCAGGTGCATGTATTGGCACGGTCGTATATCGTCTACCATTCTTGTCTTTTAGTGCATACAGATTTTCTAAGTCTTCCTCTGTGTATGGTTGATAAGGCTCGTTCCATATCGATTTATTCGTTTTGGTGTAGAACAAGATCATATCCTTGATGTTTCCCATAGCCAATCCTTTTGAAGTTTTTAGGATTGCATTTTACTCGCGTTATGTCGTTTCTGAAATTTTCTATGCCAAATACTTCGTCCATCATCACTTTGACGTAATGACCAATTTTATAGTCTATGTGTAAATATATAGAACCCATTGGCGATAGTAGTTCTTTTATCAAAACGAGTCTCTCGCGTAAAAAATCAATAAACTCCTTCCCTTTCAACATGTCAGAATACGCAATTTCACCTTTACGCGAGTTGCTAATCGTCGATGCTCTGCCGTCTGTAATCGTAAAATTTCCTCCCGTTGCAAAAGGTGGGTCTATGTACACCAAGTCTACTTTGCCAGTGTATCCTTTGTCAATCAAATATTGCAGTCCTTGCAAGTTATCGCTGTGTATAAGGATGTTTTTCATATCGAGTACAGAAAATCGCGTAAAACAAGAGCACTTATAATGTTGGCACTACTGTAAGTTTCCAACTCTCGACCATTTCTCCTCGTCTATATCTCTTATCCCCTCGGGTATTGTGGGGTATACACGAAACAAGTCGTCAAGATATGAGCGCTGGTTAGCATACAATATACTATACTTTATCCACTTATTCATTCAAACCCTTTTTGCTTTTAACAACAAAATTGTAAATTATATCAACGTCACTACCTAAGTTCAAGTTGATAATGCAACAGTAGGCAATCTTCAGAGGGGGTGGTTA
>CALAVC010000225.1 GCA_937892095.1 uncultured Bacteroidales bacterium | reverse complement strand
AGGCGACGGAGTAGAAACAGATGGCGGTAAGTCCGCTGAGTCGGTCGGTGAGGAGTGCTTCGACGACGGATCGCATGGAGACGTCGTGTCGGCGATGGAGCCAATAGACTTTATATCCATCGCCACCGACACCACCTGGGAGGAAGAAATTGTAGAACATGCCGAGCCAACAGAGTCGGAGGTTGATGGGGCGAGAGATGTTGACAGGGACACTAAGCAAGACGATACGTGCACGCTCGGCACTGATGAGGAGAGCGAGGACGTAGATGAGCAAGGCTACGAAGAGCCAAGACAGCTTGGCGGAGCAGATGGTTTGCCACGTGCCACGGATGTCGATCTGACTGAAAACGAGAGTCAAAGCAAAGAGCGAAACCATTAGTTTGGCTATTGTTTTGAGTTTTTTTATGCTCTTTTCGGTCAGCATTGGTGTGTGGTGCGTTGTGTGGTTGTGTGTGGGAGGATTTTATTCGTTGCCGAGAGAGGCATAGTTGTCGCCACCGAGTATTTGGTCGGCGATGTCGATGCAGGTTTTACAGGGTACGTGTGCGATTGTTTTGAGGTCGCGACAGGTGAGGTGTCCGCCTGTGTGGGCAGCGAAAGTGTTGGCTGCTGCGTCGGCATTGGCTGGGTCGGCTTGCTGGGCGGCATAGAGTGCACCACAGAGTCCTCCGGGAGCGCCTCCGGCTGCACAGGTGGCGAAGCGAGCTATGGCTTCGTCTTTGGAGATTCCGTATTTGCTGGCATACTTGGCTGCGATGGCTTGGGCACAGTTGTAGCGAAATGGTGGGACTCGATAGGTGTCGGATGCTTTCATTGTAGTGTGTCGATGTGTAAGAGTTGGTCGAGTTGGAGGAATCGTTGTCGGGAGTCGTCGCCATATTTGGCTACGGAGGATAGGGCGCGCTCGAAACTCTTTTGCTGGGTTAGGTTTTTGCTTTTGCTGAAGAACTTGTCGGCGAAGCAGACTATTTTTTCTTCGACTGACTGCGGGGTCATGTCGCGCTGTGGCAGTGGTAGGTTGTTGGCTACTATGTAGTCAGTGGTGAGGCCTGAGCCAGTGTGTCTTTCGCAGACGAGTGCGTGGCGTGGGAGGTTGACAGAGTCGAGGAGTTGTCGGCCTGCTATGCCGTGGCAGATGTAGGGGAGTGAGCCGAAGCAATAGATTGAGGGTGCGTCGGTCTGTACGACTCCGACGTCGTGGAGCATGGCGGCTTCGCGGACGAAGTCGATGTCGGGCGAGAGTTCGGGGTGAGCGAGTGCGATGCGCACGGCAAGGTCGGCTACGCAGCGGCTATGCGTCAGCAAGATGGGCCAGAGTTGCGATGTTGGGCTGACGAATTGCGACAGTATGTCTTCGCAATTGAGCATTGTGAGATGGGTGAAGGGTTTAGTGGTGTCGTGCTTTGAGTTCGCGAGCTACGTCTTCGATGCGATAGCCTTTGTGTGTGAGCATGACGATGAGGTGGTAGAGTAGGTCGGCGCTTTCGTAGATGAAGTTTTCGTCGTCGCCAGCGGTGGCACCGATGACGCATTCGACGGCTTCTTCGCCGAGTTTTTTGGCTATTTTGTTGGTTCCTTTATTGAAGAGGCTTGTGGTGTAGGATCCGTCGGGCATTTCGCGTTTGCGGAGGTCGATGAAGTCTTGCAACTCTTTGAGGAAGAGGATGTCGTCGGGTTCGTTGACTTCGTTCCAGCAGGTGTCGGCTCCGGTGTGGCAGACTGGTCCGGCTGGGTTGACCTTGATGAGGAGTGCGTCTTGGTCGCAGTCTTCGGCAATGGATACGACGGATAGGAAGTTGCCACTGGTTTCGCCTTTGGTCCAGAGTGTTTGTCGGCTACGGCTGAAGAATGTTACACGTCCTTCGGCACGGGTTTTGTCGAGGGCTTCTTGGTTCATGTAGCCGAGCATGAGTACTTTGTTGGTGGTGGCGTCTTGTATGATTGCGGGAACGAGTCCCTTAGTTTCTTTGCTGAAATCCATGTGTTATTGCAATCTGATGGGGATATTTTTCTGGTGGAGATATTTTTTGAGGTCGGGTATGTCGATTTCGTGGAAGTGGAATATGCTGGCGGCGAGTCCGGCATCGGCTTTGCCGAGAGTGAAGACGTCGGCGAAGTGTTGCATGGTGCCAGCGCCTCCGGAGGCTATGATGGGTATGGAGAGGTTGGAGCTGAGTTGTGCGAGTGCTTCGCAGGCGAAGCCTTGCTTGACGCCATCGTGGTTCATGCTGGTGAAGAGTATTTCGCCTGCACCGCGTTCTTGTGCTTCGAGAGCCCAAGAGAATAGTTGTTTGGAGGTTGGTATGCGTCCGCCGTTGACGGTTACGATCCACTCGCCTGTGGGTTCTTGTCGGGCATCGATGGCGACGGTTACGAACTGGCTACCGAAGTTGTTGGCGAGTTCGGATATGAGTTCTGGTCGGCGTACGGCGGCTGAGTTGACGCTTACTTTGTCGGCGCCAGCGGAGAGTAGCCTATCGGCATCGGCGAGTTCGGATATTCCGCCACCGACGGTGAAGGGGATGTTGATGTTTTGGGCGATTCGTTCGACGAGAGTGGCGAATGTTTTTCGTCCTTCGTGGCTTGCTGTTATGTCGAGAAAGACGAGTTCGTCGGCTCCCATGCGTGCGTATTCGGCACCGAGTTGTACGGGGTCTCCGACGTCGCGAATGTTGACAAAGTTGACGCCTTTTACTGTTTTTCCGTCTTTAATGTCGAGACAGGGTATGATTCGTTTAGCTATCATAATTTGTGCAAAGTTAGTTAAAGAATATTGTTTTTTTGCTGATTTTTAGGAAAAGGGGAGGACTCAAGTAGGACTTTGCACGAACATTGTGTTGGAAAATATTGTAGAAAAATGTAGTTTCGCAGTTGATTTTACGTGATAAGAAAAAGATAAATAAAACCTAATAACAAAGAAATGATCATTGAAAAAGTTTGGGCTCGTGAGATTCTTGACTCACGTGGCAATCCGACAGTAGAGGTTGACGTAACCTTGGAGAATGGTGTAGTAGGTCGTGCAGCTGTTCCATCTGGCGCATCGACTGGTGAGAACGAGGCACTTGAGCTTCGTGATGGCGACAAGAATCGCTACTTGGGCAAAGGCACACTCAAGGCTGTAGAGAACGTAAACAAGGTAATTGCTCCTGCATTGAAGGGTGATTGCGTTTTGAATCAGCGTGCTATTGACCACAAGATGCTTGCACTTGACGGCACTCCGACGAAGAGCAAACTTGGTGCGAACGCTATTCTTGGTGTATCGCTTGCAGTGGCTCAGGCAGCAGCTAAGGCATTGAACATACCTTTGTACCGATATATTGGTGGTGCAAACGCATATACACTTCCTGTGCCTATGATGAACATCATCAATGGTGGCGCACACTCGGATGCTCCTATTGCTTTCCAAGAGTTCATGATTCGCCCTGTTGGCGCAAAGAACATCCGCGAGGCTGTACGCATGGGCGCAGAAGTATTCCACAACTTGGCAAAGCTTCTCAAGGCACGTGGTCTTTCGACGGCTGTTGGCGACGAAGGTGGTTTTGCACCTGCACTCAATGGTATTGAAGACGCTCTGCAGATAATTGTAGACGCAATAAAGGCTGCTGGCTACAAGCCTGGCGACGACGTGAAGATTGCTATGGACTGCGCAGCAAGCGAATTTGCTGTACAGGAGAATGGCAAGTGGTTCTACGACTACAAGCAACTCAAGAACGGCAAGCAGAAAGACCCCAATGGCAAGAAGCTCTCTGCCGACGAACAAATTGCATTCCTCGAAGAGCTCATCACGAAGTTCCCTATCGACAGCATAGAGGACGGACTGGACGAGAACGACTGGGAGAACTGGGTAAAACTGACTCAGAAGATTGGCGACCGTTGCCAACTCGTGGGCGACGACTTGTTCGTAACCAACGTCAAGTTCCTCCAGAAGGGCATCGAGATGGGCGCTGGCAACTCTATCCTTATCAAGGTTAACCAGATTGGCTCGCTCACCGAGACTTTGGACGCTATCGAAATGGCACATCGTCATGGATATACCACAGTTACATCGCACCGTAGCGGTGAGACTGAGGACACCACGATTGCCGACATTGCTGTGGCAACGAACTCTGGTCAGATAAAGACTGGTTCGCTTAGCCGTACGGACCGCATGGCTAAGTACAACCAACTCATCCGCATTGAGGAAGAGCTTGGACAGGACGCAGCCTACGGCTATAAGAAACTTGTCCGCAAGTAATTCGACAAAAATAATAAATTCTGATACTTCGGTAGAATTAGACTTTCTGCCGAAGTATTTTTTTTGATAATTAAAGATAGGTTTGTTTTTTTGTAAATAATACTTAATTTTACTAAAAACAATCAACCAATTCATAGAAACCTTAAGCTACAAAAATCATAAATCGAAAATGAACT
>CALAVC010000224.1 GCA_937892095.1 uncultured Bacteroidales bacterium | reverse complement strand
CCAAGGGTTTCATGCAGCGTCACGGCATACCGACGGCACGCTATCAGACGTTCGATGCCCGCCACCTTCAGGAGGCCATTAGTTTCCTGCGTACCCTGCAGCCCCCTTACGTGCTGAAGGCCGACGGTCTCTGCGCCGGCAAGGGCGTGCTCATCCTTCCCACGCTTGATGAAGCCACGGCAACCCTGCAGGATATGCTGGGAGTGACCGTAGCCCAGGGCGCAGACGTTCCCTCGGAGACCGTAGCAGGTGCTACGCCGATGTTCGGGAGTGCCAGTAGCCGTGTTGTCATCGAGGAGTTCCTCAGTGGCATAGAGTGCTCCGTGTTTGTCCTGACAGACGGTGCGCACTATCAGGTGCTGCCCGAAGCAAAAGACTACAAACGCATTGGCGATAACGACGAAGGACCAAACACGGGTGGCATGGGAGCTGTGTCGCCAGTGCCATTTGCCGACAAACAGTTTATGCAAAAGGTCGAAGAGCGCATTATACGTCCGACAATAGACGGATTGCAAGCCGACGGAATAGACTATTGTGGCTTTATATTTTTCGGCCTGATGAACACCGACGGAGAACCATATGTGATTGAATATAATGTGCGCATGGGCGACCCAGAGACCGAAGTGGTCATGCCACGCATAGAAAGCGACTTTGTAGAGCTACTAGACGCTGCCACTACTGGCACACTTGCACAGAAACAAATAAAGATTTCGGCAGACACCTGCACTACGGTAGTCATGGTTAGCGAAGGCTATCCGGGCAAATATTCCAAGGGCGTACGGATGCAGTTGCCAGCCAACAAAGACCTTACGGGCATTCGCATATTCCATGCAGGGACGGCTACCGACGAAAATGGACAAACCATTTCGGCAGGCGGTCGCGTCTTGGCTGTGAGCGGACGTGGACGCACAAAAGACGAAGCCATTGCAAACAGCTATCGTGGTGTAGGTATGGTCTCTTTCCCACACTCGTTCTATAGGCGCGACATAAGCAAAGACCTCGACAAATATTACAAATAATCTGATCTGTTGATGTTTCGGGTCTTTGCACGCAACAGTCTGCTGAGCTACTTTTTGATAGTCCCACTGGTGCTTATTATGCACATTGGGCTACTGATAGACCCCACGCCCTACGTACTTGCCGACAGTGCCGACGTGCAAAGTCCACTATGGCAGACGCTCATGGGGCATGTCGTGCCGGGTGGCATAACGTGGCGAGTGCTATCGCTTTCGATTCCGATGTTGTCGGCATTCATAGTGGCAGGCATAGTAAACCGCTACGACTTGGCACCTATGCAGAGTGCGCTTGGCGGATTGTTTTACGTGTTGCTATGTGGTCAGTTGCGACCAAGCATAGGGCTGCACCCAGCAATGATATTTGTCGTATTGCTGCTCATAGCCATCGACCGACTATACTCTGCCATGCGCAAAAAGACGGCTTCGAAGAGCATAGCATGGGGCTTTGCCTACGCCACGTTTGGCGGTTTGCTGTGGGCCAAAGGCATTGTCTTTTTGCCATTTTTGGTAGTGATACTAATCATTCTTCGACTGGCAAACAGTCGGACACTAATGGCTGCCATGCTGGGCATTGTTGGCTGCTTAATTCTTACAGCAGCAGTGTGCATAATCTGTGGCGTGAGCGAGGAGGTTGCAAGCGAATATGTCGACTCTTTTCTGTCGACAACAGCCTATTGGCGAACTGGCTGGCGATCGTGGATATACTTGTGCGTGTGCGGAGTGCTGACCGTGCTATCAATACTTAGCGCACAGAACCGACTAAGCCACCTGAGCATAATAGGTCGCCGACAAATGCGCTCCGCCACATGGTTTGTCGTCTTCGGAATATTCCTTATGCTGCTACCTGGCTATTCGTATGAAAGTCAGGCACTTGCAGCCATTGGAGCGTCTATGCTCATGCCACAATTTATGGTGGGTGTACGCTCGGTGCATCTCCAAGAAGGCATAACGGCAATTTTGTTTGGCGTAGGACTATGGATTCATCTGTTGTAAGATATGAGCTACGAGAGTCCGCTATCGAGAGTTGAGCTATTGGCAGGGGCCGACGGGCTGAGCAAGCTCACAAACACCAAGATTATTGTTTTTGGCACGGGTGGCGTCGGGTCGTGGTGTGCAGAGAGCCTTGCTCGCAGTGGCATAGGGCAGATGACCATAGTAGACAACGACGTGGTCATGCCCAGCAACATGAATAGGCAACTAATGGCAGGGACAGACACCCTTGGTGAGCCCAAAGTGAACGTGCTTGCCGAGCGACTGCTGAAAGTGGCGCCACATTGCCACGTCTGCCCACGACAAGAGACCTATTCGGTCGAGACCGCCTTGACGTTCGACTTGCAGAGCTACGACTACGTTGTGGACGCAATCGATAGCCTCGAGAATAAAGCCGACCTAATATATAGGGTTGGGCAGATGGAGCAGACAAAGATTTTTTCGAGCATGGGAGCGGCACTGAAAATAGACCCATGTCAGGTGCGTGTGGCCGACTTTTGGCAAGTGAAGACATGCCCGCTGGCGCGAGCACTACGCAAACACTTGCGAGCCAACGGTATGATTGTGCCCGAAGGACGCGTGGCGTGTGTGTATAGCACAGAGAGTGGGCATAACAAACGTGAGGCAACAGACTCTCGAGGCAAACGCATAAACGGTACCTTGGCACACATAACAGCCATATTTGGCTTTACATTGGCAGGTCTGATTGTTGAAGACGTGCTGAGGGGAGTGAAACCTGATTAGGTTTTTTAGGGCTTTGCTACGCAGCTCGACTGGCGTCATACCAAAGTGTTTTCGGACGTAACGTCCGAAAAATGAGGTGTTGGGAAAATTCAACACGTCGCAAATTTGCTTTATGCTCATGCTTGTCTCTTGCAAATAATATCGGACATCTTCGACGGTTTGCTCGGTTATCCATTGCAAGGCTGTCTTGCCAGAGGCTTTTTTGCAGATGACAGACAAATATTTTGGCGATATGTTTAGCTCTGTGGCATAGCTGTTGACGTTGTGTCGTTTGCGGGTGTCGGCATGTAGCAGTCGCAAGAAATCGTGGAAATAGCCGTCTGCTGCTTTGGTTGTCTTGTTGTTCGTTTCGGGCAAATGCTCTTTCATCATTCCACACAAAGCAAGAATGGCCGAGCGTATGAGCGAACGAAGTACATCGGTATAGAAAGGGTTGGCATGTCCACATTCGGCAATCGTGCTGAGCATTTCGTAGAAATGGAGATAGGTATCCACAATGACCTCAACGAGAAATATTGTAAGTCTTTGTGGTAAAAAAGGACAGCCTATATACATGCTGTCAGACTACATTTGTTCGCAAAAATCAGAACAAAAAGCAATACGATGAAAAAGGGTCATGAGGTGTTGGCTGCTGGGTTGCTCACGTTTGTGGTGTGTGCATGCAGCAATGCTCCGACAGAGAAAGTCAGACAACCAGTAAAGGTGCGGTCAGAAGAAGTGAAAGGCGTGTCTGCCGACGCAACGCATAGCCGCACGTATGTGGGTATTGTCGAAGAGAACGAGGCTACGGCCGTCAGTTTTACGGGCATGGGTGTCGTCCGACGAATGATGGTCAGCGAAGGTCAGAAAGTCAGAGAGGGCGACCTGATTGCCGAAATGGACGATACTCAGGCAAAAAATATGCTCACGGCTGCCGAAGCCGCGATGAGCCAAGCCGACGATGCGCTGAAACGATATGGCATGCTACACGACAATGGGTCGTTGTCCGAGGTGCAATGGGTCGAGGTGCAAAGCAAAGTTGCTCAGGCGCGTTCTCAACTCGAGATAGCTCGCAAGAATGTGTCGGACTGTCGACTGACAGCACCAGTCGATGGCATAGTGGGCAGACGCATAATAAGGGCTGGCGAGACGGCTCTGCCCTCGCAAGCCGTCGTTACGATTCTCGATGTGAGCCGAGTGAAAGTAAAAGTGGCAATCCCCGAAGGCGAAATGAACAAAATAGGTGAGACGACGACAACAAAGATTCACGTCGAAGCGGCACAAATGGACGTGCAAGGCGGACGAATTGAGAAAGGCGTGAAAGCAGATGCAGCCACACATACCTACGACATTCGCATTGCCGTCAGCAACGCAGACGGACGACTCTTGCCGGGCATGGTGGCTAAGGTCGAAATGCCCATAAGTGAAGAGCCAGAGCAAATAGTCATCCCAATGTCGGCAGTCTGCCGACGCATGTCTGGCGAACATTTTGTGTGGACTATCGATGCTGACAAACGTACACATCGTACACCTGTCGTGATAGGAAAGACCATTGGCAATAGTATTGCAATTGAAAGTGGGTTGTCTGTTGGCAGTCGCATCGTAACTGAAGGCACTGGTAAGATTGGCGAGGGTTCGGAAGTAATCTATTGAGCATGAGCGACATGAATGAGACTAAGAATAAAACGTCGTGGCTCTCTTGACCACTGAGGCACTACCCTATTTCGCTACTTATAATTGCGACACTTTTCGTGTTGGGCATCTTCGGCTTGGACCAAATGCCCAAAGATGAATTTCCAGCCGCAACCATTCGGCAGGGAGTTGTCGTGGCAGTATACCCCGGAGCTTCGGCAGAAGACGTGGAGCTACAAGTGGCTCGTCCGCTCGAACGCTACCTTTTCACTTTTGGCGAAGTGAAGCGCAACAAGACTACCACGACATCGCAAGACGGAATGTGCATAGTCATGGTGACACTCAACGACGACGTGAACAACAAAGACGAAGTGTGGTCTAAAATCAAACACGGACTATCACATTTAAGTCGCAATTGCCCAGTGGCGTGCTGGCACTTGTGGTCAACGACGACTTTGGCAACACCTCGGCACTGCTCATTGCCATTGAGAGCGACAGCCGAAGCTACAGCGAACTCCACGAATATAGCGACGAAATTGCCGACCAACTGAGGCGCATACCTTCGGTGGCTGCCGTCAAATCTTTTGGCGACAGACCAGAACAAATAATTGTGGTGTTGGGGATGGTGGTCGACAATAGCATTGTTGTCATAGACGGCTACTTGGAGTATCTTGGCAAAGGCTACGAGCCGCACAAAGCAGCCATCGACTCGGCACGCCAATATTTCATGCCAATGCTACTTGTAACACCACACTGGGTCTGACATCGGTCTTTGGGCTAATCACACTCATGGGCATGATTATGCGCAACGAGATATTGATTTTTGAGCATGCCATAGACCTAATCGACAAGCACATTGCCGAGCATGGCGATTGGACGGTCGACTGCGAAGCCTATAATAGAGCCGTACGCAATGCTGCCTACGAGGCAGGACGACGGCGCATGGTGCCGATATTCTTGACCACAGCCACAACAGCAGTGGGTGTCGTGCCAATGATTTTGGCAGGCTCATCGTTTTGGATGCCTGTCGGCATAACAATCTTTGCTGGTGGCATAGGTTCGCTAATTATGGTAGTGACTGTCTTACCGGTGGTCTATTGGAAGGTGTCGCTCAAGACTCCGTCAAGCCCTAAAATGTAAACGTTATGAAGACTATGATATTATTTGCGACAGTGCTGCTCTGTGCGACTCTAAGTTGCATGGCTCAGCCGTCGACAGAAAAAATATACACTCTAGCACAACTGCAAGACTCTGCCCTTGCCAACAACGAGAGCTTGCGAGCAGCCCACTACGAAGTCGAAGCAGCCAAACAACAACGACGCGAAGCCTTCACCAAATATTTTCCCAATGTCAGTGCAACAGGCTTTGCCTTTCGCTCAAACAAGCCATTAGTCGACGTGGAGGTCTCGCTTGCCGACCAGATTAGCCCCGAAATGGGAGCTGCGCTTGCCAGCTCCTTGCCAACCGAACTCGTGGCCAGCTTGGCCGACCCAATGAACATCTCGATGATGAAAAATGGTGTCGTAGGAAGTCTGACGGTCGTCCAACCACTCTTCGCAGGCGGACAGATTGTCAACGGCAACAAATTGGCAGCCGTGGGCGAGTCGGTCAGCCAAATACAAGCCGAAATGACGACTCGCGACGTCGAACGCGACGTCGAAAACTTGTATTATCAACTCGTGTCGCTCTCCGAGAAAGTGCTGACGCTCAGCGCAGTCGACAGTCTGCTCAGTGCAACGGCAAGCGATGTCGACGTGGCTGTGCGCGCTGGCGTGGCTCTGCCAAACGATGCTTTGCAGGTGGCGCTTCGCCGAAACGACATTCGAGCCCAAAGCTTACAACTCAACAATGCCATACGGACCGTACGAACAACTCTTGCGGTTCGCTGCGGTCTGACCGACGACAATTTTTCTGTCGAGAAAGGGAATGAACTTGCAAGCCGCAAGCCCCTCATGACAAATCATGAGACAGCAGTGGTCAACACACTAGAGATGCGTTTGCTCGACAAGGCTACTGAAGCGGCCGAGCTCCAACGTCGTATGGATATTGGCGCCGCAATGCCAAGTGTTGCTGTTGGCGCTGGTCTGAACTACCATAACCTTATGGGCGATGGGACGAACTTCGGGATGATTTTCGCAACAGTCAGCATCCCCATTACCGACTGGTGGAGTAGCTCGCACGCATCGAAGCGTGGCAAAGCAAACGTTCGCAAGGCAGAGACAAAACGTGGCGAAACAGCCCGACTCCTGCGCATTCAGATGGACCGAGCTGCCGACGAAGCCACTGAGAAGTCTGAACTCGTCGACATTGCACGCGAAAGCGTCGAGCAAGCCACCGAAAATCTGCGCCTATGCCGAAATCGCTACACTGCTGGCACGGCAACGATGAGCCAACTGCTTGAAGCTCAACTACTCTGTCAGCAAGCGCGAGATAAGCAGACCGATGCATGGACAGAAATGATGAAAGCACAAGACGAGTATGACCGACTGACAATCAACAGTTACTGCAAATAGTTTTTAGGTTTCGCCACATAAGCCACACATCCCCCGACAAGAAAACTTGTCGGGGGATGTGTGGCTTATTAATGTCCAATAGGTTAGTCTATTGGATAGGTGTCGAGGTTTTTGTTGCGGTCGGGGTAGTCGAGGGTGTAGTGAAGTCCACGACTTTCTCGACGTTTCTGTGCCATTTTTATGATGAGGTAGCCGACGTTGATTTTGTTGCGGAGTTCGCAAATGGCAAGGTTGACACGGCTGCTTTGGTAGAGGCTCTCGGTTTCGCGACTGATTATTTCGAGACGGTCGAGAGCACGTTGGAGTCGGAGGTTGCTACGCACGATGCCAACGTAGTTGCTCATTATGGTCTCGACTTCGTGGTTGGCTTGCGTAACGAGGATTAGCTCTTCGTTGTGCACGGTGCCTTCGTCGTTCCACTCGGGGATGTCGTCGCGAATCTCGGTGTGGCGCATGACTTCGGTGGAGTGTCGAGCGGCTACGTCGGCATAGACAAGGGCTTCGAGGAGCGAGTTAGACGCAAGTCGGTTGGCTCCGTGCAGACCTGTGCAACTACATTCGCCAGCAGCGTAGAGGCGGTTGATTGAGGTGCGTGCGTTGAGGTCGACTTTTATGCCACCACACAGGTAGTGAGCGGCTGGCGTTACGGGGATATACTCTTTGGTTATGTCTATGCCGATGGATAGACATTTTTCGTATATCATGGGGAAGTGTCGGCGAGTCTCTTCGGCAGGTTTGTGCGTTACGTCGAGGTAGACGCAAGGTTCGCCAGTGGCTTTCATTTCGTTGTCGATGGCGCGAGCGACGATGTCGCGTGGTGCAAGGCTACCGCGCTCGTCATATTTTTCCATGAACGACTTGCCGTCTTTGTGGCGAAGGATGCCCCCATAGCCACGCATGGCCTCGGTGATGAGAAAGCTTCCCTTAATGTAGTCCACTTGATGGTTAAAGTGTTGGAAGAGAGCTTATTAACTAACACTTTAAACTATTCAATGTTTAAGCGAACATTACTTATTTGTTTTCTATGTGGCGCGCTGAGTGCGACAGCGCAAGAAGCAAAAACAATCACGGGCGTCATAACAGACGAGAATGGTCCAGTGCCCGGAGCTTCGGTTTTTGTCAAGGGTACGAACACGGGTACCATTACCGACATGGATGGTCGGTACTCCATCAGAGCGGCAGAGGGTCAGGAGCTCGAAGTGGCCTTTGTGGGCTACGAGACTGAGACTATCGGAGTGGGCGAGGCCACGAACTACGACATTCGATTGCGTGAAGAGGCCATATTGCTCGACGAGTTTGTGGCTGTGGGCTACGCTAAGGTGCAACGCAAAGACCTGACGGGCGCAACGAGTAGCGTCTCGGCCGACGACTTGGCAAGCGTGCCAGTGGTGACGGCAGCACAAGCGTTGCAAGGCAAGGCAGCAGGCGTCAATGTGGTTACGAGCAGTGGTGCGCCGGGTGCGTCGTCGGACATAACGGTGCGTGGTGGCACGAGTATTACGCAAAGCACCAAGCCGCTCTACATTGTGGACGGGTTTGAAATGGACGACGCATTGGCGAACATAGACATCAACGACATCGAGAGCATAGACATACTTAAAGACGCGTCGTCGACGGCCATATATGGTGCACGTGGCTCAAATGGCATAATTCTTATAACCACCAAGAATGCCGACAAAAACAAGACAAAGGTTACATACAACGGCTACGTGTCGGTAGACAAGATAAGCAAGAAGCTCGACATGATAGACGGTGCCGAGGAGTTTGCAGCCATGAACTACGAGATGGCTCTGCTGAACGAAAAAGAGCAGACCTACATCAACTACTTCGACGCTGGCGTAGCCAAGAGCGATGCAGACTTCTACACAGGTGCCTACGAACGTATGAAGAGTAGATATGCAGGTGCTGAGACAATCGATTGGCAAGACAAAATGCTCGGCGAGGCAGCTCTTTCGCAGTCGCACAACATATCGGTGTCGGTGGGCAACGACAAGACTCAACTGCTCGTTACGTTTAGTCACCGCAACCAAAACGGCATATTGGCTCATCATGGACTCTTGAAAAACTCGGCACGCATAAAGCTAAGCACAAAGTTATATGAGCACATAAAGATGGATGCCAACGTGATGTATGCACACACAAACACTGACGGTGGTGGCGCATATGGTGGCATGAAATACATACTGATGCAGCCTATACATGGTGGCACACTCTACACGCTCGACGAACTATTTAACACACAGACCTACAAAGACCTCCGCGAAAGAGAAAATGCGTTCGACACGCCCAACCCAAACATTCAACTTGAGGCTTCGCAGTCGAACAAAAAGCACAAGCTCTTGACGTTAAATGCGGGAGTGGACATAGACTTCCTCAAACATTTTACATATCGCATATCGGGTAGTCATACGACATCGAACACCAAAAGCACCTCTTTTGCCGACGAGAATAGTACGGCATACTTGACCGACCCAGTCAACACTGGCATTAACGGCTCGATTGGGAAGAGCGAGAGCGCAAAGTGGCAACTGACCAACACACTGTCGTATGACAACACCTTGGCAGAGAAGCACAAAGTGGGCATACTTGTGGGGCACGAAATATCGCACTCGGAGTCGTCGAGTACGAGCATGACACTCAACAAGTTCCCCTACCCTAACCTTTTCGGGTTGGACAACATCAGTTCGGCAAGTGTCAGTGATAAGAGTTCGGGACATAGCACCAGTGGCATTGTGAGTGCGTTTGGTCGTGTCAACTATTCGTTTGCAGAGCGCTACTTGCTGACGGCGACGTTGCGTGCCGACGGTTCGTCGAAGTTTGCCAAAGACAATCGTTGGGGCATATTTCCGTCGGCAGCAGTAGCATGGCGCGTGTCGGAAGAAGACTTTTTCCAGAACGGAGACGTGGCATCGGTCGTCAACAACATGAAGCTCCGCTTGGGCTACGGCACGACGGGCAACTGCAACATATCGAACAATATGTATGCCACCAACATCAACCAGACCACCTACCCTATGAACAACGAAGAGGGAACTCTGGCATATACCATTAGTGGCACATTGGGCAATAAAGATTTGCGTTGGGAGACGCTCAAGAGTGCCAACGTGGGCTTGGACGTGTCGTTCTTGCAAAGCAAAATAAATCTGACCATAGAGTGGTACAACAACACGATTGACGACCTCTTGTTGCTAAGCAAGATTCCGACATCGACAGGCTATAGCAACCAGTATCAGAACATAGGGCAGATGACCAATCGTGGTTGGGAATTTACGTTGTCGACAACAAACATCAAGACCGACCACTTGAAGTGGACAACAGACTTCAACATTGCCCTGAACAAGAACAATGTGGACCGACTGGAAGGCGAAATACAGAGCAAGACGTTTACAGCAGGGAGCAATCGTTCGGGCAGCGTCAACTACTACGCCACAGTGGGCGAGAGCCTTGGCGACATGTATGGCTACAAATATGAGGGCGTCTATACGACAAGCGACTTTGCCGACGACGCAATGACGACTATGCGTGAGGGAGTCGTGCTTCCTGAGGGCAAGACAGCCAAAGACATTAGCGTTGGCGACCAAAAGTTTGCAGCTGACGGAACGGACGACAATGGGCAACCGATTTTTAGTCGCAAAGAACAGAAGATTGGCAATGGCACACCAAAGGCCTTTGGCGGAATGACCAATACGCTGACGGTCTTCGGATTCGACCTAAGCCTCTTCGTGAAGTTTGCCGTCGGTCAAGACATCTACAATGCGACCAAGCACTCCATGAGTCCGTACTCGCTATTCCAAAACACGCAAAAAGAGTTTGGCAATTACTACCGCACGGTAGATCCACAGACTGGTCGGCGAGCCACGTCGGCAGAGGTGCTTCGCACGCTTAACCCCGACGAGAGTGGGCGCACGTGGAGCCTCTCGACCAATAACCTTGGCAACATAACATATCCGTCGTCATACTTTGTGGAAGACGGCTCGTACTTGCGCTTCGCAACGCTGACTTTGGGCTACACACTGCCCAAAGACCTGACGCAAAAAGCATACATACAGAATGCTCGCGTCTACTTTACGGTCAACAACCTTGCCACTATTACCAACTATTCGGGCTATGACCCCGAAGTGTCGTCGGCCAAAGACGAGGTGGTCTGCACCCCCGGCTACGACAGCTCGACCTATCCACGCTCGCGAAGCTTTGTGGTCGGACTAAATCTCACATTCTAACAATCTTGAGCAGCAATGTTTACGAAACACAATATAGCCCTTGTTGTGGCGTGTGCCACACTATCTACGGCGTGCGACGACTACCTCGACATGCCATCATACACAACCACCGACACTGAGACCGTTTTTAGCACAGAATCGGCAGCCGAAGCCTACGTACTAGGTTGCTATCGCGGACTGGTAACGACCGATGCTCTCTATCAGCTGGCAGCTGGCGACATGATAACCCACTCTTGCGAAGACGGCACAACCAACAATAGCAAATATAACATCTGCAACTACTACTACGATGCCACTACGCCCTATACCCTATCGAGCATATATAGCGAGGGCTATAAGACCATTGAAGGTGTCAACGTGGGGCTGAAAGGCGTGGGCAAACTGCCCGAAAGCGACAAGAGCAAGAGCCTACGTGCAGAGTTGCTGTGCCAACGTGCCTTTGCCTATTGGCAGTTGATAAACGTCTATGGCGACGTGCCAGCCGTTTGGCAATCGTTGGAAGACATGGACATGAGCGACGAGAACACCCTCTACCCCACTCGCGCAAGCAGAGACGAGATATACGACCAAATTGTGAGCGACTTGCAATGGGCAGCAGAGAACCTGCAATGGTTCGAAGAGAGTGGGCTGACCACGACTGAGCGCCTCTGCAAAAACAGTGCTTTGGCACTGCTTGCCAAAGTGGCAATGCATGCGGCTGGCTATTCGCTACGCTGGGACCTCAAGACCAACGACCCCGCGACACTGGGCGTGCGTAGGCGAAGCGACGAAGCACGAGTCGACGAACTATACGCCATTGCTCGCGACGCTTGCCGGCAGATTATTGAGCATGGTGGCAACGAACTTATTCAGAATCAGGGGACAATGAGTGGCTTCCACTACTTGTGGTACAACTTCTGCCAACGCAACTTGACTTCGCTCAACCGAGAGATAATGTGGAGCCTTGCCGAACTTGGTTCGCTGACCAACTCTAAGTTTGGGCTCTATGCACACCCGGGTTCGAGTGGTGGCACGTTTGGTAGTCGAAAATCCTTGCAGTGCTTACTGCCGACCTACTACTTGTCGTTCGACTCTGCCGACACTCGACGCGACGTGACGTGCGCCACATACTCTATCTACCCCATGGACGACGTGCGCTATGCCGACGAGGCCACGACATATTCGTGCGTCATGGCTGGCAAGTTTCGCTTGCACTGGTGTGTGGAGCCACAAGAAGCAAGCAAGCGCAACCTCAACATTCCTCTGATTCGCTATTCTGACGTGCTATTGATGTTTGCCGAAGCCGACAACTACCTCAATGGAGCACCTACGGCAGACGCACAGAAAGCCTTACGACAGGTGCGCGAACGCGCAGGCATAGGCGACAAAGAAATCCCCACCACGAAAGAAGATTTTGACGACGCTGTGCTTCAGGAGCGCTATTGGGAATTTGGCAGCGAACTCTTCAACCGATTTGAGATTAACCGCATGGGGCTTTTGGCACGTGAGGTACGGAAGACACAAGAGGCCATGAAAGCCCTTTCGGACCGCAACGACTTTGGCTACCGACTCTACAAGCTACACATCGACAGCCAGACCTACGGCGACCCATTTTTGGCGCTGGACTACATAGACATTACCGACAAAGACGAGCAGGCCGACATTGCCGACATTAGCTTGCTTGCCGACAAAAAGAAGTGGTCGAAATATAGGAAATATATGATGGAGGTCGTCCGCAAGCACAGACCCGACATTGCTGCCGACGACACACTTTGGTATCTGGTGAACCTACACTGGGCATATACGCAAGAGACCAATCGAATAGCACGCACGTTTGTGGGCTTCAACACGGCCAAGAGCAACGACCTGAACATTGGCACCATACTGTATCAGCAACCCACTATGCGCAATGGGCTTTCGCTCGACGAGCGCGACAACTACCCATCGTGGATTGCAACAGACAACAATACGAATGGTATTTACTACGGCTTCCGTGAAAACCATTCGGAGCTGTTGCCATTTGCATGTAAGTCGGCTGGGCATCCTATGATAGACAATCCGCGACTGACACAACTTCCGGGCTACTAAGAAAAAAGATCAAACAAAATCATATATCAAAATGAAGAAACAACTATTTCTTTTGGCATCGGCATCGCTACTTTGCATGCCTGCTGCACATGCACAAGAAGAAGACGGACCTACGGGCTGTGACGAGCTGGTGGCTAAACTCAGTTTCGAGGGCGACCTGACCAATAGTGGCACACGTGCTCTTTCTGCTGGCGAAGTTGCAAATGGCACTTTGCGCGTCATGACCGAAGGCTCTTATGTCGAAGACGGCAAGAGTGGCAAGGCGTTCCACTTCGACGAAGTCAAGATGAGCGACTACGTGGCTGCCAGCACCACAACAGACACAGACGGCAACACCGTGGAAGTTAAAGCAGTGCGTTCGGCAGCTGCCATCGACGTTGAATATTATGCAGGACTTCGTATGCTTGGCGACACGCTCATGGCAGTACAAGAAGACGGCACTGTGAAGAACAACAATAACGCCGCAAGCTATCAGGACGACGAAGGCTCGTTTACCGTAAGTCTCTATATGCGCTCGACGGGTGAATTTGGTGGTGCGACTGCATACCTTTTCCACAAAGGCACTTGGGACAACACACTTGGCAACGGCAACTTCTGGGTTGGCGTCGAGGCCAATAGCACGAAGAAGCAAGTATTCTTTACGAACAAAAACCAAGTGAAGAACAAGAAACAAGAAATTGTAATAATTGGCGACGGCATAACGGGTCAGAAGCCGGGCGACACGTCTCCCGACGGCTCACGCACTATTAGCTGGGAATACGTCTTCGACGGAGAGTGGCACAACATTGTCGTATGTCGCGACCACAAGAATGGCACTATCTACGCCTACGTCGATGGCTACCGCACCGTAATGACGGCTTTCAGCAAGATGTATAACTACTCTTTTGGTGGCAAGACGGGCTTTGCAGTGGGCAACAGTGTAACGGCAGGCACCAACGATGAGGCTTTCACGGGCGACATTGACGAAGTGCAAGTGTTCCACGGCTGCGCTACTGAAGACCGAGTAAACGACCTCGCTCGCAACAGAGAAATTGAGCTCGTGGCAAAGACTGTCGAGTATGACCGCGACGGCACGTGCATAGACCCGACAGCATCGGCATTGCAGACAATAGGTGTCAGCGCTGCCGAAGTGGCTCAGACAGAGTATTACACTTTGGGTGGTCAGAAGGTGTCGGCACCAATGGCTAAGGGCATATACATTATTCGCCTTACGCTGACCGACGGAACGACTAAGAGCACAAAGGTCATAGTTAAGTAAAACACTCTTACCCTACGAAAATAGATAGTCGGACATGTTCTATATAACATGTCCGACTATTTGTTTTGTACACCTATGTAATAGGAGACTTTTTACTCACTAAACAAATTACAGAGCCACAACCCTATCGTAGACACTTAAGAGATCATCTGTAAGCTTTTCGGGGCTAAAATTGGCAGCGTAGGCGCGTCCGTCGGCAATCATCTTTTGGCGTAGGGAGTCGCTACCGAGAATGTCTGATATGCAACGGGCAAGAGATTCGTGGTCGTCTGGAGAGACGTAGAGCGACGACGGACCACCTGCTTCTTCGAGGCAAGAGCCTGTGCATGCTACAACGGGAGTGCCCGACGTTAGTGCCTCAAGAATGGGGATGCCAAAGCCTTCGAAGCGCGAAGGATAGACAAAAACGCGTGCCATGTGATAGAGCGACGGCAAATCTTGCAAAGGGACACCCGTTAGGACGTGTAGGCGACAGGAGAGACCGTTCGACTGTGCGAAAGCCTCAACCTCGGCAGTGTAGGACGTGCGTCGACCAACGGCAACAAGATGCACATCGGATGGTAAACTACGGAGAGCTTTTGCGGCGAGCATAAGGTTTTTGCGCCTTTCTATGCTACCAACAAAAAGTATATAGTTGTCGGGCAGATCGTATTTGCTCCGAACTTCTTGCATGGTGCTATCTGACACTTCGGATGCAAAGAGTGGGTCGCAACCCTGATAGACGACATCTATTTTATTGGGGTCGGTGCCGTAGAAACTGACGATGTCGCGCTTGGTACACTCACTGACTGCAATTATGCGGTCGGCAGACTGACAAGCACGACGAAACTTATAATCGTATATTTGACGATCGACGAATCCATAATATTCGGGGTAGCGACGGAAGATAAGGTCGTGAATGGTTACGACACTTCGCACCGAAGTCTTTTCGATTCCTAATGGGAGTTCGTTGCTTAGCCCATGAAAGAGGCTGACGCCGTCGGACTCCAACTGCGAAGACAAAGCAAAGACTCGCCAGAGCGAACTAAACCTCTGCCACCCGAAAGATGTGGGCCCACAAAGACTGACTTTCGCACTCGAAGCAAGCGCGCCGAGCAAGTCTGTACGGCTGGGGTGTGGCACGTAGAGGTCGAGCTGCTCTACGTCGCTACGGCTTGCAAGTGCGTTGAGTACGAAGCGACTATAGTTGCCAAGACCAGTGCGATTTTGAGCGGCACGTTTGCCGTCAAAAGCTATGCGAATGTGCCTCACCTAATTTTGCTTATCAGGCATGACGAGCCATAGAATGAGATAGATAAGCGCACTACTTCCACCAAAGAGAACGAGGCAAGCGAAGAGAACGCGCACAATAGTTTTGTCCCATCCAAGATACTCGGCGATGCCACTGCATACGCCAGCAAGAAGTTTGTCGGACGATTTGGTAAGTTGCTTGTCCATAATGGTCTTGTTTTATTTGTTTGGTAAATATACGTTTTTTAGGTCGTCGAACACATAGCCATCGGCCGAAAGGGTGTCGAGAGCTGTAAGAAGTGCTGTGCGCATTCTGTCGCCAGCCTTTATGGAATCGTGAAGGACGATTATAGACCCCGGTCGAACGTGAGTGAGAAGGTTTTGGCAGACTTCGGCAGGCGACAATTGTCTGTTGTAGTCTTCGGGCATGACGTCCCAAAAGACAATGCGGTCGAAGCGAGAGCGAGTAAGCTGTGCAGCACGCCAAGGCGACATTTGTCCGTGTGGGGGACGGAAGAGTCGGACTGGACAATTCATGGTGTCGAGAGCCAACTGTATGTTTTGCTCATATTCTGTCCACGAAGTTCGCCACAGTTGGAGGTGGTTCATGGTGTGGCAACCGAGACAGAAGTCGTTTTGAAGAATGAGCTGGAAGACATCGGGATGCTTTCGGACGTTGTCTCCGACACAGAAAAATGTGGCTTTTGCACCATAGCGACGTAGCGTCTCAACGACCCAAGGTGTTTGTTCGGGTATGGGTCCGTCGTCGAAAGTGAGGTAGACCTTCTTTTCGGAAGTGGGTATGCGCCACACAGAATGAGGGAAAAGCCGCCTGATGGGCTCAGGCGGCTGAATGATAAGGTTATGTGCTAACTTGCTTAGCAAGGTCTCTTAGCGTTGGAAAAGTTGTTGCAAGAAGGGTTCTGTTGGTTCATATTGAGAGCGGAGAGCCTCGTCGAGTTCTGTGCGACCGTATTTGTCGAGTGAGCGAGCAATTTCGCCATATATGGCAAAGCAACGACGAATGCTTTCATACATACTGCTGGCATGGCTTCCGAGCGAGATGTAGTAGTTGAGTTCCTTGAGGTTCTCAGTGGCAAACTCGTTAATGATTTGGTCGCCTTTGTCGGGTTGTCCTGCACGATAGTAATCTTCGGCCAGTTCGAGACTGAAGAAGTTGTGGGCGACAGCCGACGAGGGTATTTCTTCTTGAATCTTGTCGAGTACGGCGATTGCCTTATGAGTCTTTTCGACTTTATTCTGTGGCTGAGCGTCGGCTTCGTTGAGCAATTCGGAGGCAAGGCGTGTAAGGTAGTTGCGAAGGTTGGTGCCCATACGCGTCTTGTTTTCGTCGAGGTATAATCCTTCTTTGTTGTAGAAGCCCCAACGGAATTTGTTCATCACGTTGTCGTACATCTTTTCGGTATCGACCGAACCAATCTCGCCAGTCTGTTCGTTGGGCATGGTGTAGATGGGCGCAATGCGGAAAGCCAATCCTTCGAGGTTGAAGTAGCCAGCAAGTCCGTAGTGGTTTTCGCGCCCGACGGTTACGGCATAGTAGAGAGGTCGGCTCCAATTGGCAGACTGCAACATGTCGTAGACCATAAGTTGGGCTTTGGTCATGTAGCTACTTGAGACGCTTATGCGCATTTCTTTTTGCAACAGACTTTGGCGAGCGGGCGACACTACGTTGTTTTCGATGACGGCAGCAGTGTCGACAGCCAACTTGAACTTCTTGGCAGGAATGAAGCACAAGCGACCAGAGTATTCGGGGATGCTCTTGGTGCGAGGGTCGTCGGAGCGTACGAAGTCGAGAGCGTCTTTGAGGCTAACAAACTCATCGGTGCGACCGAGAAGGTAGATAATGTCGCGGTCGTGAGTGTATTGTTCGTGAGTAAAGCTGATGGGCAGAGGGCGACTCTGGTAGGCTGTGCGCTTCATTTGGTCGACGTACCATTCGGTCTGCAAATAGGATAGGTTGCAGATGCGGACATCGGGGCGAACGCCTTCGACTTCTTGAATATACCAAAGTGGGAAGGTGTCGTTGTCGCCATTGGTAAAGATGACGGCATTTTCGTCGCACGAAGCAAGGTAGTTATAGGCTATGTCGCGTGCTATGGTGCAACCGCTGCGGTCGTGGTCGTCCCAGTTTTGCTGAGCCATGACTCCGGGGACACAGATGAGTAGCAACGCTGTGCAAACAATGGCAGAGGTCTTGCCACCGATGTATTTGCGCAGTAGCTCGACAACTGATAGGACACCCAAACCGATCCATACTGCATAGGCATAGAAGCTACCAGCATAGGCATAGTCGCGTTCGCGTGGTTGGAAAGGTGTCTGATTTAGGTATAGTACTATGGCAAGACCAGTCATGAAGAAGAGCAACAGAACGATCCAGAAGCCTTGTCGACCAGCTTGACCACGTCCCCATTGGAAAAAGAGACCTATCAGACCAAGGATGAGCGGAAGCATAAAGTAGGCATTGTGTCCTTTGTTGTTACGAAGGCTGTCGGGAAGCAGGTCTTGGTCGCCAAGCATGGCGTTGTCGATAAAGCTAATGCCAGTTATCCAGTTGCCATGCGTCAGTTCGCCATGTCCCTGAATGTCGTTTTGTCGACCTGAGAAGTTCCACATAAAGTAGCGCAAATACATAAAGCCGACTTGATATTTAAAGAAGAACTTTATGTTTTCCCACATCGTAGGGCGCATAACCGTAGAACGTTTGCCGTCTTCGTCGGTAACACCTACGGGCGTGCCTTTATAGTCGGACCAATTTTTGTAGGCCTGTACGTGTCGGTCTTCGGAGCTATACATGCGAGGGAATAGCATTTGCGCCTGATAGTGGTAGACGGGCTTATGGTCGACTATCTCGTAGCGTCCGTTGCGCTTAACGTATATGGGGTCGCCATCTTCGTGCGAGGCACGTCGGTCGAGTGGCGAGACGAATGTTTGCCCCATGAAGAGTGGTCGGTCGCCATATTGCTCACGGTTGAGATATGAGATGAGGTCGAAGACGTTGTCTGGTGAGTTTTGGTCCATTGTGGGGTCGCTTGCCGAGCGGACGACCACCATGGCGAAAGACGAGTAGCCGAGCACGATGACGGCAAAAGAGCTAACTATAAGGTTGGCAGTGCGACGCCCATTGACATGAGTGTAGTAGATGCCCCAAACGGTGGCACCCAAAAGAAGTAGCATCCAGAAGATGGCACCCGTATTGTAGGGCAATCCGAGTCCGTTGACGAAGAGCAACTCAAAGACACCTGCAATCTTGACGAGTCCGGGGATTATGCCATAGAGAATGGCACCAAGGAAGACGCACGAGACGAGCAGAGCATATATGGTGCCACGAGTGGTGGGCGTATAGCGCTTGTAGTAGTAGACGAGACCGATGGCTGGTATGCAAAGCAAGTTGAGCAAGTGGACACCAATGGAAAGACCCATAAGATAGGCTATGAGTATTATCCAGCGGTCGGCATGTGGGTCGTCGGCCTGATTTTCCCACTTCAGGATGAGCCAGAAGACGGCTGCAGTGAAGAGAGAACTCATGCCGTAGACTTCACCTTCGACAGCAGAGAACCAAAAGGTGTCGGAAAAAGTGTAGGCGAGAGCACCGACAAGACCTGCACCCATGACTGCCCAAATGCGCCAAGGCTCTTGGTCGGCATCGTTGCCGTCGATGAATATCTTGCGTCCGAGGTGCGTGATGGTCCAAAAAAGGAAAAGTATGGTGAAAGCACTTGCGAGTGCCGACATTACGTTGATAAACTTGGCTACGAGTTCTGGACTTGGAGCAAGAATGGCAAAGAAGCGTCCCATAATCATAAAGAGTGGGGCTCCGGGTGGGTGTCCGACGAGTAGCTTATCGGCTGTGGCTATAAACTCACCACAGTCCCAAAAACTGGCCGAAGCTTCGGTGGTGAGGATGTAGGTAATGGCTGCAATGGTAAAGGCTATCCAGCCAGTTACGTTGTTGATTAGTTTATATTTATTCATCAGAAAACTTGGTGAAATATTATTTTTTTCAAAGTTAGTTATTCTTATGTTAAAATCTTACCGAGTGTCAGTAGGATGTCTCGACCTCACGTTCGCCGATTTCGATTTTTAGCTGCGGAAGTCGGACGACTAGTCTTGCTCCATCGACATAGCTTGTGTCGACCCATATTTTGCCGCCAAAGTTTTCGACAATCATGCGACAGAGCGACAATCCGAGTCCGGTGCCGATGGAATATTCGTCGAGCTTGACAAAGCGTCGGAAGACGTCTTCGGCTTTGTCGGGCGGTATGCCTCGCCCAGTGTCGCTGACGGCAATCTGGACTTGATTGTCGTCGGTCCGACTGAGGCTAATGGTTACGTGCCCTTGGTCGGTAAACTTGACGGCGTTGCCGATGAGGTTGACCACGACTTGTTGCAGTCTTTCGCGGTCGGTCATTAGTGGGCAAGCCCAAAGGTCGGTTTCAAATCGCAGGTCGAGTCCGTGAGTGTCTTGCGCCATGCGGACCGAGGCTATGGACGTGCGACATATTTCGGCCACGTCCCATTCGTTGATGTTGTATTTGACGCGCCCCGACTCAATTCGAGAGATGTCGAGAATGTCGGTGAGTAGGCTTGTGAGCAACTTGCTGTTCTTGCCAACAATTTCCATTATGTTGCGTCGCTCGTCGGCAGTTAGCTGATCGTTGTTGGTAATGACCTCGGCAAAGCCTACGACGGCATTGAGAGGCGTGCGCAGTTCATGACTTATGTCGGCAAGAAAACTGGACTTCATCATGGATACGTTTTCGGCCCGATTCTTGGCTTCGCGAAGTTCCCTATGACTCTTTTCGAGTTCGGCTTTCAGACGCTTATTTTTGTGCATTTGGTGTGTGGTCCAGACGAGTAGTGCCGAAAGTACTATCACGGTGAGCAATATGCCAATGACGTACACTTTGTAGGAGTCCCAAACCGATTCGGGGCGTTCGACAATGCGGCTGTTGTGTGGCAAGAGGTCTTCGTCGATGTCGAAGCGCATGAGGGCATGATAGTTGAAGACGTAGCCACTGGAGACATAGTTAAACTTCGACTTGCCTGTTTCGATGTAGTAGCGCAAAGCATCGGCCAGTTCGCTGCCGACGTTGTGATATTCTGGAGTGTAGCCGCCGATGGCCCAATCGCGAATGCCTGTGTCGGTAAGTGTGAAGACAGGTATGTCTGGATTGTCGGACCGGAGCATGGCTATTGAGGAGTTGAGGTAGAAACGATTGTTCTTGTCGAAACGCCACGTGCCTATCAGCAGTGCTGTGCTGTCGGGCATGTGCGATATGCTGTCGGCTACGTCGAGTATGGTCTGGTTTCGCCCGTCTAAGTAGAGGAAATCGTGGTTGGGATGTTTTCTGGACTGGTCTGCGATGTAGCTTTTTATGCAAACGCCTCCATAGCTATTATCGGTAAGCACTCCAACGTGGCGCACGTGTGGGAAATAGCGGCTGATGAGCCCCATGTTGACGTCGAGGTCGTATTGATAGAAATATCCACCTACGATGTTGTAGAGGTTGCCAACTTCGCTTACGTCGCGACTTTCGGGTTCCCAAGTGCTGAGGTTCTGACTGTCGGAGGGTAGCTCAACATAGTTGCGACTGACCATGCCACAAATGACTGGCACTTCGGGCAGTTCGGATATGTTTATGCTAAGATATGTGGACATGGCTTCTTGTCCGAGGAGGAGAAGCACATCGGGATGATTGTTTTCGGCGCGAAACTTACTTAGTATTTTGCGTATGCGAGTTCGCCAACGTACGACATCGGAGAACCTGTCGCAGTTGAGGCTTTCCATGCTAATGTCGGGTCGGATACCGACGGCTTCGCAACGGTCGGCGAAGTCTCTGACAACAGAAGCTGTACTACTGCCATCGGGAGAATAGCTGGTTATGACCAACACACGTTGCGAATGGTCGGATAGTCTGACGAGTTGTGCGCTTGCACGGATTGACAAAAAAAATGCAAGTAGATAGAATAGGATTGTGTGTAGATGTAAGTGTCGTGTCATGCGCCAAAGAGTGGTGCCAATAAACTAAATAAGATGCCCAGCAATCCGCCCAAGAGAGTAAGGACGATGGCTCCTATGCGTCGGGTAAGGATGAGTGCGTAGGTAAGCACAAAGATTATGCAAGCAATAAGGTCGGGGCTTTGCATGTTCTCGGTCCACGAGCGGACACTGCTCCACATGGGCCACAAAGCAGCTTGCGCCATGAAGACGAAAGCACTTGCCATAAGGCCGACCGTGGCAGGGCGTATGCCATAGAGTATGCCTTGCACAGCTGGGCTTTGCTTGAAGCGGTCGATGACCGACATCACTATCATGCAAAGAATGAGCGATGGCAGTGCGACACCAGCTGTGGCTACAAAAGCACCCACGAGTCCGCTAACCTTGAAGCCGACGTAGGTGGCTGCGTTGATGGCTATGGGTCCGGGGGTTACTTGCGACAGAGCCACAAGGTCGGAGAACTCGGAGGCACTCATTAGCCCGAACGATTGTATGTCTTGATATATGAGTGGGAGAATGGCATATCCGCCACCAAAACCAAGCAAGCCAACTTTGAAGAATACAATGAAGAGCAAAAAGTAGTTCATACGCGCCCTCCTTTGCCTACGATGTAGAAGTTGTAGAAAACAAGTCCACAGAGTGCTCCGACAACTATTGCCCAACCAGCCGAGATGTCGCAAGACACCATAATAAAACTGCCGAGAGCAACTATGTCGGCAAAGGTTGTGCCGACAATTCGCCGACCGAGACGCCAAACCGTGTGAAGGATTAGAGCGGCACTGGCAGCCTTTATGCCCGTAAAGACCATGCGGACGTAGCGATTGTCTTCAAAGCCACGTAGCAGACAGAGTATGAGCACAATGGAGAGTAGGGCTGGCAAGACTGTGCCAAGGGCTGCCGCCACCGACCCTAAAACGCCCGCACGCTTCTGACCAATCAGTATGCTGACATTGACTGCCACGACGCCCGGAAGTGATTGACTTAACAGAACGAGTTCGCTCATCTCATCGGACGTGAGCCACCTAAGTTTTTTGGTAAATTCCTCTTCGATGAACGGAATCATGGCCAGCCCACCACCAAAAGTAAAAAAACCTATTTTGAAGAACGACCAGAACAGTCGAAAGAAATCTTTTGTCATTGTGGGGCGTTGACTCTTAGTCTTGCAAGATTAGGTTGTTGACACAAAAGAATGGCAAGCTTATCCACTCGGAACGATTGCTCTCGATGCTCATCAATAGTCCATTACACTGACCGAGTGTGCGCAGACTGATGGTTGTCCAATCTGCATGGCGAACGTACTTGGCGGGGTTGTCGTACGAACACTCTATGAGGTCGAACGAGGCTCGGTTGCCATTTGTCATCCCATTAGCATCAATACCTTCGATGAAGACACGGAAGTAGTCGCCTTGCGAGGCTGGACTGATAAAGACAGAGTCGGTGGTTGTCATGCCAAATTTGCTCGCAAGGAACATAAGGTTGTCGTTGGCAATGTCTATGCTAATGGGCGAGTAGGTGCGAGAAGGGAAAACGACTTTGGCCATCGAGTCGGAGGCATTGACCGCAAAGTAGGCATTAGTGCTTGTGGTGCCATTGATATAGGCTGTGCCAAGAGTGCTTGTGCCGATACTGTTGTCTATGGTTGTACGATTGCAGAGTGCGAAGCCAACCCAAGCTGTCGTGTCGGCATTGATGACGTTATTCCATACAATGCCCTTAGACACGAAAGCTCCTGACAATGTGTCGGGTTGCAGATAGAGTTTCTTGGTCGATGTGGTGCAATTGCAGACGCTATCAGCTTCGGAGAGCACTGCAACGCGAATAAAGACGCTGGCAGTGTCTTGTCCGTTGCCGTTATCGACGGCAAAGAGGAAATTGTAGTCGCAGAGGGCTGTGGAAGTAAAGGTCAGATTAATGTCGTTGCTGATAATGTTGCTAGTCTGCTTATCTTGCCAAGTGTAGCCACTGCCGTTGTCGTAGAGTATACGAGGAGTAAGAACGAGTGTATCGGTCGGACCGATGAGATATTTACCATCGCTACTGAAATATATCTTTGGTTCTCGGGTGTCGTAGTCGTCTTCTTTGCACGATGTACAAGTTGCACTCAGCAAAGCTGACATTGCAAACAGACCTATGGCTTGTAATATTTGTGGCGTGGCAGACTTCACGGTATTATTTTTCATTGTCGGAGTCGGTGGCAAGTCCAAGCATGTGGGCAAGGAAGTCGTCTATTTGCTCGACCCCGAGTTTTTTTGCCACAATGGTCTTAGTCTCGTCGAGAACAAAGAATGTGGGTGTACTCTTTATGTTGTAGTACTTGCGATAGTGGCTATGTCCATAGGGGTCCCAAACGTTCATCCACTCGTCTAAGTTGTGTTCGTCGATAAATTCTTTCCATGGTTTTTCGTCTACTTGGCAGTAGACGGCGAATATCTTGACGCCATGCTTTGCATATTTTTTCCAAATGACGTCGTTGAGCTTAGGGATTTCTTTTTTGCAGTGTCCGCACGAGGGTTCCCAAAAAGCGAGTATGGTGTAGGGTGCACGTACCTCGGATAGCTTGTACCACTGTCCGTCGGCAGATGGCATGCGTAAGTCGGGAGCTTTGAGCCCCACAAGGGTGTAGCGTATGCCATCGACTTGCTCACGTAGGTCGTCGATAAATTTTTTGTCGGCCCAATCGGCTTCACCACTTAGATAATATTTGTCGGCAAGACGTACAAGAGCTGCGTCCATGCCCATTATTTTGCTCTGGTTGGTCATGTTGTAGAGCGTAGAGACAAAGAATTGAAACATTTCTTTGTTCGGTCGACATTGCTCGATGAGCCTAATGGCTTCGTCGGCTACGGTGTCGGGGATTTGTGGCAGAGTCTCTTGAAAATATTTATCTATCTTGCCACAGAAGAATGGAGTGCGAAGCAATCGGTCGTCGGTCAGGTCGTAGTTGTCGTAGAAGTGCTGACGATAGTAGTAGTAGCTTTTGACACGTTTGGCCGAGTCGCGCTGAGCTGCGGTATAGGTGTTGGGGTATTGAAATTCTGGGATGTCGACATCTTTGAGTGCAAGGAGAAATCGGCTGATGAAGTTGTCGGGATTTTCTTGTATAGTCTTTTCGTTGTAGGCTTTAATGTCGGCTTGCATTTGGTCGAACTGGTCGCTTATCTTTTTCTTTTCAGCATCGGACTGTGCAAGTTTGTAGGCATTGCGCAGTTCGGAGTTGCGTTTTTGCATGCCGTTCATATAGTGCTGATATGTAAGGAATCGTTCGGTGGGAAGACTGCCTGTTATCTTCATCCGACTGAGAGCACCTTGTGCGGTGTCGGTACGAACGGTGAATTGTTGGTCGGCAGACATAAGCATATCGAGCAAGCAACCGTTTTTGGGGAAGTGGAGGATATATATGCCTTCTTTGTAGGGTTCGGAGGGTCGGAAGTGTGCTATGCCTTTATTGTCGGTCATGACGGTGTCTTTGACCAGCATTTTATTGTTGAAGTAGTAGCCGAGTACGACTGGCTGCCCTTTGTAGTTGCCGTCGACACGAACTTCAATATCAGTCTTTTGAGCGTTGGCACACATGGTGCCAAGCAAAGCACTTATGCAAACAATAAGATGTGTGTGTTTCATCGTTTGAAATAGTTTCATCGTTATGAACATGATGATATACAAAGTTAATGCCTTTCGACGATTTATTGACGTGCGAGTGCACTACGGTGTCGGACGAAAAGGAACATAGACAATGCACCGAGCGAGACCATGGCGGCTCCTATCAGCGGAGAGTATCGGTAGCCCAGCCCCGCATCGATAGGCAACCCACCGAGATAGGCACCTACGGCATTGCCGAAGTTAAAGGCTATTTGGATGAAAGCAGCAGCCATCATCTTGGCACCATGAGCATGTTCGAGAATAAGCATTTGTTGTGCAGGCGAGAACGAGAAGAGTAGCCCCGTCAGCACAAAGGTCAGCGTGGCTGATAACCACAGACTGCTCATCGAAAGGCTCATGAGCACGAGCATAAAGACGGCGCATATTTGAAGCTTCATGCCTGTTCGAGCTGCAGGGAAACGCGAGGTGAGGTATCCTCCCAAAAGGTTGCCAACGACCATGCCTATGCCAGCGAGTGTCATTAGCCACGTGCGATAGTCGGGCGACATGTGCGCTTCGGCATACATCTGTGGCAAGACATAGCTATACCAACAAAAGATGCCACCATTGGCAAACATAGTGGCCACGATGATATAGAGGGCTGAGGCGTGGCGTGCAAAACGGAACTGCCCACGTAGTCCGACTTCGGGCAAAGGTTCTTCGTGCGGCACAAAAAGAGCAATGGCGATGAGAGTAAGCAACCCCCATGCGGCCGTCAGGAAAAATATTAGTCGCCACGAGACTGCCGTAGAGAGCCACGTGCCGAGTGGCACACCGACAACATTGGCCACGGTCATGCCAGCGATCATTATGGCCATAGACTGCGTGGCTTTGTTTCGGTCGGAAAGCCTTTCAACGACAATGGAGCCCACACCGAAAAAGGCTCCATGCGGAAGCCCCGATACGACTCTGGCAATCATCAGTGCGTGGTAGCTACGGGCAAGACCTGCCATGGTATGTCCGACTACAAAGATAACCATCAGTGCAACGAGAACGCGGCGGAGAGGTCTGTCGGAAGCGATGAGTGCGGTAAGTGGTGCGCCTATACACACGCCCAAAGCATAGGCCGATATACAATGCCCTGCTTGTGCAATGTTAATGCTGAGCGAAGATGAGACGGCGGGCAAGATGCCCATCATTACAAACTCGGCTATGCCGAGTCCGAGAGTGCCAGAGGCAAGCGCCACAAGTGGCAACGTTTTACTACGTGTCATAAGCGATTGATTCGACACATATAGCTGAGCTTGTACATGTCGAGTATGCGCAGCGAAGGCTTTGCGCTGAGCAAGTTTTTTTCCATTTGACGGCGGAAATATTTGTAGACCATACCGATGACATGCGTTAGGTGTAGCTTCTTGGTCTTTTCGTAGATTTGTGCCAGTCGGGAATAGTCGCGTAGCTCGTCGTAGTGCATGATGAGGCTTTGAATGGCCACGCGTGTTTTTTCTACAAATTCTTCAGATGTGTCTGTGTTGTCGTGAAAGACGGGTGCGTCGATGTGTGTTATCTGCATACCAGCTAATTTGAGTGATACTCCAAAGAGTGTGTCTTCGTGTCCGTAACGGTCGAACGATTCGTCGAAGCGAATGGCTTCGGCCACCTTGCGGCTGAGCATGAATGCACTCGAAATGAATGAATATCCACGCAGCTTTCGTTGTGCGGCAGTGCTTTGCTCGCGCTCTATGCCATATTTTAGTCGTAGTGGACTTATGCTTCCATCTTGGCGATACATTATGCCACCGACAACGACATCGGTTTTGCTCTTGGTGGCATCGACATATTTTTGCAAGAAGTCTTTGCTTGCTGGCATTACATCGGAATCGAGGAAAAGCATATAGTCGCCTTTGCTCTCGTTCATAAGCATGTTGCGCATACGTGCAATGCCTATATTTTTGCCAGTTACGATAAGTCGGCAACCGTCGATGTCGTCAATCTTGGAGTTTTCGGCCACCATGCGTAGATTGGTTGAGCCGTCGTCGCCTACTATTACTTCATAGTCATACCCTGCTTGGCTTGCCTGACCTACGACTTCACGCACAAGCCCCAAGCACACATGATTGTATGTAGGTATGAGTATGGAGAGCATAAAAAATACGCGCTGAACGCGGACAGCGTATACTATGGAGATTGATTACTTGTTGCTTGTACAAAGATACTTTACGAATGCTATTGCATATAGCTAACTTTCGTTAATAGATACAAAAAAATTAGCTCGCAAGAATTAATTCTTGCGAGCTGTATTGATTGCTCTCCAAATAGGACTTGAACCTATGACCCTCTGATTAACAGTCAGATGCTCTAACCAACTGAGCTATTGGAGAATTTCCCTTGCTTCTCGGAGCGTTGTTGCTTCCCGATTGCGAGTGCAAATGTAGAGCGTATTTTTTATTTGTGCAAAAAAAAGAATGCTATTTTTTGAAAATATTTTTACACACAAAAGCTAACATATTGAATGACAGACTATTCCGACATTAGGCGATCGGAGACCATTCGCATCATATATTGTTCTATGATGGCTTTTAGCTCTGTGAGCATACCATCGGGTGGAGCGACTTTGTTTTTCATGAGGCTATCGGTGAGTAGGTATGCCGAAATGCTTTCGACTCCATCGTACTGAATTACGTAGCCGTTTTTGACGTATTGGTAGACTCCATTGGTGTAGCTGACTGCAAATGTGGAGTCGGGAGGGGTTGTCATTAGGTCGCACCCAAAGGCAAGATAGGGTTGCGTGTTGCCCAAAAGGCCAAGGACTGTTGGCATGATGTCGGTTTGCTGTGCCACCTTGTCTTGTATGGCTGGCTGAAAGAGCGAGTGCTGAGGGTCGAAGAAGACAACGGGAGCAGAAAAACCGCCGAGGTCGGTCATGTAGTATTCGTGGTCGGTCATGTTGGTGTGGTCGCTCGTCAGGACGAAGAGAGTGTTCTCATACCACGGCTGACGACTGGCATAGGCGAAGAACTGACGCAGAGCATTGTCGGTATAGCGTATGCACTTGTGGATGGACAGAGTGCCACTGGGCAGAGCTTCGTAGTCGGCAGGTACGACAAAAGGATGGTGGCTTGAAGCTGTGAAGACTGCAGTCATAAACGGCTCGTGCATGTCGTTCATTTTCATGGCGTAATATTGCAAAAAGGGTTCGTCCCATATTGCCCAATTGCCATCGAAATCTTCGTCGCCACGTGTGCGAGGGTCGGCACAGAAATCTTCGCGCCCATAGTAGTCGGCAAAGCCTGTGGCACGTGCAAAAGCCTGAAAGCCCATACTGCCACGTTGCGCACCATGGAAAAATGCTGTCTGATAGCCTTGCGCACCGAGAGTTGCTGCCAAGCCTCCTACTTTGTTGAGCGCAGCAGGGGTAACAAAAAAGGGTTCTATCATCATGGGAATGCCACTTAGTATGCTGGGCATGCCATCGATGCTTTTGTGCCCATTGGCGAAAGAGTATTTGAAGGTAAGGCTTTGACTTATAAGCGAATCGGCAAAGGGTGTGTAGCCTTTGTAGGTGCCGTTTTCAAGAGTTTTGTTTAAAGAGCCTATATACTCTCGTCCGAAACTCTCGACTATCAGAACAACGACGTTGCGTCTTTTGGCACTAATGCTGTCGGACGTGGGAGTGTGCCACGGAGTGTAGACACGTGATAGTTCTTCTTCGCTACGAAAATAGTGAGGGTTGACAAAGACTTTTTTGCCTATGGTACGGATGATGGTGAAAGGGGTGTTGAGGATTAGAGCAGCATCGACAGGACGGCTGACATACTGATTGGCATTGCTGAGCGTTATGGGACGAGTGGCGCGAGTGAAACCACCACGCATGCCAGCAATGGAAAGTCCGACAACAGCTGCAAAGACTAGAATACCTGTGGCAAAGTAGACTATTGGTCGGAGGCTTGCACAGTTACACTTTGGCATTGTGTAGAGTCGCCAAAGTAGGTATATGACAGCTATGCTGAGTAGTAACAAATACCAATGGCGAAGTATTTCTATTGCAAATATGCCGACAAGATTGTCTTCGCCTGCAAACTCTTTAAAAACGGTACTTGTGGTTCGGCGGAGAGTGTAGCGAAAATAGACAGCATCGGCCATGTTGGCGACGAAAGCTATGCCATTGAGAACTACGAACACCACACGACAAAAACGATGGTAGACGTCGTTTTCTTTTAGCCATAAGGGAAAGAGCATAAGTATGGCATAGAGCATGTTGACGTAGACCATTCCCGATGTGTCGAATCGGAGCGTGCCGACGAGCAAGTCGGGCAAGGCAGAGAACGAGAATGCTGGCGCAAAATAGGAATAGTTTTCGAGGGCATAGGCTACGTGAGCTACAGCAAAGGCTCCGTAGGCAAGCAATATGTTGAGACAGAGAGCCGCAAGAGGGCTAAAATATTTTTTCATTGCAGAATGTTACTTAGGCTTCTTTATCGTCGTCGGGGAAGTCGGCATGTTTGTGTTTCCAACGATTGTGGCTCCACAGCCAAAGCTCGGGCAAGCGTGCGAGGTCGTCTTCGAGGAGAGCACCAAAGCGTTTTGCACAATTTTTGGCACCAACTTCGGCAGGATGCACAACAATGAGTTTCATCTCGACTTCGTAATATCCACGTCGATAGACCACATAGCTTGGGTAGACAAGTGCCACGTCGATTTTGGCAGCTATGTGTGCTGGTCCGACAAGGAAAGAGGTGTCTTGCCCCATGAAGTCGAACCAGAATTTTGGCGCACCGATGTGTGGGCTTTGGTCGCCAAGGACAAGTGTCATGTGGGTGTGTCCACCACGTTTGCACGCGACTTCGTGTCGGAAGCCCTTATGGCTTTCTACGGCAATTATGCCACGACGTGTACGGACCGACAGCGACATGTGGTCTGCAAAGGTGCTACTTTGTCGCTGATAAAAAGTGTGGACGGGTGTTTGAGGGAACGTCAGTGGCAAGACAGTCAGCCACTCCCAGTTGCCAATGTGTGCACCATAGAGAAAGACGCTTTGACCTGTGGCCGTAATGTTGTTTACAAGTTCAGGATTGCGAATGACGTAGCGACGGCGAAGTTCTTCGTCAGAAATGGTGAGTGCTTTGATGGTCTCGAAAAAATAGTCGGCCAAATGGCGGTAAAACTTACGTTCTATCTGGCGCAACTCTTGCTGACTTTTGTGAGGAAAGGCAAGTTGCAGATTACTTCGCACTATTTTTATTCGATAGCTTGCAACCCAATACATCAGGAAGTAGACCACGTCGGCAAATACGTAGAGAAAGCGCATGGGCAAATGCGAAAAGGCACGAATGACTGCCATGCCCATCTTGCCCCACACGTTGAGGACGGGTATGTCGTTTTTAAATTCCATTTATCTTACATATTCCAAGTTATGAAGAGCAAAGGTATAAAATATTGATATTTCTACTTTACGACCTCAAATGCGTTGTTTAGAATGAATTTAAAACATAATTTTGCATACTACCCAAAAATCAATCACATCTGATGGAAAAGACGTATATGAGCATGTTGTTGGCACTATGTGGAGTAATAACGGCATGTATCGACGGCGACGAAATGTATTTCTACCGATGTAGTGTGGCCAACGACTTGACAGATACGGTGTACGTGCGTGTGAGCAACTATCGTTCACATTGCCTGTACGCAATGCCACCACAAAAGTCGGTCATTATCTACCAGACTAAGACGGAAAACGAAGAGGCGTGGCTCTACTACTACCGTGTAGACACACTTTCTGTTTTTGCCGACGTGCAATGCGATGCGCTTTTGTTTAGGGCAGAGAGGCATCACGACTACGAAGACTCAAAGCAAAACAAATTTTTTTGCGAAACGTGCGACAATTGGACTTCGGAGACTGAGCATGCAAGCGCAGGTGGCGACTACGAATTTGTCTATCGTACCGAGACTTTTCACATTACACCAGACATCGTAGAACAGAAATGAGACGAATACTTTTGGCCATAATAGCTTGCCTGCCACTAATGAGCAGTCATTCTGTGGCGCAAAGCACCGACATTGTCTACTTTCGGAATGGCGACAGACTGACATGTAAGATTCTTGAAATTAAGGCAGGCGAAAGCATACGAGTGCAGACTGCGCAAGGCTCTGAAATGACAATAGACTATGCAAGCATAGAGAGCGTTAGCCCCATAAAACAAGCATCCGAGACACAAGCAACAGAAACCCACCAAGAGAGCCTTGACGAACCATACAGACGCATGACCACACGCCGAGGGTTAACCTTTGGTGTGGGACCACAAATAGACACGAACTGCGACCTGACAATTATGGGCGTAAACTTTCAGGTGCAATATCGTCCACGAAGTGGTCGGACACTTGGCATTGGCGTTATGCCCAGTGCCGCAAGCTACCTTGTCGACGACTACTATAGCTATATGTTCGACACCGATTTCTTTGCCATACCCATATATGCTTTCTACAAGCACGACTTTTTGCGCACAAAGGCATCGCCATTTTTTTGCGTCAAGCTTGGTGGTATGCTGATAGACTCCTCGTGGGACAATAGGACCAACAACAAGACATCGGCAGGAGTATATTCCAACCTCGGAGTGGGCTGCAGAGTAGCACTACGCGGACCACTTGCTTTGTCGCCATACATAGGCGTAACGTTGGTCGATATGGACGAGTTCGAAGACCGCTACTCGTGTTGCGAAGACGGCTCTACGCAAACATGTTTTTCGATAGGATTGGCTGTAGAATTTTAGAGCGAGGGAAATAAGATGAGAAAACATTTTTCGCTATGTGTTGCTCTGCTGACAATGATGTCGTGCAACGACCCAGAGTATGTCAGCAACACATTTATGATAGAGAATCGGACCGACGTGCACGTAGATTGCCACGCACACATATACAACGACTATAGCACATCGGTCTGCCTACAACCCGGCGAGAGAAAGGCGTTTCACCATGCCGAAGGACCACGTGGGATATATATGGTCGACCGCATATTTAATAGTCTTAGTGTGATTGCGGACACCTTGCAACTGCACTTATGGGAGGAGTTTACCGACCCCAACTACTGGGTGGACCAACAAGAGAACACAGCATACGGACAGACGTATGACACGCAAAAAGACACATGCACTTTTGTCTTGACTGGGGAGATGCTACGCCAGAGAGCCGAAAAACATTAAGAGCGCAAGAAAAAGTTGTAAATTAGCACAACGTTTTTGGGGGTACGTCTGCCCCCCAAAACGTTGTATAATTATAATCTTTTAAAGCGTAGGTCGAAGAAATGCTCGTCAAGACATTCGGAGCAGCCGTGAGTGGCATAGACGCGCGGACGGTGACTATGGAGGTCAACGTATCGCCTGGCATAAAGTATTACATAGTAGGCTTACCCGATAGTGCAGTCAAAGAAAGCGAGCAACGCACCGAGAGTGCGATACGCGAAAATGGTTGGCGGTGGCCTGGTCAGCGCATTGTCATCAATATGGCACCTGCCGACATTCGCAAAGAGGGTAGTGCCTACGACTTGCCACTTGCTGTGGGCATATTGGCTGCCAGCGGACAGATAGCTCCACAACACTTGGAGCGTACGCTCATCATGGGTGAGCTATCGCTCGACGGATCGCTTATGCCCATCAAAGGAGCTCTGCCTATGGCTCTGAAAGCCAAAGCCGACGGATTCGAAAGTTTTATACTTCCACATCAGAACGCCAAGGAAGCAGCAGTCGTGAGTGGGCTACACATCTATGGTGCTCATAACATACGCCAAGTGGTTGATTTGCTCGAGACTGGGAATGGCATAGAGCCTACGGTGGTCGATGCGGCAACAGAATTTTCAGCTACGCCCACCGACGACATGCCAGACTTTGCCGACGTCAAAGGACAAGACAACGCCAAGCGTGCACTCGAAATAGCTGCTGCTGGCGGACACAACATATTGCTCATCGGCTCACCTGGCTCGGGCAAAAGCATGATGGCCAAACGACTTCCGGGCATATTGCCACCGCTGACAATGGAAGAAGCTCTCGAAACGACTAAAATACATAGCGTGGCTGGCAAGCTGAAAGGCGAAACATCGTTACTAACCACACGTCCGTTTCGTAGTCCACACCACACCATTTCCAATGTAGCACTTGTGGGCGGTGGGACATTTCCACAACCTGGCGAAATAAGCCTTGCACACAATGGCGTGCTATTTCTCGATGAGTTGCCAGAGTTCCAGCGTCAGGTGCTCGAGGTTATGCGCCAACCACTCGAAGACCGAATAATAAGCATATCTCGCTCGCGCTTTGCTGTGGAATATCCAGCCAGTTTTATGTTGGTAGCCAGTATGAACCCCTGTCCTTGTGGCTACTTCAACGACCCTGCAAAGACTTGTACTTGCGGACCCGGTCAGGTGCAAAAATACTTGGGCAGAATATCGGGTCCGCTACTCGACCGCATAGACCTCCACATAGAGGTGGTGCCAGTGCCAGTGGGTGAGCTTGCAAGCATGAAGCAAGGAGAGTCGAGTGCTACGATACGTAGTAGGGTAGTCAGAGCGCGCGAAGTACAGAGCGCACGATTTAAAGACGTGGCAGGCGTGCACTGCAACGCACAAATGACCACAAAACTGCTCAACACGTATGCTCGACCCGACGAAGCAGGCTCGCAAATACTGAAGATGGCAATGGAAAGGTTGGGGCTCTCGGCTCGTGCGTATGACCGTATATTAAAAGTGTCTCGCACTATTGCCGACCTTGCTGGAGCCGAAAATGTGGGCGCAGAACACATTGCCGAAGCCATTCAATATCGTTCGCTCGACCGCGACACATGGGGTAATTAGAACATGACACAACAGAACAAAATTTGCGTAGTCGGGCTTGGCTACGTAGGCTTGCCGCTGATAAAACTTTTTGCTAAGCACTTTGCAACTGTGGGCTACGACACAGACCACAAACGAATAGAACAATTAGAAGGGACCGAAAACATATTTTTTACCGATGATATTAACGAGGTCGGCAAACAAGAGTGTAATTTCTACGTTGTAGCCGTCCCGACACCTGTCGACAATCATAACCGCCCCGACTTGCAACCCTTGCTTTCGGCATCGCAAGCTGTGGGTAGTGTCATAAGGCGTGGCGACATTGTTGTCTACGAGTCGACAGTCTACCCAGGCATGACCGAAGACGTGTGCGTCCCTCAAATAGAGGCTGCAAGTGGTCTGCGATTCAACGAAGACTTTTTTGTAGGCTATAGTCCCGAACGCGTCAACCCATCGGACGTTGTCCACCAGACCGAGAATATCTGCAAGGTTGTCAGTGGTTCGACACCCGAAGTGGCAAAGCGCGTGACCGAAATATACGGCACCATAATAGATGCAGGCATACACACTGCTCCGTCTATTCGCGTGGCAGAGGCTGCCAAACTGCTTGAAAACACACAACGAGACGTAAACATTGCGCTCATCAACGAAGTGGCTAAACTGTTTGCAGCTATGGGCATATCGACAGCCGACGTGCTGGCTGCTGCACGCACCAAGTGGAATTTTGTAGATGTGCGACCAGGACTTGTCGGCGGACACTGCATAGGTGTCGACCCATATTACCTGATTGAGAAAGCACGAGAATATGACATAGTACCCAATGTCGTAGTCAGCGCACGACAAGTGAACGATAATATGGGTATCTACGTTGCGGAGGAAAGTTTGAAACTTATGGAAAAGCGTGGGTTAACGGTCTCAAACGCCCGTATGCTGATACTTGGTTTTACATTTAAAGAGAACTGCCCCGACGTGCGCAATACACGTGTTGCCGACATATACAAAGTGCTTAGCAAGCATAGCCAAAACGTTGAAATATACGACCCTGTTTGCGACCCCAATGTAGTCAACAAGACCTACGGAATAGACATATTAACCAACTTTGACAAGGTTGGTAGGGGTTGCTATTCTGCCGTAATTGTGGCCGTAGCTCACAAAGAATTTAAGGACATTGATTTTCGCAGCCTGCTCGTCAGTGACGGCATCATATACGATGTCAAAGGCATTTGCCCACCCGAAGTGGCTACTGCAAGGCTTTAATTCTTTCGATCAGTTGCGCAGTCTCGTTTTCCCAAGTCAGGACATTGCGCAGACGTAGCATATTTTGCTTCCAGACACCTATTCGACTGATGTCGGAGCGAATTTGCCCGACGGCAGACACTATTTCGTCGGGACTAATGCTGTCGATGCAAAGACCGACATTTTCTCCCTCGACAATACGACTCATCTCGGGCAATCGGTTGGCAAGGATGGGCAGTGTGGCATGCACAAAGTCGAAAATTCTGTTTGGCAAGACAAAGTGCTGATTAATGCACGTGTCGGCCGACAAGACAAGCCCTAAATCGGCCTGAGACATATACTTTGCGAGTTCGGCAAAGGGGCGACGCCCACAAAAGATTACGCGGTCGGTTACGCGCAGCTCTTCGCTAAGTTGCTTGCATTGGCTGACAATGTCGCCAGAGCCAACAATGAGCAATCGGCAATCGGGCAGTTGCTTCATGGCTCGTATGGTTTCTTCAACGCCACGACCTATGTTTACAGCCCCCTGATAGAGTAGCGTAAAAGGACGATTTGCTTCAACATTGGCAAGAGGCGTGTCGACCTCTCGGTCGGCAAGAGGAGCGTTGCGAACAACAAGGAAATCGACGTCGTATTTTTGCTTAAAAATGTCGGCAATACCTTGGCATACAGTGGCACAAACGTCGGCAGAATGAACAAAAATGTCTTGAATCTTTGTCCATACCTTGCTAATCAATGGTCTACCAACGAGTTCGGGTAAGCCGGGGAAATATTCGTGACTGTCGAAAAAGAGCTTGCCACCGCGCAACTTTTTGCCCATGGCGCAACCTGCAATCGTGTCGAGGTCAATGGCGACAATTAGGTCGTAACGCCTATGAAATAACAGGTATAAAAATATACGAATATTAAACTCGGCATAGAATAGCGGTCCGCGCCACGTCAGAAGCCGCATAATGTGAGTGTCGGTGCAAGTGTTTTTGGCTCTATCGGGATGACTTCGACTAAGAAAAGATACTTCATAGCCCACACTTCGCAACGTCTGAGCCATCTTATGCACACGGTAGTCGGTCGTTAGGTCAGACTGCGTGCATATAAGTGCTTGTCGCTTGGTCATTAGTGCCTATAATAATCTCCTGTCCGAAATTTATAGATGTTCTCTATCGTTTGCACCACTCGCAACCCATCGGCATAGTCGGCTGTGGGCTTTGCACCACGAAGTAGGACGTCTGCCACATTGCGAATGACATAGCAATGGTTGGCTGCAGAACCTTTGTAGGCACCATAGTCGTTGGGTGGGTTAGGAGCTGCAAGAGTGGGCATAGTGTAACCACTTATGTTGCACTGCTTTACGTCGCTCATATACTGCCCGCCCACTTCGACTGTGCCACGAGAACCAACAAGAATTATGGACGATTCGAAATTTTGGTCGGGAATGGCCGTTGTATAGGTCAGTGTGCCGATGGCATCACTTTTTCGAGTCTTGAAAATGACCGCACCAGTGTCTTCAAAATCGGTGCTTTCCGAGTGTGCATAGTCGGCAAAAGTAGCATTAAGGATGTCTATGTCACCCACGAGCCACAAGAGTATGTCTATATAGTGCGAGAACTGCGTAAAAAGCGTTCCTCCATCCATGTCGGCTGTACCATGCCATCCACCCTTATAATACCTTTCGTCCCGATTCCACATGCAGTTGACGTTTACCTGACGTATGGTACCAAGTGTCCCATCGGTAACAACTTGTTTTATCCATTCCGACGTGGGTGTATAGCGGTTCTGAAAGACCGAAAATACTCGCCCCTTAGACTTTGCCTCGGCCTGACCAATACGAACGGCGTCGGCAACGCTCAGAGCTAAGGGCTTTTCTACGAGCACATTTTTTTGTGCTTGGAGGGCTTCTATGCACATGGCCGCATGCAAACCATTGGGAGTACAAATGCTAACGACATCTATCTCGGGGTGAGCAGCAAGCATTGTCGTTAGGTCTGAATATAGAGGCAGTTCGGGTCGAATGTCGATATTTTCACGTGGCAAGATGTCTGCCACGGCCACACACGTTGTCTCGGCGTCGGCATCTATCATGGCTATGTGCCTATGTCCTATGTAGCCAACTCCCACAATGCCAAATGCTATTTTCCCGTCTTTCATTGTTTTATGTTCACTCCGTTATCCGTAAGTATGTATTCTTCGCCTGTCTGAGGGCAAGTGGCTCGTCCGCTTTCGTCAAAGACCAACTTATGACCCATGCGACTAACCCAACCTGTCTGACGCGCAGGATTGCCCATGATAAGGGCAAAGGGTGGCACGTCGTGCGTGACGACGCACCCAGCTCCTATGAGAGCATATCGACCGACCTCATGTCCGCAGACTATGGTAGCATTGGCACCTATCGATGCACCTTGACGTATTATTGTCGGACGATATTCGTGTTTCCGACTGACAAAAGCACGAGGGTTGAACACATTGGTAAAAACCGCCGAAGGTCCGATGAAGACATCGTCTTCGACAATGACACCATCGTAGAGCGATACGTTATTTTGTATCCTGACGCCATTGCCAACGACGACCTTGCCCATTATGACAACGTTTTGCCCAATGCTACAATCGTTGCCCACACGGCAACCACTGACGAGGTGAGTAAAGTGCCACACACGCGTGCCCCTGCCGACTTGGCATCCTTCGTCGATCACTGCTGTCGGGTCAGACGTGTATTCCTTTATTTCATGCCTATCTGCCATTCGTTTATTCGTGTGCAGACTTCGTTTATCTCGTCATCGGTCAGCTCGGTATGCATTGGTAGCGACAAGACTTCGCCAATGGCGGTGTCGGCCACAGGCAAGCTAATATTGTTATACGCCTCGAATACTTTTTGCCGATGTATGGGCGGAATGTATATCATTGTGGCAATCTGACGTGCAGTAAGATAGGCTCGCAAGTTGTCTCGACAGCCATAGTTGACACGAATTGTGAACTGATTAAACGTATGTCCGTCGGTCATTTGAGGGCATACTACAAAGTCGTTGGCTGCAAGTGCGGCACGATATTTCAGAGCTACACCTCGTCGACGAGCAACATATTGGTCTATGTGGCGCAACTTTATGCGAAGAATGGCAGCCTGAATCTCGTCGAGACGACTGTTAAGACCTATTTCGGTACTCTGATATTTCTTTTCGGCTCCGTGAGTGCTTATCATGTTAATGCGACGCGACAACTCTTCGTCCTGCGTAAAGACGGCTCCGCCGTCGCCCATACAACCGAGATTTTTTGTGGGGTAAAAAGATGTGCAACCGATTGTTCCTATTGCTCCGACCCGATAGCGTTTGCCTTCGTAGGTCGTCTCGCTTCCAAATGCTTGTGCAAAGTCTTCTATCACGTAGAGTTTATGACGACGAGCAATGCGCATGACTGATTCCATGTCGGCAGGACACCCAAAGAGGTGAACTGGTATTATAGCACGCGTACGAGACGAGATAAGCCTTTCTATCTCAGACGGCGAAATATTGAAAGTCTTAGGGTCTATATCTGCGAAGACTGGTACAAGTCCAAGGAGCGCACAGGCTTCGGCAGCAGCAATGAAAGAAAAAGTGGTTGTAATGACTTCGTCGCCTGGTTGGAGACGAAGAGCCATGAGTGCTATGGTAAGAGCATCGGTGCCGTTGCCACAAGTGCGAGCATATTTTACACCAATGTAGCGAGCAAGTTCATCTTCGAGGCTACGCACCTCGTTCCCTCGAATGTATACACCCGATGAGACTACACGACTTATGGCTTCGGATAGCTGAGGCTCGAGCCGACCATGGACGGCTGGCAAATTTTGCATCTGTATCATGCATGCGCCTCCTCTATGTTTTCGGCGTAGCGAGTAGCTATTTCGCTTAGCATGACGTTTATTTCGTCAATCTTCTCCGAACGAAGCAGACGTATTTTTGTTTGTCGAAAGTCTGGTAAGCCTTTAAAAGATACTGCCAAATGTCGGCGAAAATGTAATATGGCACGTCTTTCATCGCCTATCCATTCGTGTGTCAGACGTAGCTGCTCGCTAAGTCTCTGACAGTGAACACTGACGCTCGTCGGGGCAAGTTTCTCGCCCGTTCGCAAATAGTGCTTGACGCTCTCGAATATCCATGGATGCCCAATGGCGGCACGCCCTATCATTATGGCATCGACTCCGTAAGTGTCAAATTTTTGTTGCGCCACTTCGTCCGACGTAATGTCTCCATTGCCTATTATGGGAATAGTCATTCGAGGGTTGTTTTTTACGGCTCCAATGAGTGTCCAATCGGCCTGACCAGTATACATTTGTGAGCGAGTGCGTCCGTGTATGGTCAGTGCACTTATGCCGACGTCTTGCAGTCTTTCGGCTGTGTCGACAATTGTTTTACTATTCTCGTCCCAACCGAGGCGCGTCTTGACAGTTACGGGAGTATGACGTACAGCCCTGACAATTTGTCGGGTCATCTCGACGAGTTTGGGAATGTCGCGCAACATGCCTGCACCAGCACCTTTGCCTGCTATTTTCTTTACCGGACAGCCAAAGTTTATGTCTATAACGTCGGGGTTGCTTTCTTCGACAATTTGTGCGGCACGGACCATGGGCTCTATTTCGCGCCCATATATCTGTACTCCCACAGGACGTTCTGTGGGGTCGATGTCTATCTTGCGCATGGTGCTACTAATGTCGCGCACCACCGCATCGGCACTTACGAACTCGGTATACATCATATCGGCTCCGTAGGCATGACAGAGCTTACGGAAAGGCATATCCGTCACATCTTCCATGGGAGCAAGGAAGACGGGCTGAGTGCCGAGATCGAGATTACCTATTTTCACCTATGCTTCTTAATATCCCCACTTGATATACATGGTGCCCCACGTAAACCCTGCACCAAAGGCTGCCAATATTAGGTTGTCGCCTTTTTTGAGTTGTTTTTCCCACTCGTAGAGACAGAGAGGTATGGTGGCAGAAGTGGTATTGCCGTAGCGTTCTATGTTTATCATGACCTTGTCGGCTGGTAGCTCCATGCGCTCTGCTGTGGCAGATATTATGCGCAAGTTGGCTTGGTGGGGTACGAGCCAAGCAACATCGGCAGCTGTAAGGTTGTTGCGTTTCATGACTTCTACGGTAGCATCGGCCATGTAGGTGACGGCGTAGCGGAAGACTTGCTTACCTTCTTGATATATAAAATGCTTATGGCCTTCGACCGTCTCGTGGCTGGCTGGCATAGCCGAACCTCCTGCGGGCACTTTGAGCCATTCGCGCCCGAAGCCGTCGGCATGTAGGTCGGCATCCATCACACCTACATTTTCAGATGTAGGCTCAACGAGTACGGCTGTGGCAGCATCGCCAAAGAGTACGCACGTGGTGCGATCGGTATAGTCTACTATGGACGACATTTTTTCGGTGCTGACAAGAATGATTTTCTTTTTCGAGCCAGCTTTGATGTATTGGCTAACGAGGTCGAGCCCATAGAGAAAACCAGAGCAAGCACCATTGATGTCGAAAGCCAAAGCTTTGTGCATGTCGAGCTTGCCACAGATTATGGCAGCCGTGGAAGGTACGGGTGCGTCGCCAGTTACGGTGGTGCAAACGAGCAAGTCGACCTCGTCGAGGTTTAGACCTGTCTTGCGAACCAAGTCGCGCACGGCTTCTACGCCCATGTCGGAGGCTGCTTTTTCATCTTTTTGAATGCGGCGTTCTTTGATGCCTACGCGGGTCATTATCCACTCATCGTTGGTGTCTACCATACGACTGAGTTCATCGTTGGTGAGTCTGTACTCTGGTGTGTAGGCACCTATACCCGTGATGACTGCATTGGTCTGTGACATTATTTGCTAAGGGTTTTATATGAAAATGGTGATATGTTTTTTCTTTTACACAATCGGGGGACAAATTTACCACATTCTACGTTAGAAAAATCTTTTTAGCGTCGAAATAGTTATGCAGACGCATTTTTAGCGTCATTACGAGACTATCTTACATAGACTTGGTCGACCAACGGTAAACTGCTGATATACTATCATTTAACAGACAAGATAAACTTGTACTCAAAGAGACAGAAAACATATTTATGAAAAAAGTTTATTTCTCACTGTAACCTTATGAATGTTTGTGGCGTATTAGGATACAGAAAACAATGGAATAGTTTTTTCGTTGATTAGTTGATAAGTGTGTTTGGTGATTAATTTCACGGAGCGAGAGACGTTGTGAAACGCCGCTCGCTTTTTTATTTGGCAATATACGTGCCAAAAACATAGCGGAAGCACTCAATAGGAGTACTTCCGCTATATTTTTAGTGTAAGGACAGCTCTTATGCTTTTTCTTTAAAGCGAATGAAGCTTGGCGGCGTAGAGTGCCGTCTGCCATTGGTCGATATGGTCAGACTGACGGCATAGGCTTGCATAAGTTCAGGATTGCGCTCAATGAGTCCGTTGAGACTTATTTGTGTTTCAAATGTTGTACCAGCTTGCATGACAATGGGTATTGAGGGCACAGCAGCTCTGAACTTACGGAGGTTGCTTCGGCTCTTGAAATTGATGATGGGTTCGTTGACCTCAACTTCTTTCGTCGAGCGATTTTTAACTTTCATACTGAAAAATATGGTGCCATCGGGCGCTTGACGAAGACGCCCACCGACCCATAGTCCTATGGGGTAGAGTGCATTGCGCCGACTATACCACACAACGTAGACAGCTATGCCCACGACAAGCAGAAAGGCAAAGAAAGGCAAGTTGCTATGCTTTCCTAAAGACTCATCGGCTGAGGTTGTGTCGATGGTCGAGACGTCTACGGAGTCCGAGACATTGTCGGCAGGGACTGACACTATACTGTTAGCGACAGAGTCTTCGTGTGCAACAGGCTGACCGACCACGGCAGAGTAGCGTTCGAGCCGATATTGTAGGCTGCTAATGGTACACTGTTGCATGGCCACTATGCCTAACATAGTCAGCAAGCAAGCACGCCAATGACGAGCCATCCAACTGTCGGTCTTTTCGAGCAGATTGTGTATGTCGAAGGCCATAGTTTTAGGCGAGGAAAGAGGTTAGTGGGCTACTGGCTTCGGCGACATCGCTTACTGCCCCAAGCCCCGAAAGGTAGGCCTGACGCCCAGCTATGACTGCCATGCGGAAAGCATCGGCCATGCTCTGAGGGTCGGCAGCAACAGCAATGGCGGTGTTGACAAGTACGGCATCGGCACCCATTTCCATGGCTGCTGCGGCATGACTTGGTGCGCCTATACCAGCATCGACAACTATTGGCACCGACGATTGCTCTATGATGAGGCTTAAGAAGTCGGCAGTGCGCAGGCCCTTGTTGGTGCCAATTGGAGCTGCCAAGGGCATAACGGTGGCTGCACCAGCTTCTTCGAGTCTACGACAGAGGACTGGGTCGGCCTGACAATAGGGTAGCACAACGAAGCCAAGCTTGACGAGTTCTTCGGTTGCACGAAGAGTTTCGATGGGGTCGGGGAGCAAGTGGCGAGGGTCGGGATGAATCTCGAGTTTGAGCCAATTGGTGCCAAAGGCTTCACGCGAAAGCTTGGCTGCAAAGATGGCTTCTTCGGCGGTGCGTACTCCGCTCGTATTGGGCAACAATTGTAGTTCTCCGACTGAGGTGATGTGGCGCAACATGTCGTCTTGTGGGTTGGACATGTCGATACGCTTCATGGCCACGGTAACCATCTGGCTTTGCGAAGCTACGATGGCTTTACTCATTAGGTCGTTGCTACTAAACTTGCCGGTGCCAAGAAATAGGCGACTGCTAAATTGCTTGCCGGCTATGGTAAGTATGTCTGTACTCATTTGTTGTGTCGGTTAATCTTGTCTATTATTTCTGCTGTCTTTTGCGTCATGTCGGCAGAGCGTATTATCTCGCCACTGAGAGCTATGCCATTGGGTCCGCAACTGAGAATGTCGTCAATATCGGCAACTGTTATGCCACCTATGGCAACTATTGGAACGTTTACGCCATTGCTACGCACTTGCCACGTCAGATTGCGATAGCCATCGAGACCAAGTACTGGCGAAAGGTTTTTCTTGGTGGTTGTAAACTTAAATGGTCCGCAGCCAACGTAGTCGACATAAGGTGCAATGCTGATGACATCTTCTGCCGTATTGCATGTGCCACCAATTATCTTATTGGCTCCGAGCATCTGACGTGCCACACTTGGGTGAGTGTCATTTTTGCCCAAATGGACACCATCGGCATTTGCTGCAAGACACGCGTCTATGTTGTCATCGACAATAAATGTTGCTCCAGCATCTTTACACATAGGTGCAATACGCTTGGCAGTGTCGATAAGAGTGTCGGCGTCGGCATCTTTCATGCGCAATTGCACCCAAAGGCAACCACCCCGAAGTACGGCTTCTGCCTGTTCGACACACTCTCTTGCAACGGGTGAATGCGTGATGAACTGCAGACCAAAATTTTGTAGATGTTTCTTATCTAACATATCTCTTACCCACCACTTGCGGCACGAATAACAATGAGGCGATCGCCTTCGCTAAGAAAAGTTTGTGCCCAATCGGGGCGTGGCACGATGTCTTGTCCTTTGGCCACAGCAATGCCCGTCTGTGGTAAGTGTAGTTCTTCTACAAGGTCGGCCACCGTCTTTCCGAGCAGTTCGGTGGGCTTGTCGTTAACGTAGACTATCATAAGAACTGCGTGTTGATGTATAAGGGCGCAAAAGGCTTGCGCAACGTCCAAAGTTACGGCATATTTTTGATATAAGGTTCAGAAAACAGTATCTTTGGAAGAGTATGAAAGTCGTACACATAAACAAGACAGACACTGGTGGAGGGGCCTCAGTGGCGGCTCACCGACTGCATAATGCACTCTTGAAAGAAGGCATAGACTCGTACATGCTTGTTGAGCATAAGAAGAGTAATGGGACAAACATTGTAGAGGCCGAAAGCGGACGATTGGCACAAATTAAAGCCTTTGGACGATTTGTGGGCGAGAGGCTAACCATATTGCCGTCGGAGCGCTCACTGTCTATGCGCTACAATTTTTCTATTGCCAACACAGGACTGGACATCAGTCAGCATCCACTTGTGCAAGATGCAGACATAATTCATCTACACTGGATAAATCAGGGATACTTGTCTATGCAAGGTCTGCAAAAGCTTTTTGAGTTGGGCAAGCCTGTTGTCTGGACACTTCACGACATGTGGGCATTTAGCGGCGGTTGCCACTACGCAGGCTCTTGCCTTGAATATGCAGAGCATTGTGGCTATTGTCCGCTACTACGCAACCCTTCGAAAACCGACCTTTCGCAACAAATTTTTCAGCAGAAAAAAAGTGTGTACGGAAATGCCAACCTGACGCTTGTGGCCTGTTCACACTGGTTGTGCTCATGCGCAAGTGGCTCTGTGCTTTTCCGCCACAAGAAGTGTGTGGTTATCCCGAACCCAATAGAACGCGACGTGTTTTGCCCACGCGACAAAAGCGCATGTCGAATGGCACTTGGCTTGCCTACCGACAAAAAGCTTCTGCTTTTTGGAGCTGCCAAACTAAGCGATATTCGCAAAGGCTATCGCTACTTGAGCGAAGCTCTTCGCATAATTAGCGATAGTTTTCCACTCATAGCTCAACAAATAGAACTTGTTGTCTTTGGCAAGGTGAAAGGAGGTAAGCTGCAAGACGATGGACACTCGTTTCGCGTACACTCGTTCGACTTTGTGCGCGATAGGCAGACACTTGTCAACCTATACAACGCTGCTGATGCGTTTGTGTTGCCAAGCCTACAAGACAATTTGCCCAATACGGTCATGGAAAGTCTTGCGTGTGGCACTCCTGTTGTAGGCTTTCGAATAGGTGGAGTGCCCGAAATGGTGGAACATGAGAAAGTGGGCTACATGGCCGAAGTCAAAAACTCACTATCGCTTGCCAATGGCATAGTGTCGACACTTTTGATGGGTTTTTCTGCAAGGCAAAAAGAAATTAGCGAATACGCCTATTCGCTCTACGACGAAAAGATTGTAGCAAAGCAGTACATCAGCACGTATAGGACAGCACTTGCCAACAGACAATGAGAGGCATTTCGATAATAACTGTGGTGCGCAACGCTCAAAGCACAATAGAGCGTACATTGCGTTCGGTAGACATGCAGTCGGCTCGCCAACTGATAGAACACATAATAGTCGACGGACTGTCGACCGACCAGACTATGCAGATTGTGTTGGCACATGAGTCGCCCGAGGGCTTGCGCCGACAATCTGTTAGCGAAGCCGACAATGGCATATACGATGCCATGAACAAGGGTCTTAACATGGCTTCGCAAGACTACGTATGGTTTATCAACGCTGGCGATGAACTATACGATGCCGACACTGCTAAACATATATTGGACATTATTGATAGCGAAGATGCCGACGTCGTTTATGGCGACACGCTAATAGTCGGCGACGACGGGAAGCCCATTGGTCAGCGCAGGCTGTCGCCCCCAGAAGCGCTTACGTGGCGCGACTTCAAACGAGGGATGTTGGTCAGCCATCAGTCTTTCGTCGCGCGACGAAGCTTATGCCCACAATACGACACACGTTACCATTTTTCGGCAGACTTTGATTGGTGCGTGCGAATATTGCAGTCGGCAAAAGTTGTTTGCAACAGTCAGCAGACTCTGTCGCGCTTTCTTGACGGAGGCATGACAAAACACAACATTGCACGCTCGCTTCGCGAACGCTTTGCCATCATGCGCACACACTATGGGCTACTCAGCACAGTGGCACACCACATACCCATTGCCATACGTTTCTTCATTTTTTGGTTGCGCAAGGGTTGGTTTTAAGACTCTACTTGATAAACTTTATTTCTACACGTCTATTCTTCTTGCGACCATCGGCAGTGTTGTTGTTTGCAGCTGGTCGACTTTGTCCATAGCCAATTGTGGACAACTGCTCGACATTTTGCTTCGTGGTCGAATCATATTCGAGTTTGTATATCTTGGACATAGCTTGCCCACATTCGGTGGCTTGTGGATAGCGACTCACAAACTCTTTGTATGCCGCCACAGTGCCAACCAGATCGGCCTCTTCGTAGGCTTTCTTGTTGCGAAGCATTTTGGCTCGTGGCACTTCGAGAGCCATAGGATATTTCTTTATAAAACGCTCATATTCCTCGACTGTATTGACACTGACAACATTCTCAAAGATTAGTGCGTTTCGACTGTTAGTGGCCGTTTTATGCTGATTTTCGGTGGCTCGCTTGTAGTGTGTCAAGTAATGCTCGTATGCATCGACTGTCTTTGCTTGGTCGGCAAGGTCGAGAGCCGACTGACATATTTTTTCGGCTTCGACATCGTATAGCGTTGTCGAATAACCATGTTTTTGCAACTTGACTTGTCGTTTTTCTTCGGACGAGCCATAAGCCTCACGACTTTTTTCCAGATAGTCATAAGCCTTTTCGACATCGTAGGATGGGTATGCCACCTGTGCATATAACATATATGCTGCAAAATACACCGTTGCGTCTGGCTCTTTTTGCAGGGCTTTAAATATTTTCTTCTCGGCCTTTTCATATTTTCCATCTGCAATATTGCTACTACACGGATAGTCAACCTCTTGGGCTTTTGCACCCTCAAGACACATCAGACCCCCCCAAACAAGCAATACTTTCTTATTCATCTTTCTCTGGCTTATAATTCATTTCTTTTAGCAGACCAACATAGTGCAAGACTTCGTCATACTGCCCTGCGTACAACATTTTCTCGGCAAGCATAAAATGTAGGTAACCAACTATTTCTTGGTCCGTATCTTCGCTCTGCACGTATTTGTCAAGATACATTTTTGCTTCGCTCAGTTTGCCTATCACAGCATAGGCGACTGTCAAACAATCGTACATGTCAGTCGGTGTGTCGTATGATTTGTCTTCGGCCAACCTCTCGAATGCCACTACAAACTCATCAAACCTATCAAGGTTATACACTGCCCTACAATAAATATCCAAGTCTTCGGAAACAATCGTTTGATTATTAAAATATGGCGTTAACATATCATACACCTCTTGAAGTTCTGCTTCCGATCCACTTCCATAATTAAGAAGATCGCTTGCCCAATTGCAATCCATCAAGTACTTCTGCCTTTCGGCTGGCAATAGCTCAAAAGTCAGCCTATTCCCCTGAAACGAATGACGGCTCATGCGTTCGATAATAGTATGCCCAACAAGGGGTTCTGCATCAGACCCTGGCACGCATAACGCTTTGACGTCCTGAAATTTTGCACTGCCTATTTCCAGTTCGTCTATGTAGACCACACGACATTCTATTTCACTTTCATCGGCCATCGTTACGAGCACCGTCGAAAGTTGAGGTTCCGTAAGGTGTCCCTCACTTTTTAACAACGTGCATAGGTCGCTATTGATCATAGTACATGATGCACCTGTGTCAAATGTGAATTTTTCGGTATGCCCACCAATTTTGGTGTCTACCAAATATAGACTGTTGCGACGAGATAACTCAACACTATATTCTTGTGCCGTCGCGCAAAGTGCAAACAACAAACCAATTACAGATGTTAAATGTTTCATACTTTCGGGATTTATAACACACATAAAGATAAAACAAAAACAAAATAAAGCCTCTACACATATCATGTAGAGGCTCACTATATGTCAGAGGGTAAATTAAATAGTCGCTACTTCGACTTAATGCCAGTAAGTGGCACCACAGCACCTGTGCCAGGCACAATGTAGGCTGCGTCGGAGACTTGCTTACCATTCCAACGCTTGGCACGTTCGAGTTCTATCTCGTAGTTCCATTGTGCTTGCATGGTCTGCATATTTTTGGCAATCTGCTGATTCTCATAAGCCTGCGCATCGGCAGCCAATTTTTTGGCTTCGGCAGCGCCACGAGCTGCTGCAATCTTAGCCTGAGCGTCGAGCTCTGCAGCTTGCTTTTTAGCCTCTGCCTCTTTGACAAGTTTTTGTGCTTGTGCGGCTGCTATGTTGGCTTCGGCTTCGGCCACTTTAATCTGCTGATTGCGGTTAGCCGTCTCCTTTATCTGCTTGTCAAAGTCGTCGCTCCAATCCCAATTGGTAATGGTGGTCTGAGCAATGGCAATGGGGTAGTCAGACATGCGAGAAAGTATAGCTGCCGACACCTCTTGCGTAATCTTATTTTGTTCCTCGACGAGCGCATAGATAGAATACTTACCAGTGGTTTCTTTAAGGCTCGCTTTGATGTTGTCGCGCATTGCCGACTCTATGATGGCATCGTTGGCGTATTTCTTGACAATTTCAAGAATGCGATTCTCGTCGTAGGTATAACGAACCGACACTGTTGCACCAACTGTCTGCATGTCTTTTGTTATGGCTCCATTGTCGCCAACCTCGAAGCTAACTTCGTAGGTCTTTGGTTGCAAGACGAATTTATTGACTCGCGTAACGAACGGAGCTTTCCAAACAATGCCCGGAGGATATACAAAATTGTCAACCTCACCAAGTGTAACCTTTACGCCTCGTTCCGACGGACCGACAATAGTAAAGCAATTGAATAGAACAACGATGAATACTAAAACAATGAAGAAAATAGCCACCACTTTACCGCTGATGACCGAAAAAGGATCTGAAGATGTTTTGACCTCATGCATTAAATTGGTGTATAGAAAAACATACTACTGACACATTCGCTAACTCGATGCATTAATAGGATGTTTGTTTGTGAGTAATTGGTTTCTAACAAAATGTCCCTATGGCATTTAGTTGGCAGGAATTTGCTTCACAAGCGATAGGACTGCACGTGCACAAGCCTCAGAGCCGCCTTCACAATAGACATGGAGCTTGTAAGCACCTGTCTTGCTACAAAGGAATTGGAAGGCTGTGAACACCTTGCCATTGGCTGCGTTTGTACCAAGTAGCTTGTCGCCGTCAAAAATCTGGACAATGACGTTCTCCGTGTTCGACGAGCCATTGGCAATGTTGAGTTGGTATTGCGTACGGCTGTTGAGCACGACAGAGAATTTGGTGCCTTCTTTGCTTGCTCCACTTGCAAGTTTTATGTCGAAGTCTTTAATATACTGGTAGTTGCCCATGGCACCGAGAGCAGCTTTCATGAGTTCGTCGCCACACTGTGCCTTGGCACTGAGCGAAGAACATACAAGACCTAATACAAAGGCGAGAGCCAAAAATATTCTTTTCATCTTCGTTTTAGTTTTGTGTGTTAGGTTATTCGACGAGCATTGAGCGGATTTCGGCAATCTTGCCAATGATGTTGTTCACCACTTGGTCGTCGGCAAAATCTATTGTTGTAATTTCGTTTTGTACGATGACGAGCATGCCGTCAACTTCTTTTGTTTCGGGGACACCCATTTCGGTAGTTACACGCACTCCCTCGTAAATCTTACGGAGCTCTTCAATCTTGGTTGAAAGGTTCTTGTAGTCGCGGTCGGAACGGCTATATGCGTTGACAACTATGCGAATTATTTCGACTATGTCTTTTTGTTCGCCAAGACGATCGATAAGACCTTTATCACCCGTTTGCTTAACAACCGAGCTGGTGATGTATAGACCTTCGACCCATGTGCCAACCACTATGGCCGTGGAGACATTAGAGCGGTTCTGCTCACGAAGGTAGCGGTCGATGTCGTTGAAGCTTGTTACGGAGAGTTGCTTGAGGCTATCGAGGTTGGTGCTGTTCTTAGCGAGTCGGGTGAGAGTGTTGAAATCGAGGAACTGACCGACACCGATGCCGTCAGACAGACGTTTGATGGAGCCAAGATAGTCGACTACGACAAGGTTCTTGTTGAAAGTGTTGATGTAGCCAAGGTCGGCAGCGTAAACACCCAAATTGACTGCTTTCTTGAAGCTTGTTTCGTACTTGTTTTCTTGTCCGGCAGGGTTGAGCAAGTTCTGCGAGAAACCGACACCCGTGCCTTTGACTTCGTTGGCCATCTCGACTGGCGACGAGATGTTCTGAATCATGTCGCTGACCACTTCGCCCGATACTATGAGAGATGTGTCGGCCATCTGGTCGCCTGCGGGGATGTCTGCAAGCTCGTTATTACTATTTCCCGATATGCAACTGCTCACCGATAGTGAGAGTGATGCTACGGCAAAGCCGCCAAAGATATATTGCAGTTTCATTGTGATTGATTTGCTTAGCTTGATTGGTGTTTTTCGTTTGTTCTATTTGGATATTTGTGGTGTTACTTAGGCATTTCGGCTTCGGAATATTGCTTGACGAGCGATAGGACTGCACGTGCGCAAGCATCGGTACCACCATTGCAGAATACGTTGAGCTTATAAGCACCTGTCTTACTGCATATAAATTGGAAAACAGAGAATGTCTTGCCATTAGCAAAGTTGGTGCCGAGGAGTTTATCGCCATCGAATATCTGCACGATGACATTTTCGGTGTTGGTAGTTCCGTTGGCTATGTTGACCTGATAGTGGGTGCGGCTATTGAGCACAACAGAAAATTTTGTGCCAGTCTTGCTCGATGCCGCCGGCAACTTTATGTCGAAGTCTTTGATGTATTGATAATTGCCCATAGCACCGAGAGCCTGCTTCATGAGTTCGTCGCCACATTGGGCGTGCGAACCGACTGCGCAAGCTACAAGAGCAAGTAGGGACATGAGCATTTTTTTCATGGCGGAATGGTTACTTACATTCTGTGGGGCGGTTGAGCTTTATTCTACTATGAACTGACGAATGTTCTTGACTTGCTCAATTATCTGACTTACTTGCTCGGGCGAGATGTCTACTGTTGTGATGGCGTTTTGTTCAATTATGAGCATGCCATCGACTTCCTTGGTTACAGGTTCGCCAAATTCGGTAGTAACTTTTACTTCGTCGTAGATTTTCTTGAGTCCGTCGACGCGTGCGACAAGGTTAGCAAAGTTGGCATCCTGACGATAATTGTTGAGGATGATGAGCAAGATGTTGACAATATCTTTTTGTTCGCCAAGTCGGTTGACGAGTTCTTTGTCGTTGGTTTGCTCAATCACTTTGCAAGTGATGTAGATGCCTTCGACCCAAGCACCTGCAACGATGGCTGTGGAGACATTGGAGCGATTTTGCTGACGGAGGTAACGGTCCATCTCGTTGAAGCTACTAACCGAGAGTAGCTTGAGGCTATCGAGGTTGGTGCTATTCTTGGCAAGTCGGCTAAGGGTGTTAAAGTCGAGGAACTGACCGACATTGAGTCCATCGGCAAGTTCTTTGACGGCGAGCAGATAAGAGACTACTACGGTGTTTTTGTTGAAAGTGTTGATATAGCCAAGGTCGGCACTATAGGCACCGAGATTGAGCGCACGCTTAAAACTTGTGTCGTAGTCTTTCATCTTGTCGGCAGAGTTGAGGACCGACTGGTCGAAGCCTGCACCACTATTTTTAATTTGATTGGCCATCTCGACTGGCGACGAGATGTTTTGAATCATGTCGTTAACTACGTTTTCAGATAGTTGGAGTGGTGCACCTTTGAGGCTGTCGGGCAGATCTTCAAATGTGTCTTGCGATGTCTTACTTCCTGTGCAGCCGACAAGCAGAGGAGTGGCGCATAGGGCTATGAATAATTTTTTGAGTGTCATTAGCTTAGGTGTGTTAGTTTGTTTATTTAGAAGTTGCTTTTTCGGTCTTTTTGGTTGTGGCTTTTGTTTCTTCTTTCTTTTTACGGAACGAAGCGAATAACGTTTTAACAGTGGCAGAAATCTTAGCCATGATAGGTTCTAATTTCTTGCCAAGTTTGAAGTCGCCAATTTTCTCAAAACTCTTACGGACTACGTCGTAATAGAGCAAGCAGTAGAGGAAGGCGGATATGACCCATACGGCCAAGACGTTGAACCAAATTGTATCAATATACGTGCCGAAGAAATATTTGTAGGGTGCAAAGAAGTGGCAACGGAAGCGAAGTATGCCTTCTGGTTCGGGCATTTGATAGATGGGGTCCTTAATTTGTATTAGTCGGTCGCCATCACGAAGGATTTTGTTCTTGTCGAACGTCTTGGTGACGACATCGGCTACGGCTTCGTTGGAGCACTCGTCTTTGAGTCTGTTATATATGTCTTTCTGCTTTTCGAGGTAGTAGTTTATTTTGTTCTCACGACTTTGGTTGGCCTGCATAAAGGCTTCTTGGTAGAGCTGTTCGAGCTTGGCTATGTAGGCTTTGGTATCGGCATAGACATCTGCACCAAAGTCGATGGGGGTGAGTCGGTCGTGGCTATCAAACGCTATTTCGGGGTGGCGATGCATTTCTTTGCCGAGTTCGTTGTGGAGGAGTGCGAGGTCGGCTTTGAAAGACTTGTCGTCTACTTGTTGTTTTTCTTGCAGAGTACGGACGTTGTCGAGTGCGTCTTTGAGTTTGGGCAGGTAGTATACTTGCTTGAAGTCGGCTTGGCTTTCGGCCATCTTGTCGTCGAAGAATCGCGTCTCGAATTTATTGTTCTTGTACTGATGTACGATGAGACCTTCGTAAGCATAGCGCGCTGGGATTACCTCGGCCACGAGTGGCACTTTGTCAACGGCTGAAATGTCTTTGTTTAGCTTATCGAATGTAAACATAGCGCCGCCGAGCACCATCTGAGGAATCATGATAAGTGGTATCATGATGTAGATGGTAACGATGGAGTTGAACGTGGAAGAAATGATTAGTCCGAGTATGTTGGACGAGACGGCAACGGAGAATAGCATTACCCAAAATTCCCAGTTCATTCCTGTGAATTGTATTTCAGCATTGCCCACAAGAATGAAGAGTATCATCTGAATGGCAGATATGCCCATAAGAATGACAATCTTGGACATTAGGTAGGCCGAACGGCTGAGGTTTAGGAATGCTTCGCGCTTGAGTATTTTTGCGTCTTTGAATATTTCTTCGGCACTAATGATAAGCCCGAAGAATATGGCAACGACCGTACCCATGAAGATGTAGATGGGTATGTTGGCATTTTCGCGGAAGATGTAGACGTCGGAGTCGGGGTCGACTATGTAGCGGATGAGGTAGGCAAGGACGAAACCGAGGACTGGCGCTTCGAGTATGTTGAGGAGGATATACTGCGTGTTGCTTATTTTTGCCCAGAAGTCGCGTTGCGTGTATATCCAGAATTGCTTAAACCAACTGGGTATGTCGAGCGATTTGGGTGGTTGTTCGTCTACGGTTCGTACGGTTGGTATTTTGGGAAGGATTTTTTCATTGTAGGACTTATTCCACTCTTCGGCAGTTTTCTTACGCTTGTTGAGTGTGTTGCCAAATTCGTCGCGTACGCTGGCATCGAGGATGTTGAAGACGAGTTCGGGATTGACGTTACCACAAGTGGGGCACTGACCGACGTCGGCATTGGCTTGTCCGTCTTCGCGCTTGAAATATGTTATGCTTTCGGTGGGGTTGCCATAGTAGACTGGGTATCCACCAGTGTCGAGAATAAACATTTTGTCGAACATCTTGTAGATGTCCGAAGATGGTTGGTGAATGACGACAAAAACGAGTTTTCCTTTGAGCGATAGTTCGCGCAAGAGATTCATGACGTTTTCGGAGTCGCGACTTGAAAGACCTGATGTTGGTTCGTCGACGAAGAGTATTCCCGGTTCGCGGATAAGTTCGAGAGCGATGTTGAGTCGTTTACGCTGACCGCCACTAATCATTTTGTTGAGTGGCGAGCCTACTTGTAGGTCTTTACGCTCGTAGAGTCCGAGGTCTTTGAGTGTTTTGTCTACTCGTTCGTTGATTTCTTCTTCGCTAAGGCTTCTGAAACATAGCTTAGCATTGTAGTAGAGGTTTTGGTAGACTGTTAGCTCTTCGATGAGGAGGTCGTCTTGTGGTATGAGACCTATGACGCCTTCGAGTTGTTCTTTTTGAGTGTGCAGGTTGAGCCCGTTGATAAGGACTTCGCCCGTTGTTGGCGCTTCGTTGCCACAAAGGACGTTGAGCAATGTTGTTTTGCCTGCACCTGAGGCACCCATTATGCCGACAAGTTTGCCTTGCTCTTCGGCCATGTTGATGTGTCGGAGTCCGATGCCACCAGTCTTAAAGACGAAATTGACGTCTTTGACTTCAAAAGATATTTTGGCGACATTGCTTTCCTTGGCCAGACGTGCTACGATGTCGGTGTAGTACATGAGACCTGTGGGCGTCTTGATGAAGCTACCGCCAGGGAGAGGATAGACTGTCCCGCTGTCAATGGCGAGACCATTGATGGATACTTCGCGACTGCCTACGTACTTGACGAAGTATAGGTCAGCACTCTTTATTTGCAGAATGGAGAGGAAGCCATCGAGGTTGTCGTCCTTGACGTGAACGGCGGCTTTGTAGGTGTCGTCGGCAGCGTCGTCGGCCAATAGGAAGTCTTCGATGTCGAAACTGTGTTGGTTGTCTTGGTTGCAGAAGAGCTTGATGTTGTCTATTTCCTTTACTTCGAGTCGGAATACTTCGCCAGCAGTCTTGATGACTTCTTCGCGCAACTTGATTGTCTCGGCAGCCATGTCTGTCCCGTCTTCGTTGACGTTGACATTGATTGTGCCATTTTTTATGCCCTCGGTGTATACTCGTTCCATTTCGTAGAGTCGGACGAGTACGACGACTTTTTGTTCTTTGGAGAGGGCTTTGTTGGCTTTGCGACAGATGCCGAGCACTTTCATGCTATCGCCCACAGCGACTATGAGTCGACCTTTCTCGTCGAACTTGACGCCTTTGTTGGCTTCGCTTTTGAACATTTCGAGGTATTGTTCTACAGCTGCGTCGCCGAGTTGAGATTTTAAGAATTTGCTAACAAACTCCACTTCGATCCCGCTGGCACCGCCGCCTTGCTTGGCGATGATGCCAAAGAGTTTCATCAAGTGTTCAAGTATCTCTTCGCTCATCTCGAAATGTATTCAGAAAGAAAAAATAAACAGCCCCAAACCCATTAGAGTGTTGATTTAGTTGTCGGGGTAAGGACTGTTTGTTTTTTTGTTTTATGTTTTTAGTGGTCGGGCTTTAGTTGCCGTGCTTTGACTATCGGGTGTTTGTGGTGAGGAGTGGGGGAGATTGCTTAGTATTCTACGAATTCGAAAGGTACTTCAACGATATCTTCGTATTCTTTGCCAGCATCGAGGATGTCTTCTTCGTCTTCGTGGTAGTGCCACTTGATGGTAACATTGTCGGCAATGGGCTCGAACTTGAGGAGTATGTCGAGGAGTATTTTAGAGGAGGCTGTGTTGAAATACTCGAGTTTGAAGCAGACATCGGTGTGTTCGTTGGGGTCGTTGACGAACTCGTCTATCCAAGCGAGAGCGGGGCCATAGAAAGTGGCAACGTCTTCGGGGAGCGAGCGACCGGAGAATTCGATGATGTTGGCGTCTTTATCCATCACGATAGATGGCGTATCGTCGGTGCCTTTGATATTTATTACTTCCATTGTTGCAAGTATGCTTGTCTTTATGTTAGTTTTTGTTGATTTTCGAGTGTTTAGCTACGCGAAATTGTGGTGATGATGATGAAGAACACAAAATCGTCGTTTAGTTCCTTGAACTGATAGTCGATTTTGTTGCCACTCTTCTTGGCGATGTCGATAAAACCGAGACCAGCACCACCTTTTTCGGATATGCGACCTTCGAGTATTTGCTGTTTGTAGGCGGCTGAAAGACCTTCTTTGTCGAGGCTATTGATGTGTTGGAGGGTGGCTTCGAGACCTGCACGTTTTTCTTTTTTAACTACATTGCCAGTGATGACGTTGTAGCTATGTTCGCCATGAGAAACGAGGACTATGCCACGTCGTTCTTCATCTTCTTCGCCAGAGATTGGGTCGGCATGCTTGCTAATATTTTGCAGACATTCGACCATAACGTTGAAGACCCTACGTTGGACGGTACTTTTCTCCTCTGCTTTGACCATATTTTTCTCGGTCATGGCAGTGAATGTTTTTGTTATTTCCTGAGTAACGACTCCTTCGTAGACGAGGTTAATTTCGTTGGCCTGCATCGTGTGATACAACTGATAGGCGAACTCCAAGAAGTCTTGATTAGCTCCTATTTTCGTCATGGCTAACATTCTAAAAAATCTTGCGTAAAGATAATATTAATTTTAAAAACACGAGCCGGTAACACCGACCACTGTGGTGGTTATACGCTATATAAGTTGTTATGTTACGTTAAAACGATAAATTTATTTTATGAGTCCTCGCATGCGAAGAGCTTCGAGGTCGGCAGGTGTGTCGACGCTGAGGCTTTCGAGTGTCGTGGTGAGCACACGAATGGAATAGCCATTTTCGAGCCAACGAAGTTGTTCGAGGCTTTCGGCACGTTCGAGAATGCCTGGTGCGAGTTTGGTGAGATGGTGAAGGACACGAGTACGGTAGGCATAGAGTCCGATGTGGTTATAGTAGGTGTGCATCGAGAGCCACTTGTTGACATCGGGTTCGGAGCGTAGGTATGGGATGGGTTGTCGGCTAAAATATAGTGCATCGGACAGACAGCTGACAACTACTTTTGGCTTATTGGGATTGAGAAGATCGTCGGGTGTGTCGATTTTCTTGACGAGTGTGGCTATTTGTACTTTGTCGCTATCGAAAGCTGACGCGAGTAAGTTGACTTGCTCGGGTCGAATAAATGGTTCGTCGCCCTGAATATTGATGACGACTTGGTAGTTTTGTCCGTCTTCGGCTTCGACTTTGGTGAGTGCTTCTGCACAACGGTCGGTGCCACTGCGGTGGTCGGACGATGTGAGGACATAGCGACCTCCAAAACTGCTTACGGCACGAGCAATGCGGATGTCGTCGGTGGCGACACATACGTTGGGGAGCGCGAGGCTGACGTTTTCGTAGACACGCTGAATCATGGGCTTTCCACCGATGTCGGCAAGTGGTTTGCCGGGGAAACGCGTCGAAGCGTAGCGAGCTGGAATGAGACCTAAGATGTCTTTTTTATCCATGAGAATGTTAGAAATATTTTTCGGGGGCTGTGCGACCTTTGAGGGTTAGAATTTTTTGAAGGAGTGAGTTGGCAAGTCGACTTGCACCGATACGGAATAGCGTATTGTTGGAGACTTGTTCTGTGCCAAGGAGTGAGCGAACGATTTCGTAGTAGAGGACGGCTTCGTCGGGCGAAGAGATGCCACCTGCAGGCTTGAAACCGACCTTACGACCACGGGCCTTGGCGAAAGCAGCGATGGCAGAACACATGACATAGGCGGCTTCGGGTGTGACACCTGAGCAATTCTTGCCAGTACTGGTCTTTATGAAGTCGGCGCTGGCTTCCATGGCAAGTAGCGAGGCTATCCAGATTTCTTCGTGCGACGTGAGAGCTCCTGTTTCGAGAATTACTTTGAGGCGTGCTGAACCTGTGGCCGTGCGGAGGCTACGCAGTTCGTCGAGTACAAACTCGTAGTTGCCATCGAGAAATTCGCCTACACTAATGACGACATCGACCTCGGTGGCACCTGCGCTGACGGCCTTGGCGACTTCGGCTACCTTGATGTCGGTAAATGTTTGCGACGAAGGGAAGCAAGCTGCTACTACTGCACGATGTACGCTCTCGACGCGAAGGGTGCTTTTCAGAATAGGTGCGAAGACAGCATAAACACAGATGCCACCAACATTTTTGAGGTCGGGATAGTCGGCAGCAAAGCTATTGACACGACTGACGAAATTGCGCACACTACTTGCTGAGTCGGTGGCGCTGAGAGTTGTGAGATCTATGCTGTTGAAAATGGTTTGAAGTACGGCATCGTCGGACAGATATTTTTGGGAGTCGATGCGTGCCTTTTCTATGTTTGCTTGAATGTTGTCGAGCTGTACGGGATAGGGGAATTCGTCTATGATTTGCTGTGCTGTCATTGGGTTATGATTGTTGTTTGAGTTTCGGATTGTTGACGTGTCGTAATTTGTCGCGCTTGGTTTTCTTGTCGAGCGAACGTCGGAGGGCATCTTGAAGGTCGATGTTCATCTGATTGGCCATGCAGATAAGGACCCATAGGATGTCGGCCATTTCGTCGGAAGGGTCGGGATGTTCGCCGTCCTTAAAACTTTGTTCGCCATAGGTACGAGCGACAATGCGAGCGAGCTCACCGACTTCTTCGGTGAGACAAGCCATGTTGGTTAGCGGATTGAAATATCGGACGCCATAGGTGCGAATCCATTCGTCGACTAACTGTTGCGCTTGTGGGAGAGTAAGGTCGGACATTGATTTAGAAATCTTTTTGCTTAGAGTCCATGATTATGCTGACTGGTCCGTCGGCGACGAGACTTATTTGCATATCGGCACCAAAGACGCCTGTTGGTACGTGTCGGCCAGTGATGTGGCTTAGTTCGCTAACAAAAGCTTCGTAGAGAGGTATGGCGACTTCGGGGCGGGCAGCATCGATAAACGATGGTCGGTTGCCCTTGCGAGTTTTGGCAAAGAGCGTAAACTGACTGACAACGAGTATGTCTGCACCGACATCGGAGGCGGAGAGATTCATAAGTCCTGCACTATCGGAGAATACGCGCATAGATGCGATTTTGGCTGTTAGATAGGCGATGTCGTCGGTGGTGTCGGTGGGGCAAATGCCGAGAAGGACAAAAAGACCTTTGCCTATTTGACCAGCTTGCTGACCATCGGCAACGACAGATGCCTGACTTACACGCTGAATGATGACCCTCATTGGGAGTGTTTTGAATTATGAAAACGAGACAACGAAATTAGCAATTTTTTAGGGCATAATGTGCTACACATGGCGTTGTGTTGGGAGTTGAAGTAGGGAGGGATTTGTGTTGCACAACATAAAATGTAAAGATTATAAAATAAATAAGAAGTATAACTAAAAACATTTTAACTATTTTTGGCGTAAAGCAGTAAAAACCAAATAAATAGCGCATAACTATGGCAGACAAAGTAAAAGTGTATGGCAAAGCGCAAAATAGGACAGCACTTGGCATTGTGCATGCCTATTTGCGTCTTCATCCTGAAACGACTTTAGAGCAGTTGCGAGCAGCCTTTCCGGGCGAGATAAACGCAGCATACAATGGGAGGTTTAAGCACATTTTTTATAGCGTCAAAGACACACGCTACGACAATGGTCAGCGTGCGGGCGAGCTGCTGGATGCTAAGCAGCTCGATAGCGAGTTCTTCGATGAGCCCGACGAGATAATCCACTTGACCGATGGCACAGATGTGTATTTTGTGCAAACGTGGGCAAAAGCGGACTTCGAGCGAATGATAGAAAAAGGCAAGGAGTATGACATTACAGTGGCCGAATTTGAGAAAGCCGACGGGAACTTTGCACGTGGCAACTTCCGATTGGAATATATCAATGGCTATGTGCCACCAGTGAGTCAGTTCATCGTGGCGGACAATGAAAGTAATGCGAATGAGCCAGAGGAAACGTATCCTGACTACTCGTCGCTCATGACACCAGCCGACGAAGAGCGACTTGGTGGGCGCAAAGGGTGTTGCAGATGGCTATGGTTGCTGTTGCTACTATTGCTACTATTGTTGATTGCCTTCTTGCTGATGAAGGGTTGCAAGGGAGTGGACGACAAGAGTTGGTGTGACTGCACAGGCAAAGCACTGCCAGCAATGACGACAACAAGTAACGACAAAGCACTTGAAGCAGCTCGACTGGCCGAACTTCAAAAAGCACGCGAAGACTCTATTGCACGTGCCGAAGCAGACTCAGCATCTTTGGCAACAGAGAAACAACGCATAGAAGCACAAGAAGCCATGGACGCGTTGCAGACAAAATTTAACAACCTACAATTTAGTGTAGGCTCTGCCGAGATGAACTCGAAGAGCAAGGCAATTCTTGGCGAAGTGGCCGAATTGCTGAAAAAATACCCAGACCTAAAAGTAAAAGTTGTTGGGCATGCATCGAAAGACGGCTCGGACGAGGCTAACCAGCGCGTGAGCGAAAAACGAGCCGAAGCAGCAAAAGCCGAACTTGTGCGTCAGGGTATAGAGGCTGAACGAATTTTGACAGAAGGGCGCGGCAGTCGTGAACCCATAAGCGAAACGAATCAGCCACTCAATAGGCGTACGGAATTTGAAGTGATAAAATAAGCGTCATCATTCTCAATACTAACATGTGGACGGGTAGGGGCTATGCCTCTACTCGTTTTTCTATGCTACGTGAAAAATCTTTAACTTAGCACATAATATTTTTATTGTCGCCCTTGTCGTGAAGGGCATTGCACAGAATATTCCCCCCAATGGACATAACAGACATCAAAGCACGCTTTGGCATAATAGGTCAGGATGCCGAGCTATGCCACACCATAGAGACAGCCGTTGCCGTGGCACCCATACACTTGTCGGTGCTCATAATAGGCGAAAGCGGTAGTGGCAAAGAAGCGTTTCCACAGATAATACATGCATATAGTTCGCGCAAGCATAAGACCTACGTAGCTGTCAACTGCGGAGCCATACCCGAAGGCACAATAGATTCGGAACTTTTTGGACACGAGAAAGGAGCCTTTACGGGCGCACTTGCCGAACGAAGAGGATATTTTGAAGAGGCCGACGGCGGCACAATTTTTCTTGACGAGATAGGCGAGTTGCCACTTGCAACACAGGCCAAGTTGCTTCGAGTGCTTGAAAAGGGCGAATATATGCGTGTGGGCTCAAGCGTGGTAAAAAAAACCGACGTCAGAATAGTGGCGGCGACAAATGTAGACCTCGAGAAAGCCATTGGCGAAGGCAAATTTCGCGAAGATCTTTTTTACAGGCTTAACGGCATAATGCTGCGCATACCTCCACTACGAAAACGCGTGGCAGACATCCCAGCACTCTTTCATAAGTTTACGTCGGACTTTGCAGATAAGAATCACATTCCGCCAGTGAGGCTTACTGAAGGTGCTCAAGACGTGTTGCAGTCGTTCGACTGGCCGGGTAATGTACGTCAGCTAAAAAATGTGGCAGAGCAGGTAACTGTTCTTGCCAAAGAACGGACGGTGAGTGCAGACGAGATGTTGCGATTCTTGCCCGAAAAGAAAAGTTCGAACGGATTGTTGCCACAAGTGGGTGGCAGTGCACACGAGAGCTACAATAGCGATAGGGACTTGCTCTATAAAGTTCTTTTCGACATGCGACGCGACATGACAGACCTTAAAAAACTCGTGTTGGGCATGATTCGCAATGGTGGCAACATTGGTCAGGAGGATCTTGGCGTCATAGAGCGACTATATGACACAAAAAACAGTGAAGCGAGCGACATCGCAAGCATGAACAAGATGCCGGCCGATGAAGACATTATGAGCGTCGAGGTGGGACACTTGCGCGGTGGCGACTTTCGTCGTCAGATTGCTAATGCAGAGCAAGTTAGCCCTGTGCGTAGTGAAGCAGAGACGGAAGCAAAGGAAGCAAAGATTGTGGACGAACAGACATATTCGCTTGCCGATGGTGAGCGCGAAATGATATGTAAAGCTCTGGAACGTAATGGAGGTAGCCGTCGGAAGGCAGCACGTGAACTACAGATTTCGGAGCGTACTCTATACAGAAAAATACATGACTATGGCTTGGAAGATATGTAAGAAAACGCTCATGATATGCATGTTAGCGGTGGCAAGTATTGTGTCGTCGTGCACGGTTAGCATAACAATGAGCGGTGCGTCGATACCTGAAAATCTGAACACATTTTCGGTGCAATATATCAACAATAGGGCTCCACTTATCAACCCGTCGCTCAGTACAACACTTACCGAGGGTCTAAAAGACCGCATACAGAACGAAAGTAGGTTGCAACTTGTCAACGAGCAAGGCGACATAGACTTTTCGGGCGAAATTAACGTGTATAATACTAAGCCGATGGCCATGAAGGCTGATGCTGTGTCGGCACAGACAAGACTAACGGTTGGCGTCAAGATAAGGTGTAGGAATAGTAAGGACCCTCGCAAAGACTGGGAACAGACGTTTAGTGCATATCAAGATTACGACTCTGAAAATAATCTTGCCGACGTGGAAGATGAACTGGTAGAAAAACTTGTAGAAGAGCTTACAGAGAACATTTTCAACAAAGCCTTTGCCGATTGGTAGCGTATGAACAGAGATACGTTTTATGAAATGCTACGTCGGCAGACATTGTCGACGAACGATGAGGTTAGCAACTTGAAAGATATCGTGGGTAAGTACCCATATTTTCATGCTGGGCGAATGCTACTCATAAAAGCATTGCACGACAGTCGGAGCATAGAGTTTACTCAGATTTTACGCGAGTCGTCGGTGCACATTTGGGATAGGGCGAGCCTATTTTGGCTACTACACTCTGCACCAAAAGAAGCCCCAAAAGAACAGCAACAGATTGAGAATCAGACTGTTGAGACAGAAGTAGAGACTCAAAAACAGGCTCCGAAAATAGAGATTCTCGACTTCGGCGTGCAAACCGAAATGCAAGATTTGTTGGAGACAGAAAATGTTACGGACACAGATGAGTTGCTTTCTCAGTCGGCAATGGCGTTCGACATAGAGAGTTTGCTGAGCGACAAGATAGGTCGTCCGACAGAGAAATATACTTTTGCAGACTGGATAGACTACATTGCGAGCAGAGAAACGATTAGCGAGCAGAACGACAATCAGGAACGGCAAAAGCAACATTCTGACCTCATTGACAGGTTTATACTTCAAGATGACGAGCAAATAAAATTCGGTCAGGCAAAAGAAGAGGAAGTGCTTCCCACAGTGCCCGTGGCGAACAATGACGACGAGGAGGAAGAGGATTCGGCAGAAGACGAAACCTTCTTTACAGAGACACTTGCAAAGATACTCTCGAAGCAAGCCGAGACAGACAGACAGAACGGCGACATAGCCAAGGCTAAAGAAAAAACAGCGAAAGCCATTAACATATACAAAAAACTAAGTTTGAAATTCCCACAAAAAAGTAGTTATTTTGCGGTTTGTATTTCAAATTTGTCTGATAATCAATAAAAAACAGCAACTAAAATGTTCAATGTCGTAGTCGTGGCGATGATAGTCGCCAGCATATTAATGGTCTTTGCGGTATTGGCACAACGCTCTAAGGGTGGTGGTCTGAACCAAAATTTTGCAAGCCAAACGCAACTTATGGGTGTTCGCAAATCGACCGACTTCATAGAAAAAGCAACATGGGGATTGGCAATTGCATTGTTAGTCTTTTCGCTTGCCTCGGTAGCTTTTATACCTACACGTGAAATGGCTACCGAATCGGATGTGGACCAACTGATTGAAAATAGCCGTGGCATGGGTCAGGCAACTCAGCAATTTGACGCTCAGCCTGCTGCTACAGAAGCTCCTGTTGCTGAGACTCCTGCTGCAGAATAGGAAAATAGAGTTTTATTTACATGAAAAGAGTTGCCAAGTCATATTTGGCAACTCTTTTTTTATGGGTTAATGCTTTCTTTTAGAGCAGTGGACGTAGTTTGTTGGCAAGAACCTCTTTAGGCACAAGGCCTATGCTCTTGTCGACTACTTTGCCGTCTTTGAAGAAGATGACGCAAGGGATGTTCATTATGCCCATGGCAACTGCTGTCTCTTGTCCTACTTCAACATCGAGCTTATAGACACGTGCCTGACCAGCGAAATCGTTGGCAAGCGCCTCAATATGCGGAGCAAGCATACGGCACGGACCACACCATCCTGCCCAAAAATCGACAACGGCAATACCAGGCTTGGCCAGTACTTCCGTCTTGAACGTCTCGTCGTTAAGTTGTTCTATCATATTGAATTGAAATTGATTGATAGTGCTAATTTACGGTTTATTTTCGTTATGTTTGCTTGCCACCATACACAATAAGATACTAATGAATTACTTGGCACACTTAGCGTTGTCGCACTTCGACCCGGATGTCATGCTGGGCAATTTTATTGGCGACTGCGTAAAGGGAAGCGACTACGAAAGGTATAGTCCGCGTGTGCGCATGGGGCTGTTGCTCCACAGACAGATAGATTATTTTACTGATACACACGCCATAGCAAAAGAGACATCTGATTATTTTCGACCGCTTTATAGGCACTATGCAGGGATTCTTTGCGACATGACATACGACCATTTTTTGGCAGCAAACTGGATTGAGGTGTATCCCAATATCGAACTGCATAGATTTGTGGCAAAGGCACAGAAAGTGTTGCTAATCAATTATTTCAGGATGCCGGGCAAGATGCGCAAGTTGTTGCCATTCTTAATCAAGAGTCGTCGTCTTGAAGACTATTCGACAACCGAAGGGCTTGGACGTGCACTCAGTGTGATGACTCGCAATACATCGCTACCAGACCATACAAAAGAAGCTGTCAAAATTGTGAAAGCTAATTATGACACTATACGCCAACAGTTTTTTGCATTCTACAAAGAGTTGCAAACAATGGTAGACAACAAGCTACGCGATGTGCCTATTAGGATATAAGACATCTTATCATACGTGGGCGACCAGTGAAGTCTTGTCGCACTTCGACAGAGCAAAAGCCCATGGTGGTAAGAAGAGATACAAGTTCGGTAGCAAAAGCTTCGTTGACTTCGGCATAGAAATCGGCGTGTGCCGAAACGCAAAGCCGACCAATGAGACGATAGAAAATGAGTGGGTCGGTATCGGGAACGAAAAGAGCTTCGTGCGGTTCGTTATCGAGAACAACGGACGACATTTCAGCTGCTTCAGACATGCGTACGTAGGGAGGGTTGCTGACAACGACACTTACATTTGTAGGAAGAGAGTAATTGGGGTCAAGAATATTGGCCTGAGTAAAAGATACGTCGAGAGACAATGTAGTGGCATTGCGCTGGGCATAGGCAAGTGCGACCGACGAAACATCGACACCGCAAACAGACATTTGTGGTAATAAATGCTTAATACTGAGTGCTATACAACCTGAGCCTGTGCAAAGATCTACTACCCTACCCTGCCCTTTCTTATTCAAGTCGGAGACTACCCAACCAACAAGTTCTTCGGTCTCTGGACGCGGAATGAGCACACCTTGTCCGACGGCAAGCGTAAGCCCACAGAAGACTGTAGAACCCACCACATATTGCAAAGGCTCGCCAGATAGCAATCTATTGAGACAAGTCTCCAAATGGCTTTCGGTGTCTTTGTCGAGTGTGAGGTCGGACTTGACAAATATGTCGGTTAGGCTAAGATTGAGAGTGTCGGCAAGCAACAACCGAGCGATGCTTTCAGATTCTTGATTGCCCGCCTCAGCAAGACGAGAAGCAATGTGTCGCCTGATTTGACAGAGAGTAGACATGCAAAATAACTATATATGACAGACAAAGATAGAGAACAAACGGCAGACGAAAAATATATGCGTCGGTGCATCGAATTGGCGTTATGTGCCGAGGGGCAGACGAGTCCGAACCCTATGGTTGGAGCCGTAATTGTGTGCGATGGACGCATCATAGGCGAGGGTTGGCACCACAGAGCTGGAGAACCACACGCCGAAGTAAATGCTGTGCGCTCGGTAAGCAACACAGACGTTGAGTTGCTAAGACATAGCACCATATACGTCAGTCTTGAGCCATGCGCTCACTATGGACGTACTCCACCATGCGCAGAGTTGATTGTCCGCACAGGCTTTAAGCGCGTAGTGGTTGGCTGCAAAGACACTTTTTCTAAAGTAAGTGGGCGAGGAATAGATATTATCCGCAAGGCTGGTATAGAAGTAACTGTAGGCATTTTGGAAAACGAATGCAGACAGCTTAATCGACGTTTCTTTTGCTACAATGAGCTTCGGCGACCTTACGTTACGCTCAAATGGGCACAGAGTGCCGATGGCTATATTGGACTTCGCAATACTGCTGGGCAACCCATGCCGACCGAAATTAGCGATATAGAGTGTAGACGTTTGTCTCACCGACTGCGCGCGACAAACGATGCCATTCTTGTGGGTGCGACAACAGTTGCTGTTGACAATCCGAGCCTAACGACGCGTCTGTGGACAGGGAAAGACCCCATACGATTGGTTATAGACCCAAATAACCGAATCCCATCGGACTCCAAGTTACTTACCGATGGTGGGAAAACAATAGTTTTTGGCAAGCTAAATAGTTGTGAGGTTGATAATGTACGCTACGTGCAATTAACCAGCTGTACAGATATGCGTAAAACGGTCATAAACGTACTAAAAACTTCTGCCGAGACAGGAATACAGTCAGTAGTAATCGAAGGCGGAAAAACGACGTTACAGAGCTTTATTGATAGTAATGTGTGGGACGAAGCATACGTCTTTTGTGCCGATAAACTTCTTTTTGATGGAGTAGTAGCTCCCAAAATTACAACAAGAGGATTGAAATATGACACACAAAGAGTGGGTAATTGTGCACTGATACACATAGAAAACAGCCGTAGGGAATGAGTCCTTACGGCTGTTAAAGCTTTAAAAATCAAGTAGTTATTTCTGTCCCTTGATAAGGTTGTAAAAGTCGAGATATTTAGGGGTTGCGTCGGGCACTTCGCCTGGATAGTCGAGAACGGGCTTGCCAGACAAGCGAGCATAGTCGATTAGCTCGGCAGAAGCGTTTTCGCTACAAATGGTTACGCCGTCGGCAAGGTCGATGGCGGTTTTCATTAGCGAAGTAAAGTCGGTAATCTGGAGTTTTTTTAGTTCCTTTTCGTTAATTCCCTCCACCCATATTTTCTTGTTGAGGTCGTTCCACGTACTTGAGAAACCCTCATCGTGTAGCGAGACGATTATCTTACAATCTTTAAAAGCAGGGTCGTCTTGCATAAAGAATCGCAAGAAGATTGGGATAATCATTGTGAACCAACCGTGCAAATGCACTACGTCTGGTATCCAACGGAGTTTTTTGGTTGTCTCAAGCACACCGCGAGCAAAGAATATGGCACGTTCGTCGTTATCGTCGAACTCTTTACCTTCGGAGTCGCGCACGGTTGCCTTACGAGCAAAGAAATCTTCGTTGTCGATAAAATAGATTTGCATGCGCGCAGCCTGAATGCTGGCGACTTTTATTATTAATGGGTGGTCGGTGTCGTCGATGACGACATTAAGACCCGAAAGACGAATAACTTCGTGGAGCTGATTGCGCCTTTCATTGACATTGCCAAAACGCGGCATGAAAGTGCGTATCTCATTACCCTTTTCAGTGACCGACTGTGGCAAAACTCTGGTAAGTTTGGCTATTGGAGATTCGGGCAAATAAGGAAAAATCTCTTGCGAGACGTAGAGAACATTGGGCTTATCCATCAACCTAAATTAATTTATTTAATCCCTACTTTTTGTTTGGAGTGCAAATTTACATAAAATATTTAAATTTTCGTTACTTTTATTCACTTCGCTATATTGGGCTTATCGTAGAAAAGAGAAATTAAATTATAGTTTGTAAAAAATTAAAGCCCGAACACTTATTTTTGTAAGCAAACACAAGAAATATATTATATAATGTAATTAAACACAATGAATACACCTGTTTTACTCTTATCCGATTCTGCAGCACAGAGAACAGAAATAGCTATACAAAATATTAGTAAGGCTGAATTGGCCAATCGTACAACTCTGTATACAACAGCAGACATTACAGACTGCAAATTATTTGACAAAGTGGTTAGGCTTAGTGGAGAGAATGTTGAAGAGAATATCGATAGTATACTCAGTGAAAATGAGCGACTTATAATAATTAGCGAACAAGTAGACGTGTCGGCATTTATCCTTAGATATATGAATTCGGCGTTAGACTTTTATGATAAAAGAGGTGTGATGGGAATATGTGGGTATGCCGACAATATAGATATGCCACTTGATTATCAGTTTTCTACCTACATGAGCTACAGACCTAATTTGCTTTCATACGGCACGTGGCGAAATATGTGGCAAAAGAGGTTGAAAAATATAGAGATGTCAAAAGAAATATTACGTAACAAGAGTAAGCGAACAACGCTTACGGAATGTGGAAACGATTTGTATTATAAGATTCTAAACAGAAAAGATGTTGGTTTAGTAGAAAGATTAGCTTTGTCGTCGGCAGGAAGGAATAGTCCGTTTGTTTACCCACGCAAAAGTCTTGTACGGATACCAAACGGAAATGGATATAATGAACCAGTGGCAGCAAATATTAGTCTTTCTCATTTTTGCACGAGCTTAGCCACGAATATTGACATAACCGAACAAATTGCAGAAAAGCATAATGCGTCTATAGGCGATAGAATTAGAAGTTTTAGAAGTCGCTTTGTGGGGTAGCGTTTCTCGTGGAACACTGCAAATTCTTACTATTCGTAAGAAGATATAGGGTGAAAATATTCAAAAACGATAGTAGACTTGGCTTTTCCAATACTATTTGTAAGTTCGTCGATAGTAGCCAAACGAATAGCTTCGACACCCTTGAAGTCTTGAAATAGTTTTTCTTTAGTCTTAGGTCCGATACCTTTTATTTGGTCGAGTTCGCTGGCGACCATAGACTTACTACGCTTATTGCGATGAAAGGTTATGGCCACTCGGTGAACCTCGTCTTGCATACGAGTGAAAAGTCGAAAGACACTGTCGTCTTTACCCATGCCTATAACTTTGGGCGGAAAACCGACAAGAATTTGATTGGTGCGGTGTTTGTTATCTTTTGCCAGACCTACGATTGGAATTGAAAGTCCGAGCTCCTGAGTGGCTTGACGAATAACCTCCATCTGCCCTACCCCACCATCGGCAACGAGTACGTCGGGCAGAGGCTGACCCTCGGCAATCAGACGCGAATAGCGACGACTAACGACTTCGTACATAGAGGCATAATCGTCGGGACCTTCGACAGTTTTTATGTTGAAAAGTCGATAATCTTTGCGACTTGGGCGACAATTGCGATAGACAACACAAGCTGCAACAGCATTTGTGCCTTGAATGTTTGAGTTGTCGAAAATCTCCATGTGGCGAGGTAATGTTGGCAACTGCAACATTTCTTTAACTTGAATAAGTAACTTTTCTTCGTGCGAAGCCTTGACGCGAATAGCTTCTTGTTTTAGTTGTTCGAGTTTGAAAAGACGTGCATTCTTTTCGCTCAATTCGAGTAAACGTAGTTTGTCTCCAGCATGCGGAATTACGTATGACACATCGGTAAAAGATATGTCGGGCGTTTCTTGAACAACAACCTCTTTTTGTAGTGAGCCATGATTTTCACGTACCTGACCAAGAGCATAAGTGAGTACTTCGGTTGCAGGAATGTTCATATTATTGCGGAAAGTCATAGTATATGACAGAAGGATTTGCCCTGCAACGACACGAATGAAATTGACATAGGTTTGCGAGCGTTCGTCGTCGGCTACGACTGCAAAAACATCACAATTGAGCATTGTGTTGTTTGCCACAAGCGACTTACTTTGATATTGTGTAAGTCGTTCAATTTTTCTTTTAATCTGTTCGGCTTGCTCAAACTCTAAGTTTTCGGCAGCTTCGGACATTTGTGTTTTCAACTGACGAAGAATGCCGCTTGTGTTACCACGCAGAATGTCGCGAACACCATCAGTGAATTGTTTATACTCTTCGGGCGAGACAAGACCTTCACAAGGACCGCAACAGAGTTTGAGATGATATTTGAGACAGACTTTATATGCACCACGTGCAATCTTGTCGGGCGCAAGATTATGATTGCATGTACGAAGTGGAAAAAGATTTTTAAAGATGTCGAATAGGTCGCGAATTTGACTTATGGCAGGATATGGACCATAGTATATGCTACCATCGCGAATATGTTTGCGCGTTTGAATAACGCGTGGGAAAGGTTCGTTGAGAATAGCAATCCATGGGTAAGTTTTATCGTCTTTAAGGAGTATGTTGTATTGTGGTTTATGTTGCTTGATTAAGTTATTTTCGAGCAATAGAGCATCTTCTTCGTTGTTTACAACAATGTGATGAATATGACATATTTTGCTAACCAGAACGAGAGTCTTATTACTCTGTTGCTTTTTGATGAAGTATGAGCTTACACGACGCTTAAGGTTTTTGGCTTTACCTACGTAGATTATTTTACCATTCTTGTCGAAATATTGATAGACACCGGGTTGGTCGGGCAAGACTTCGACAAGACTACGCAAATAGGCAAGACGTTGAGTATCGGAAGAATGAATGTATTGTGGCATAGTGGTTAGCCTACAAAAAGGTCGGTAAATTGGAATTTTTCGACATCGAACAGACCACGGTCGCCAATCTTAATTTTTGGAATGACGAAGAGCGACATAAAAGCCATGGTCATAAATGGAGAAGTAAGCGTCGTGCCACACTGAGAGTGAGCAATGTCGACCATACGAATGTATTGCTTGGCAAGGAGACGCCAATCTTTTGAGACCATTAGTCCACCAATAGGAAGCTTGATGGAGCGAAGAGTGCCGTCGGGCAGAGTAGCGACTATTCCACCATGTAGGCGAAAAATCTCGTTGGCTACTCGCGACATAGACATGGAGTCATGACCAATTATGACAACATTGTGAGAGTCGTGAGCAACCGAGGATGCAATGGCACCACGTTTGAGACCTGTGCCACGAATAAAGCCATTAACAACTGGTGTGTTGGAATAGGAATAGCGATTAATGATTGCAATTTTTACAATGTCGTTCTCGTCGGACGAAACGACTTCGCTACCTTTGGAAAGAATGGGAGACCATCGAAATTCGTTGGTTACGAGTTGAGTGTCGATAGCTTCAATAACTCTAAGGGTTGGATTATCGGTAGGAGTATGTACCATAAAGTCGGAAGGCGTAAAAGTACTGCTAACGAATTTATTGGGTCGAGAAGCATGTGAACACTTAAACGTAGCCTCACCATTATCAAAGACAGTTTGACCTTCGATGATTACGCTACGAAGATTTATCTTTTCTAAAGTGTCGGAAATAATGAAGTCGGCACGGTCGCCTACTTGTAGACGTCCGACACGAAGTTTGTAATGATTGATAGGATTAAGGAGCAGCGGGCGGTAGACATCGAAGATGCTTACACCATGCGCAAGGGCATAGTCGTAAAATTTGTTGATATGTCCACGCATAAGAATATCATCGGGATGAGCATCGTCGGTGCAGACCATTATTTCGTCTATGTTGGAGAAAAAGAGCGGAAATAGAGCATCAAGGTTACGTGCAGCACTTCCGTCTCGAATTATAATCTTCATGCCAAGACTAATTTTCTCCTTAGCTTCGTCGAGAGTAAAACACTCATGATCTGTAGAAACACCATGAGCAATATATTTGCGGAGGACATCGCCAGAAATGGCGGGTATGTGTCCATCGATAGGTCGATGGTGTTTTTTGGCCATAGCAACTCTTTTGAGAACTATTGGGTCTCCGCCAACAAGACCCGGATAGTTCATTAACTCGGCAAGAGCAACGCTCCTGTGCATAAGACTATCTATTTCCTTATAATCAAATTGAGCACCATTAGTTTCAAACGGCGTAGAGGGCACACACGACGGAAGAGCGAAAAATAGTTTTAGAGGGGACTTACGAGCATCATTCATCATATACTCTACACCATCGCGTCCGAGAACGTTAGCTATTTCGTGAGGGTCGCAAACGGCTGCAATTGTTCCAAAAGAAACTATCATGCGAGCAAAGTTCTGAGGGTTAAGCATAGAACTTTCGATATGGACATGAGAGTCGATAAAACCGGGCATACAGTAAGGTAGAGAGTTATCTACAGACTCCCCTACCCTTTCGATATTTACAATTGTCTTACTATATGAAATTATAGCTGGAAATATTTGTTTACCAATTATATCTACATAATTAGCCTTTATAGTTTTCATGGTACTAAGTTCTAAGTTATGTTATTATAAATAAAAAATGTTCCACGTGGAACATTTTTTATTTATTTGTTTAGTAAGATTATTAGAACTTGTATATCGGCTGGTGAAACACCGGGTATACGAGCCGCTTGGTCTATTGTGAGAGGATTAATCTTAGTTAGTTTTTCGCGAGCTTCGTAACTAAGAGCGTCAATAGACATGTAGTCAAATTTATCGCGAATCTTTATAGAATTTTGATGAAGAAGTTTGTCAGCTGTTTGGCGTTCTTTGGTAATGTAGCCTCCATACTTTATATTTATCTCAACTGAATCGATGAGTTCTTCGCATAGGTTCTTATCTACCGAAGAAAGAATGTCGTTTACTTTGGGAAGTAGAGGTAAAATATCTTTGAGAGAGACTTGTGGACGGAGAAGGACTTGCGAGGCTCGTTGAGATTCGACGGCAGGAGTACTACCACATGCTATGAGAATGGGATTGAGATTTTCTACGCGAAGTAGTTTATTTTCAAGTATAGAGATTATCTGATTACGAAGAGAAAGTTTACGCTGTAGACGTTCAAAACGTTCTTGCGAAGCAAGACCAATTTTATAACCAATTGGGGTAAGTCGTTCATCGGCATTATCTTGTCGAAGAAGAATACGATATTCTGCACGAGAAGTGAACATACGATAGGGTTCGTCGACACCTTTGGTGACAAGATCGTCAATGAGAACACCAATGTATGCCTCATCGCGTTTGAGGATTAGCTCTTCGCGACCCTTAAGTTTTAGAGTAGCATTTATGCCAGCAATAAGTCCTTGACCAGCAGCCTCTTCGTAGCCAGTAGTTCCGTTAACCTGACCTGCAAGAAATAAATTAGAGACAACCTTACTTTCGAGAGTATGGTATAGTTGGAGAGGATTGAAGTAGTCGTATTCAATGGCATAACCAGGTCGGAGCATTCGAGCATTCTCAAGACCGGGTATGTGCTTGATGGCATCGAACTGAACGTCTAACGGAAGCGAACTACTGAAGCCATTAAGATAATATTCGTTAGTATCAACACCTTCGGGTTCGAGGAAAAGCTGATGTTTGTCTTTATTGGCAAAATTTACAAGTTTAGTCTCGATACTTGGACAATAGCGAGGACCTATACTTTTTATAGTACCATTGTAGAGCGGAGAATCTGCAAAACCTGAACGGAGTATATTGTGAACTTCTTCGTTGGTATACGTTACATAGCAAGGGAGCTGAGTAAGTACTGTATTAGATGAAGATGTATAGCTAAAACGTTTACCTTGAATATTGCCGTCTTGACGTTCGAGAACAGAAAAATTGATTGTACGTCCATCGATACGTACAGGCGTACCAGTTTTCATACGGAGCGTCTCAACACCAAGAGACTTAAGTTGGTCTGAGAGACCAAAAGAAGCTTCGTCGCCCATTCGGCCACCAGAGTAATGAACACGACCAATGTGAAGAAGTCCATTTAAAAATGTGCCAGAAGTAAGAACAACACATTTTGCATTGAACTCAACACCAAGGCGAGTCTTGACTCCCTTAACAGTATTATTTTCTATTATAAGACTTGTAGCGATGTCCTGCCAGAGATATAAGTTTTCAGTGGATTCGAGAATTTGACGCCAACGAATGGAAAATTTAACTTTATCGCACTGAGAACGAGGTGACCACATGGCAGGACCTTTGCTCATATTGAGCATACGAAACTGAATTGATGTGCTATCGGTAACGATGGCCATCATTCCACCGAGTGCATCAATCTCACGAACGATTTGTCCTTTGGCGATTCCACCGACGGCTGGGTTGCAAGACATGAGAGCAGTTTTGTTGATGTCGGAGGAAATGAGTAGCGTCTGCGCTCCCAAATGGGCAGCAGCAGACGCAGCTTCGCAGCCGGCATGACCTGCACCGACTACAATGACGTCATAGTTATATGTCATTTTGTATTTTTAGCAGAGCGAATTTTTCAAGGGCTTTGTCTTCGGCGGCATGCATGTTAGCTTCGTCGGAGGGAGTCTTATCTTTGAGACCACAGAGATGAAGAACACCATGTATTATTACACGATGTAGTTCATTTTCGAAGGACTGACTGAATTTTTCGGCATTAGAGCGTACGGTGTCAACAGAGATAAAGATGTCGCCAGAGAGGCGAGTGCCTTCAACATAATCGAAGGTTATAATGTCGGTGTAGTAGTCGTGCGAGAGATATTGCTTGTTGACTTCGAGAATTTTGTCGTCGGAGCAAAACATATAAGAAATATCACCGACAGTGTTACCAAAGTCGGCAGCAACAGCCTTAATCCACTTCTTCAGGAGAAGTTTGTCGGAGAGTTTGAATTGAAAACCCTCGTCGACATTGAAAATAATCATTTGAGGTTGAAAGTCATGATGACCCTGCGTCCATTGTCTTCGAAACGTAGGTCGTCTGAGAGATGTTTCATAAGAAATATACCACGTCCACACTCTTTTTCGAGGTTTTCTTCGGCAGTAGGGTCGGGGAGAGAATGTGGATCGAAACCAGCACCTTCGTCTTGGACAGAGACCTCAATGGCATCTTCGGAAATGCGATAGTGGATATGAACTTTTTTATTCTTGTCGAGTTTATTGCCGTGAACAATAGCATTGTTGACACATTCAACAACAGACAACATATACTTACCATATATTTCATCGTCGATACCGAGCATTTGAGACTGGCTATCGATGAGTTTTTCGACTTGAGAGATGCTTTCGAGTTCGCTATCAAGTTCGAGCGTCTCCTCAATTTTAATCATGTCCATTGTCATATATACTATAGCATTACGCGAGTTGCAACATTTGTTTATACGGAGAGTACAAACGTTTGTTTCAAAAAAAGTGTTTTTAGTGAATTATTGTTTTTGAAGCCATTGTTCGGGGTCTTGTTTGACGTCGGCATGCCAAATTTCAAAATGCAAGATATTGGAATTTAGTCCATCGCCATTGAAAATGGTTCCAAGGTTTGTATTTACGTCAACTTCTTGTCCGTTCTTGACGTTGACTTGTGAGAAGTTGGAGTAGACAGTAAGTATTTCGCCGTGGCGAATGATGATGGAGGCTGCACTGCCAGGAATCATAATGATTCGAGAAACTTTGCCTTTGTGGACAGGGTGTACAGCGTTGCTGGCAAGAATGTCGATATCTATGCCATTGTTGCGAATTTTAATAGAAGGTACGAGAGGATGATCATGTTCGCCGAAATAGCTTGTAACGACAAAACTTTTGACAGGCCAAGGGAGCATACCTTTGTTTTTAATTATGTCGTCAGATAGCTTAATTTCAGCGTTTTTAGTTGAGTTGGTATTATTAGGTGATTTACTATTTTTACGAGCCAATTCGGCCTCTCTACGCGCTTTTTCGGCCTCTTCTCGAATGGTGACGAGAATTTTTTCTTCGAGTTGCTTGGTTTGAGCTTGAGCTTTTTCTATTTGGACTTGTAAATCGGATTGACTTTGCTTGATTTTGTCGATGTTTTGCTGGCGAGCGATAAGTTCATCAGATAGCTGGCGACTCTCATTTTTCATTTGCGAAATGAGGGAGTTGGTAGATGATACCTTATCGGTTAGCTTATCTTTGAGTGACTTGAGAACAACTTTGCTTTGACTGAGTCGAGAGAATTGTTCTTTTCGATAGTTAGAATATTGTTTTAGGAAAAGAAAACGTCGATAGCTTTGGTTAAAACTTTTTGAAGAAAGAATGTAGGCAAGAGGAGATTGATTGGAACTGCCAGTAGACTGCATGTGTCGGAGCATTTCGGCATACTCTTCTTTTTGCTTTGCGACTTCGTTTTCGACAGAGTCGATTTGCATATTAAGTTGCTTAATTTGCTTGTTGTAGGCAGTGATTTCGGTTTTATAGACATCAATTAGGGAGCGACGTTTGGTTAGCTGGTCGTCGACAACAGAAATTTTCATCATTTCTGAATTACGACGGTTGGCATAGTCCTTTATGAGCTTAGTATTTTGCTCTATGATGCTCTGAAGCTTTTGCTTTTCGCGATTGAGGTCGTCGATGGTTTTAGACTGTGCAAACGTGTGCACAGCCGTCATTGTGAATAATATTGTGAGTAGTAAAAACTTCATTGGATGTTAGTTTAACTTATCGGTACCATTGATGGTGATTTTGCTAAACTGAAAATTGGTTGATGTGGGTTGAGTGGCTCCAGGAAGGACTACTGAAAGCGTAATGTCGTTTGGTAGGTGTCGACCGTCGAAAGTGTCGAAAGAGTTGTTGACATGCGAGACTATGTAGGAAAGATAGGAGATGGTGTAGGAATGAAGAGTAAGGTCGGGATTGATATATAGTTTAACATCTAAACCATTTGACTTACGCGAAATGAGATAGAGATTGTCTGAAGTGATGGACATATTGAAGGCAGAAAAATCAGAATCGCCATAGAGATTATAGACGGCTGGAACTCGACCTACAATGGCGTCGTGGAGGAAAGTGGAAATGTCGAATGGGAGAGTAAAGTCTTTATTGACGTTGAGAAGAGAACTGTTGACAGAAACGTTTTTGGTGTCCATAGTCAACTTTCCGACCATAAGAGGTGGGAAAGCGAGACGCGCAATGCCAACTGTCTTTTTGGAATATTCGAAGTAGAGATTGAGCTTAACACTATGCGAAGAGCCATTGAAAGAAACGTTGGCAACGGCATTCTTAGAGAGGTAGGTGTTTATAGGGTTGCGAGTAATTTCATTGAGAAGAGCTTCGGAGAGAGCACGCTTGGAGGTAAGCATAGAAGAGTTGTTGCCTTCGGAAGGAATGCGCGAAGAGCGACAAGAGGAGACAATAACAACAATAAGAAGTAGAAACGGAAGAAGACGTAAATGCTTCATTTATAGTGGCTTACGATTATTTATTTTTTCTTTAATGGTAGAATTAGAAGGGTCGAGGGAGAGAGCTTTTTGCCACTGAACGATGGCATCGGAAGTGCGAGAGTTGAAGTAGAGAATGTCGCCATAGTGGTCGAAAATCTCAACACTTTGAACACCTTTGAGATTTTCGATACAACGCTCGATGACGAAAAGGGCTTCGGAATGCTTGCCGAGGCGCATAAGGATATAGGCGTACGTGTCGAGATAGGTTGGGTTGAGAGGATCGATATTGAGGGACTGCATGCTAAGTTTTTCGGCCTTAATGAGGTCAGTACCTTCTTCGGCAAGAAAATAAGCATAGTTGTTAAGAGCAACTGGGTCGTTGGGCGAGGTGGACAGAATTTGGTCGTAGTATTGCCACGATTCACGAGAACGGCCGAGCGAATGGAGACACTGTGCCTTGGCATGCATTACGAGAGAAAGTAGCTCTGAATTTTGTTGATTATCTTTCTGAGCAAGTATTTGTTCGTGAGCTGCATTAAGACATACGAGGGCATCGTCGTAGAGCGAATCGTTGTAGAGAAATTGGCCACAAAGGTATTTGTAGACAGGTTGAGAAGGGACATCATCGATGGCTCTACGGGAGTAAGTGATGAGCTGTTTGTTGGGATACTTGACTTGACCTTGAACTATGAGTTTTCGCCAAATATAGTCGGAGGCATGATTGTTTTGGACAAATTTTTCGAGTTCGGAGAGTGCTTTGTCAACTTGTCCGTTGAGCGAATAGAAGGATTCGCGAAGTGAACACATCTCATCGTCGTCGGGATAGAGATGTCTGGTGGAGGCCATTAGACCTTCGAAAAAAGGATGCCAAGACTTTTGCTTGGCCATCTCGTCGGGCTGCGAGAGAAATTGATAAAATTTTTGTGCTTTGGCTTCTTGACTGACATCGGAGCTATTGAAGGCACGTTGGATGGCAGAGGCAAAGAGACTGTCCATACCTTGGTCGCGATACATATCGGCAAGCGAAAATAGGTATATGTCGCCACCGCGAGATTGCGTGGCTTTGAGCGTATAGTCGATACCCTTAGTCTTATTGCCGTCGGCATAGAATGAGTAGCCAAGAAGGGAGTTGACACGGGCATCGGAAGGATTGTCTTTATTAAGCTTGGTGAGGATTTTCATCATCTTACGTTTGTTACCAAGAGCTTGGTAGCAAGCGGCACGACGGATTTGAACATCACGGACGAGTAGTTTATTATCTTTGGTGGGAAAGCGGTCGAGGAGAACAAGAGCGTCGGAAGGACGACCTATTTCGAGGAGTAGCGAATAGTATGAGATATAATGTTCGAGATTGTCATTCTCAATGCTTATAAGTTTTTCGTAGAGGGTTATATTATCTTGCAATCTTTCGGCATAGCGATTAGCAAGAATGGAAGTTAGAATATAGTATTTATTATTTGTAGAGTCGTTATCGACGGCATTTTTGGCATAATCGGCAGCATAGTCGTATTTCTTGGCAAGGATAAGAATCTTGGCAAGCTCGAAAGAGACGGCAGAAGAGTTTTTGTTGAGTTCGTAGCAAAAGTTGAGGTTACGAAAGGCTGTTTCGTAGTCTTGTTTTTGCTTAGCTTCTATTCCGCGAATGAAGAGGTCGTCGAAGAGGACACGATTAAATTCTTGCGCACAAAGAGGTAGGGCAAAGAGCAGGAGGGTAATAAATATAAGAATATGTTTGCGCATAGTTAAGTAGTTAAAAGGCTATAAGACACCTGTGGAGCCGAGTCCACCAAAGCCACGTTGAGTGTCGTCGAGAGAGTCGACGGGAACAAGTTCGGCAATGGCATGTTGCGCAATGACCATTTGGCAGATGCGCTCACCATCTTTGATGATAAAATCTTCGGAAGAAAGATTTACAAGAATGGCACATATCTCGCCACGATAATCGGAATCGATGGTGCCGGGAGTGTTGAGAATAGTAATACCATGTTTGGCGGCGAGTCCACTTCGCGGACGGATTTGAGCTTCGTAGCCAACGGGTAGAGAAATATATATACCAGTTGGGACGATGGCTCTGGCAAGTGGAGCGAGAATTATATCGGAAGAAATGTTGGCACGTAAGTCGAGACCAGCAGAGCCAGAAGTTTGATAACGTGGGAGCTCGTGATGAGACTTATTGACTATGCGGACAGATATGTTGTTCATTTCTTGTGGAGAAATTTAGATATAAGGGGAATGAGGGACTTACGCTGTGAAACAAATAGAACCGACAAAGTTAAGAGAAATCCTATAATTGAACCAATAAGCCAATAATTGGAAAGTAGAGAATGATTAAGATATAGTGAAGTATGAACAATGACAATAGTAACAATGGTTAGAAAGAATAGTTCGGATATTGGATAGGCAATGGGATAGTATTTTTGACCAAGAAGATAGGAAATAAACATCATTACGGTATAGCCTATGAGAGTAGAGACAGCAGCACCGAAATAACCCAAGCGAGGAATGAGAATTATATTGGCTAATGTATTGATAGACAGACCAATAACACTCATTATGATGCCCCAATAGGTACGATCTGTAACTTTGTACCAAAGAGATAGAGAGTAGTAGACACCAAAGAATAGCTGGCCAAGAAGAATGTAGGGTACGACTATTTGTCCTTCGTTGTAAGACTTGTTGATAATCATAAAGATGAGAGGGAGAAATAGAGATACACCTGCATATATTATGAGTCCGAAAATGTAGAAATAGCGTAGAGCTTCGGCATAAATGAGTGTGCTAGTCTTGTCGCGTGTTTCCTTGAAAAAGAAAGGTTCGAAGGCCATACGAAAACTTTGAGTAAAGAGGCTCATAAGAACACCTATTTTGTAGGCTGCGGCATAAATGCCGAGCTGAGCATAGGGGTCGACAGAGGTGTCGAGGTGAACAAAAAGTATTTTTTCGATATTGACATTAGCCTGACCAAAGAAGCCCATACCGACAAGTGGAAGCGAGTATATGAGGGCTTGTTTGATGAGCGAAATATCGAAAATGCGAATGACTGAAAGGGTGCGTGGAAGAAACCAAATCGTAATGAAAAGAGAAGCAACAAGATTGGCAATCATCATGAAAGTGATGTCGTCGAAGGCAAGATAGCGTGGCTTAAGAAAGAAAAAGAAAAAGAGAGTAAGCGAAACATTGATAAGAACTTGAACGAGTCGGAGAATGGCGTAGAGGATAGAACGTCGGTGATAGCGGAGTTCGGCAAAAAAAATGCTATTGTAGGAGTCGAGAACAACAATGCTAAGCATAATGAGCAAATAGGTGAAACTGTTTTGCCCATAGTCGAAACCAAAAACACGGAGAGTAAAGTCTTTGAAAAGGATACATAGGCCCATTAGAAATAGACCGAAAGAGAGAACTGTATTACTTAGCGAGCCAAGAAGACGTGTTGAATTGTCGGAATTAACAAATCGGAAGTAGCCTGTCTCGAAACCAAGAGTGACAACAACAAGTAGAACAGCTATAAAACTGTAGATGTAGGAAAAAGTGCCGAAAGTGGACTGTGAAACCACGTAGGTGTAGAGTGGCATCATGAGCCAATTGACAAGTCGGCTAAGAATGGTACTTACACCATAGACAATGGTGTCGGAAGCTAAAACTTTTAGTTTACCCATTAGAGATTATGAGAAAAGAGTGGGTTGTTCGTCGACAAAACCAGAGCGACCAAAATGTTCGTAGGCAAGACGTGTAACGACACGCCCTCGTGGAGTACGCTTGATGAAACCAATTTGAATGAGATATGGTTCGTAGACATCTTCTATTGTGCCAGCATCTTCGCCGACAGCCGTGCCGATAGTTGACAGACCGACTGGTCCACCACCGAACTTGTCGATAATTGTTAGAACAATGCGAGCATCCATTTCGTCGAGTCCATATTCGTCTATGCTGAGAGCATCGAGACTACGAGTGGTTATGTCTTCTGTAATGTCGCCATTGCCGAGGACTTGTGCAAAATCGCGAACACGACGTAGTAGTGAGTTGGCAATGCGAGGCGTCCCACGACTACGAAGAGCAATGGCATGGCAAGATGCATCGTCGATTCGCACACCAAGAATAAATGCAGAGCGAGCTATTATCTTGCTGATTAGAGTAGAATCGTAGTATTGAAGGTGGCATTTTATGCCGAAACGAGCACGAAGTGGACTTGTGAGTAGACCACTACGCGTGGTGGCGCCGATAAGAGTAAAGGGATTAAGATCTATTTGAATGCTGCGAGCCGAAGGGCCACGGTCGATAACGATGTCGATTTTATAATCTTCCATGGCAGAATAGAGAAACTCTTCGACAACAGGACTTAGGCGATGAATTTCGTCAATAAAAAGAACATCGTTGGGTTTGAGGTCGGTAAGGAGACCTGCAAGGTCTCCCGGTTTATCGATGACGGGTCCACTGGTTGTTTTTATGTCGACACCAAGTTGGTTGGCAATTATGGCTGAGAGGGTTGTCTTGCCAAGACCAGGAGGACCGTAGAGCAAGACATGATCGAGAGCTTCGGAGCGCATGCGAGCAGCCTGAACAAAGACACGAAGGTTGCTAACGACTGCATCTTGACCAGTGAAGTCGTCGAAGGATAGGGGACGAAGTTTTCTGTCGAGTTCGGAGTCGGGAGTATTTTCTTTACGTATGTCGAAATCGGCCACAACGAGATTAGTTATAATGTTATGCCGAAGCGAGAAACGATGGCTTGGAGTTTATCAATGTCGAAAGGCTTAGAAAGAAAGTCGTCCATTCCAGCTGAGATACATTTTTCACGTTCATTGTCGTAGACATTGCCAGAAAGACCGATGATGATAGACTTTTTTGAAAGCAACTTTTCATTTTCGCGTATGTGCCTTGTAGCGTCGTAGCCACTCATGCCTGGCATCATAATGTCCATAAGAATGATGTCGTAGAAGTCTGCACGAGCCATTTTGTCGACCATTATACCATCGTCGGCATAATAGACATCGACACCAAACCGTCGGAAGGTGTAGTACATCATTTTTTGAGAGAGTTTATTGTCTTCGGCGATGAGTATTTTGGTCATGGCAATATGCTTTTTTATTTCTTAAAGTTTTGAGAGAGCGCAAGCATGGCATCTATTGGACGACGAGCTTTGCGAGCAATATCTTCGTCGACAACGACTTCGGGCCACTCATATTTAAGTGTAAGATATATTTTTTGTAATGTATTGAGTTTCATATAGTTGCAATTGTTGCAACCACATGTTGAATCGAGTGGCGGAGCAGGTATGAGTTCTTTGTCGGGATATGACTTTTGCATTTGATGGAGGATGCCACTTTCGGTTGCAACAATGAAGCGCTTTGCAGAAGAGCGTCCTATGTAGGAAAGCAGAGCTGCAGTTGAGCCTACGAAATCGGAGAGGACAACAATTTGGTGTTTACACTCTGGGTGGCAGATGAGTTCAGCATCGGGGTAAGCTTTTTTTAGTTGTAGAATACGTTCGAGACTAAACTGTTCGTGGACATGACAAGCTCCATTCCATAGAGTCATATTTCGTCCGATCTGAGCGTTGATGTATGAACCTAAATTGCGATCGGGACCGAAGATTATTTTTTCATCTTTTGGAAAAGAATCTACTATTTGCAGAGCGTTGGTGCTTGTAACGACTACATCGGTAAGAGCTTTGACGTCGGCAGAAGTGTTGACGTAGGATATTACTTTATGACCAGGATGTTCTTTTATGAACTGACTGAAACTTTCGGCAGGACAACTTTCGGCAAGAGAACATCCTGCGTTCATATCTGGTATGAGAACTTTCTTATGTGGATTGAGTATTTTGACAGTTTCGCCCATAAAATGAACACCAGCAAGAAGAATTACATCAGCATCTATGCCTACGGCTTTTTGAGCAAGTGCAAGACTATCGCCTATGATGTCGGCAATGTCTTGAATGTCGGCAGTCTGATAATAGTGAGCCATGACGACAGCATTTTTTTCTTTTTTAAGTTTGTCGATGGCATTGACCAGATCGAGACCTTCGGGAATTTTTTCGTCGATAAAGCCTTGTAGACGCCAAATGGGGCGAATGGGTAAGCTGTTGTTGCTCATTGAGTAGAACTAATTGTTAGAAACTATCATAAGCGAATTTAAGAAGTTTTTCTGAAAAGGGTTTGCATAGTATAGCTGTGCACACACTATTATATTTTATTATGGTTTATTCTTTAAAACAAATTAATATAATAATATTCGGTTAGTTGTGTTGATTAAGACGTAAGGTAATGGATGTGGATGTTATTTATTGACAGTAATTGACAGAATAAAAATTGGTTTGTTTAAAATGTAAGTGGTTGAAATTATGAATGTTAAGAGTATTGTTGTTAGTATGTTCAAAGAGATATTGACAATTACTTTATGCCTTAAATGTGTTTTTTGGGTGTTAGTTATTTTGCGAAAATGTTGTTGATGTGGTGTTATATTTACTGACGGGGGTAGCTACTAAAAATGTTAACTGACAACGTTTATGATTTAATTGACAATATTCGAAAAATTATGGACAGTAAAATTAAATGGGTTGTCAATAATGTGAGTATTGAGATATTAAAGTAGTAATTTTGTTGTTGATAAACCTGTTGATAAGGTGTTGATAAAGATAGCTAATTAATTCATTTTCAATTGTTTCACGTGGAACATAGCGGTATTGGTATATATGTTCATATCCCTTTTTGTAGGTCGAGGTGTGTGTATTGTGATTTTTGTTCTTCGACTGCTAAAGATTTGGTGGATAAGTTTGTTGTTAGGGTAGTTGAGGAAATAATGAGTAGTGAAAGATGTAGGGTTAAGACTATATATTTTGGTGGTGGAACACCTTCTGTGATTGGAGTGGATAATTTGAGGAGGATAATAGAAAGTGTGAGAGAAAAATTTGATGTGTCGAATGTGGAGGAATTTACTATAGAGTGTAATCCTGACGACGTGAATAAAGAGCTTGTAGAAATGATGATTGGTTGTGGTGTGAATAGGGTAAGTATTGGTGTTCAGAGTCTTAACGACAAAATGTTAAGATTTTTGAGTAGGAGGCATAATTCGAATCAGGTATATGAGGCTGTTGAAATTATAAGGAAGTGTGGAATAGAGAATATAAGTATAGATATGATATTTGGTTTGCCAGAGTTGAGTGAATACGTTTTTGAGAGAGATTTGCGTAGATTCGTAGAGATGGGTGTTAATCATTTATCGACTTATGCGTTGATGTGTTGTGAAGGTACGCCACTTAGTAGAATGCTGGAAAGTGGTCGTGTTAAACTTATTTCGGACGATAGGGTTGCAGAGCAAAATGAGTTGATAAATAAATATATGGCGGAGTATGGGTATGAACATTATGAGATTTCTAATTATGCACGGAGTGGATATAGGAGTAGGCATAATAGTTCGTATTGGAAACGTGTGCCGTATATTGGGTTTGGTCCATCGGCAAGTTCATTTGATGGGAGGTGTAGAAGTACTAACGTTGCAGATGTCGAGGTGTATTGTGAGGGTAGAATAGAGAAGGAGGTGGAAATGTTGGGTAGTAGAGAGGTGTTTGAAGAAAAAATTATGCTTGGTTTGCGTACAGCGGATGGTGTGGATATATGTGAGTGTGATGAAGAAGTTAAAAGTAGATTTTTGAGAGAGTTAGAAATTGGAAATTTGCAGAAAATAGGAAATGATATTTATAGGATTAGGGAGGATAGGTGGTTTGTTAGTAACGACATAATATGTCGTTTGATATAGGTGTTGATAAACTGTTGATAAGTAGGCTAAGTTATTGTATTTCAATGTTTCACGTGGAACATTGAAGAGGTAAATATGAATATAAATCCGCAAATAGATGGTATGATTATGTTGATAATCCAGATTGAGATAGTGGCTGAAATAATGTTGGCTTGCGAATAGAATGTTGCGAGTGTATAAAGAGCTAAATTGCCTTTTATGCCGATGTCGATAAAATTGAGACGCGGTAAAAAGGTTAGAAGAAAGTAGTAGATAAATATGGGTGTTATGATGTATGGAGTGTTAAGAAGTATGGTTAGTTGAAGACTGAAAATTATGATTCGTACGATGTTTGTGAAGATGGATAATATGATTTGATTGGGGCTGATGATTAAACTGATTTCCTTTTGTATGGACTTAAATTTTTGAGATAGAAAAAAAAGTGCTATTGAGGAGATTATTAGACAAATTGCTGAGATAGAGTAGATTATGTATATGATAGTTCTGCTGAACTCGATATTTGATATGTGTATGTATAGGGCTGAAAGTGTGCCAACTAAACAGATACTGAAAGTTTGAATGTAGCTTGCAAAAAAACTTAGTAAGGTTATTTTTTTCTTGTTTGAATGGTTTAAGACTCGTCCGAAGTGTTCGCCTATGTTGGCAGGTGTGACGTTGGCAAGAGCTGTTGAGCGAAGGGTTGTGATTATGTCCGATATGAAAGGTCTGTGATAGAGATTTAGGCTAATGATTCTCCAACGAAGACTTTCGAGAGTAATGTTTAGTGCGAGTAAGATAAATTCGGTTAGGAGAAGGATGTGATTGCTGAATATTTTCTTTAGAGAGTAGAAGACGTTGTCGAATTTAAAATAGATGTTGTGAATGAAATATATTAGACAGATGGTACAAAAAATGAGTGTGAAAAGTTTGTAATATTTTGTTGTAAAGAAGTTTATCATGTATGCTGAGTACGGTATGCGTAAAGAAGTGAGTAAAATTAATATTTATATTTGCTACGTAATATGTGAAAATAGATGCAAAAGGTAAGAGCCAAAAAACAGTTAGGTCAGCATTTTTTGAAAGATGAAAGCATAGCAAAGAGAATAGTGGACTCTTTGGACTATGTGGGCAATGTTATGGAAATTGGTCCGGGAATGGGAGTCCTGAGTAAATATTTGTTTGAAAAAGAATCTATTAACTTACGCATGGTTGAAGTGGATAATGAGTCGGTAGAATATTTAAAGATGAATTATCCGTCGCATGCAAGTGAGGTTTTGTATGCAGATTTTTTAAGGACAGAGCCAGACGAAATATTCGGAAAGTTTGAGAGGTTTGCTGTCATAGGTAATTTTCCTTACAATATTTCGAGTCAGATATTTTTTAGGGTGCTTGAATATAAAGAGCGTGTGCCTATGGTTGTTGGTATGCTTCAGAAAGAAGTTGCTGAGCGATTGGCATCGGGGCCTGGGAGTAGAGATTATGGAATTTTGAGTGTTTTTCTACAAGCATATTACGACATAGAGTATTTGTTTAGTGTAGATGAAAATGTGTTTGACCCACCACCTAAGGTGAAAAGTGGTGTCATAAGACTTGTAAGAAATAACGTCGAAAAGTTGAATTGTGATGAAAAACTTTTCCGAATGGTTGTTAAATCTACATTTGGCCAAAGAAGAAAAACTGTATGGAATGGATTGAAATCTTTGGGTCGAGACTTGACGAATATACAGTCTGAGAATGTAATGAAAAAACGTCCAGAACAGCTGAATGTAGATGATTTTGTAGGGTTGACAAATAAAATAAGTAGTTGTGAAAGTGGCAATTGACGAACCTTAATAAGTTTGTTAACGTGCTATAAATCATATAATTTTGCGTTTTATATGAACACGTCAGAAAGATATAGTCTTCGTGGTGTAAGTGCTGCCAAAGAAGACGTACATAATGCAATAAAAAACATAGATAAGGGAATATTTCCTAAGGCATTTTGTAAGATAATACCCGACATTTTGGGTGGTGACCCAGAATGGTGTAACATTATGCATGCCGATGGAGCAGGCACTAAAAGTAGCTTAGCATACGCCTATTGGCGCGAGACTGGCGACCTTTCGGTATGGAAAGGCATTGCTCAAGATGCGTTGATTATGAATATTGACGATTTGCTATGTGTGGGTGCCACAGATAACATACTTGTTTCTTCGACCATAGGACGAAATAAGAATTTGGTTCCGGGTGAGGTTATAAGTGCCATCATAAATGGCACCGACGAACTGCTTGCAGAGCTTCGTGAGCTTGGAGTTGGTGTATATGCCACAGGTGGCGAGACGGCCGATGTTGGTGACCTTGTGCGCACAATAATTGTGGACTCCACAGTTACGTGTCGTATGCGTCGTAGCGATGTCGTTAACAATGCTAACATAAGTGTTGGTGATGTAATTGTAGGTCTGTCATCGTCGGGTAAAGCCACGTATGAAAAAGAATATAATGGTGGCATGGGTAGCAATGGTCTGACGAGTGCAAGACACGATGTTTTTGCAAAATATATTGCAGAAAAATATCCTGAGACATTTGACAGTAGTGTGCCACAAGAGCTTGTGTATAGTGGTAGTAAGAAGTTGACGGATGGTGTCGAGGGCTCGCCAATTGACGCTGGAAAACTTGTTCTATCTCCCACTCGTACTTATGCTCCAGTTGTCAAGAAGATGCTCAATGAAATGCGAGGCTCTATACATGGCATGGTACATTGTTCTGGTGGGGCACAAACAAAGGTGCTTCACTTTGTAGAAGGTGTGCATGTTGTGAAAGATAATATGTTTGATGTGCCACCCCTCTTTAAGCTCATACAAGAAGAGGGTCATACTGATTGGCATGAGATGTATAAGGTGTTTAATATGGGTCATAGGCTCGAAGTATACTTGCCCGAAAGCGAGGCTCAGAAGGTAATAGATATTTCCAAATCGTTTGGGATAGAGGCTAAGGTGATAGGACGAATAGAGCCTTCTGATAAAACACGCTTGACTATCCGTAGTGAATTTGGAACGTTTGAATATTAAGAACAATGGCAACAACAAATAGTATACTCGACAGACTTGACGGCTTGGCATCTCGATTTGATGAGGTGTCGACACTTATTACCGACCCAGCTGTCATAGCAGACCAGCGTAGGTATGTTAAGTTGTCGAAAGAATATAAAGATTTGGGAGATATACTGAAAGTTCGCAAAGAATATGTTGATGCACTCAACGGACTTGAGGAAGCAAAAGACATAGTGATGAACGAGAGTGACCCCGAGATGAAAGAAATGGCTCGCGAAGAGATGCAAGCACTCGAAGCTCGATTGCCACAGATAGAAGAAGAAATAAAACTTTTGCTTGTGCCTGCCGACCCTGAGGACGATCGTAATGCAGTGCTCGAAATAAGAGGAGGTACGGGAGGCGATGAGGCTGCACTTTTTGCTGGTGACCTTTTTAGGATGTATAGTAAGTATTGTGAGACGAAAGGTTGGAACTTGACTGTTTCGAGTGCAAGCGAAGGTGCAGTGGGTGGATTTAAAGAAATAGTTTGTACAGTTACTGGTGAAAAAGTATATGGTACACTAAAATATGAGAGTGGTGTACACCGAGTGCAACGTGTACCAGCTACCGAGACCCAAGGTCGTGTGCATACGTCGGCAGCATCGGTAGCAGTGTTGCCCGAGGCTGAACCTTTCGATGTAGAAATCAACGAAGGTGAGATAAAATGGGATACTTTCAGAAGTTCTGGTGCTGGCGGACAGAATGTGAATAAGGTGGAGTCGGGTGTCCGACTGCGCTACAATTGGAAAAATCCGAATACGGGACTTGTTGAAGAAATACTCATTGAGTGTACTGAGACGCGCGACCAGCCTAAGAATAAAGAGCGTGCACTGAGCAGACTTCGCACGTTTATATACGACAAAGAGCATCAGAAATATGTTGACGACATTGCACGTAGACGCAAGACAATGGTTTCGACAGGTGATCGCTCGGCAAAGATTCGCACGTACAACTATCCGCAAGGTCGCATAACTGACCACCGTATAAATTATACAATCTATAATCTGAATGCCTTTATGGATGGCGATTTGCAAGATTGTATAGATCATTTGATTGTGGCAGAAAATGCTGAACGACTCAAGGAAAGTGAACTCTAAAATAAGACTATTATGAACAAAGAGCAGTTAGTATCTACAATAAAGAGCAAGAAGACATTCTTGTGTGTAGGGCTGGACACAGATATAAAGAAAATCCCACAGTTTTTGCTTGCCGAAGAAGACCCTATTTTTGCTTTTAATAAGGCCATTATAGACAGTACGGCAAAGTATTGTATGGCATATAAACCCAATTTGGCTTTTTACGAAAGCATGGGTTTGAAAGGAATGTCGGCTTTTGAAAAAACTGTTAAGTACTTAAAAAGCAACTATCCGCAGCATTTCATAATAGCCGATGCTAAGCGAGGCGACATAGGAAATACGAGTACAATGTATGCACGCTCTTTTTTTGAAGAGCTTGATGTTGATTCGCTTACCGTTGCGCCATACATGGGAAAGGATAGTGTAAGTCCTTTTTTGGCATACGAGGGCAAATGGGTTATTCTGCTTGCTCTGACGAGTAATGTGGGCAGTCAGGATTTTCAGTTGATAACGGACAACGATGGAACGCCACTTTTTGAGCGCGTCATGCGACGAGCAATGGAGTGGGCAGATAGTGAAAAACTAATGTTTGTAGTCGGTGCTACGCAAGGACGTATGTTTGAAAAAATCAGACAAATCGCACCAGATAATTTTTTGCTTGTGCCAGGTGTCGGAGCTCAGGGTGGAAGCCTTGATGAAGTCTGTAAATATGGTCTGACACCCGATTGTGGACTAATTGTAAATAGTAGTCGTGGAATAATATATGCTTCGGCAGATGAAAATTATGCCATTGCAGCAGCCGATGCAGCACATGCTGTGCAACAACAGATGGAAGCTATATTGAAAAATATATAGGTCTCATAAATAAGAACTTAAGAAAAAACGTAGCGTATACACAAGTATGCTAAACTCAATGGAAAAACATCTGGTAGTGATGGCTGGTGGCATAGGCAGTCGTTTTTGGCCTATGAGCCGACCAGAACGTCCAAAACAATTTATAGACGTTTTGGGTGTTGGGCGAACGTTGTTACAATTAACAGTAGATAGGTTCGGCAAAGACTTTGCCCCCGAAAACACGTGGGTTGTTACATCGGCAGCGTACGCTGACATGGTTGCAGAACAATTGCCCGACGTTCCGCGCGAAAACATATTGTGCGAGCCATGTATGCGCAACACAGCTCCTTGCATTGCATACGTTGCTTGGAAGATTTTTGCCAAGCACCCTAACGCTTCACTTGTTGTTACGCCTGCCGACCATTTTGTGGTTGACCAAGAAGAATTTCGTAGAGTAGTATCTGAGGGACTAAATTTTGTTTGTGGGACTTCGAATGTGCTTACTTTGGGCATGTCCCCCACCCGACCCGACACAGGCTACGGCTACATACAGTCGGCTCACAAAGCATCGGGAAACGTGTTGGCGGTCGGAGCTTTCAAAGAAAAGCCAGTACTTGAAGTGGCTCAGAAATATCTTGCCGAAGGAGGATATTTTTGGAATGCTGGGATTTTCTTGTGGGACGTTCGTACGGCAGTAGATGCCATCAGAAAGTTTGAACCTGAGGTGGCAGAATTGATGGATGCCATGGCAACATCTTTCTATACTTCGGCAGAAAAAGATACAGTCGCAAATCTATTTCCAAAGTGCAAGAACATATCGATAGACTATGCAGTCATGGAGCGTTTGGCAGGACATGCAGAGACGCTTGGTGGTCGCGAGTCGGGTGTGTATGTTTTGCCTGCCAATTTTGGATGGAGCGACCTCGGGACTTGGGGTTCGCTCCACACACAGTTGTCTAAGGATGATGGTGGCAATGCGGTTTCGGGCAGTGGTGAAGTAGTTTTTGTAGAAAGTCATGATTGTGTAGTTCGTGCTGTCGGAGGCAAAAAAATGGTGCTTCAAGGGCTCGAAGGCTATATAGTGGCAGAAGACAATAACACGCTACTCGTCTGCAAGAAGCAAGATGAGCAAAGAATAAAACAGTTTAGCGAGTTGCTAAAAAAGTAGTTGCGTTATGGAAACTTTTGATAGACTCAGTAATCGTGGGCGTTTTGCCCGGACTGCGCTACTTTTTGGCGTAGTCATATTTTCGTGTTTATCATATTTCTTTGCAGTATATACATTCTATCATAATAGTTACTCATCGTTTGTGTCTCTGTTTTTTAGCAGAGACATGTTGCTGTCTTTTTTCTTCATAACCTTTATATGGTCGGCTCTTGAGTCGTCGCTCAAACTCAACGAAGTATATCGTAGTAGACCATATAGCTACATACTGATATTGCACGTCATAGAAAACATTTTGGGCGTGTCTATATTCATTATGTTGTGCGTTCTCTTTGGTTTGCCTAACTACGGACGATCAGTGCTCATGCTTTTTGGACTTCTCTCCACTGGTTTGTCGTTTATGGGCAAAGTCATTTTCTACCACATGTTGCGCCACTATCGCAAGAAAGGATACAATGTGCGAAAGTTGGTAGTATTGTGCGACAAGAGTAGTGAGCGACTACTGGCACAAATAATGCGACACTTCGAGTGGGGATATAAGATTGTGGCAGTAGTGGGCGACGACTACATAATGAGAAAAGTTGGTGATAAACTGCCTGTTTACCCCATCAGTGGAAACTTGGAAAATATTATCAGTCAGGATGTTGATGACTTTATATATGCGCTTGATAACATCAATTCGGAAGACGTTATGCGTCTGCTCAACGTGTGCGTAGACTATGGTATAAATTTCATGCTCTACTCAACGTTTATGAACAGAATGTCGTCGTCGACATACGTGAGATATTTTGATACTAATGCAATACTAACCATTTCGAATACACCGACCAACTACGTTGGCTTGCTTTTCAAGAGGTTTATCGACATTGTCTTCTCTGGTTGTGTCATATTGTTCGGATTCCCATTTTTTGCCATCATAGCTCTGCTTATTAAGATAGACAGTAAGGGTCCAGTGTTCTTTAAGCAAAAGCGTTCTGGGCTGAAAGGTAGAGAATTCGACGTCTATAAGTTTAGGTCGATGGTTGTCAATGCCGAAGAGCTTAAAAAAGAACTTATGGACAAAAATGAGATGGACGGACCAGTATTTAAGATGACTCACGACCCTCGCATAACGCGCATGGGGTGCATAATACGCAAGACTGGTATTGACGAATTTCCACAGTTTATAAACGTCTTCAAAGGAGACATGAGCATTGTTGGTCCACGTCCGCCTCTGCCAGCCGAAGTGGCAGAATACCAACGTTGGCAAATGAGAAGGCTTGCTATGAAGCCAGGCATCACATGTACTTGGCAAGTGTCTAACAACCGTAATTCTATATCGTTTGACGAGTGGATGAAAATGGATATGGAGTACATAGACAACTGGTCGATTACGCTCGATTTTGTCATTATTATGAAGACCATAAGCACCATGCTCAGAGCCGACGGTAAGTAATGAAGAGGCAGTTTATTGTCATTGCAGCAGTCGTATGCCTGCTTATAGGAGGTGTTGCTTCATATTTTGGTCTGCGCACGTCGGTGCCAAACGAAAAGACAATGTCGCGCATACTAGCAGACATATATACAGCCGACGCACTTGTACAAGAGGGACTGGGCAACTATTATAAAAAAGAAAAACTCGAAGAGAGTCTATATAGTAGCATATTTAGTCATTATGGACTCTCGAAGGCTCAGTACGACGAGGCAGTGCTTTATTATACAGCAAAGCCCGAGAAATGGTCTGAAATATACGAGAAAGCCATAAGCATACTTTCTGTCCGCGAAGGAGAGTTGTCAGCATTTGCTGCAAAGTGCGACTCTGCTGACCTTTCGCTTAGCAACCTTACAGACTCCATTACCACAAAGTTTGGCAAGTGGGCTAGCACAATCAGGTTGCCACTTGCCAAAGAAGATACGCTGAACAAATATGTCAGTCGACTTGGTGGTTCGATGTCGCAGATTGCCGTCAATATTCATATTGATTCTATACGCGGTGGACACATTACGCTGAGCGAAAAGTATACGTTTACACAAAAACTTATTCAAGTGTCAGACACTTTGCCACGTGTTATGCTTTGCGTGTTGTATGCCGATTCGCTGACCGACTCTACGTGGGTCGACATTGTGTCAGAAAAGAAGGTTTCGCAAAAAGAAGTATCAATCACTATCGACTTGCGCGACAGTGTGGACCTTATTGGTGCAACAGCCATTTTGCTTAGAACAGATAGTCTTGATAAGGTACGTGGCACATTGTCTAATGTCAGTCTGTCGCATGTGCCATATTATCCGTCGGACTCTGTAAAGCTCGAAATTGAGCGTCCGCAACTGTTTCGTTACTAAATGTGAGGACTCACTACCATGGCAAAACCATAGGAGTAGTCGAAGCGAGTTGCAAACGTGTCGTAATACGCTCCCAAACACAAATTAAAGCGAGTAAACTCCCCTATTGGTACATTTAGATTAGCCTTGCCAATTATGAGGCTTCTGTTGCGTTCGTAGACGTCGGCTTTGTAGTTGGAGACGCTCATGAGCAATGGATTGCCTTGTGGAGCGTAGAAATTGTGGCTACGAAACCACGAGACATCAAGTTTGAAGATTTCGTGTCTGAGCGACAACTCTGGTTGTAGGACCCAACCGCGTTCAAAAGGACGTACTTTCTTACCTGCCATAGTATGAAAGCCCATCATGTGCAGGCATGCCTTAAATTTGTAGCCGAATAAAAATATACTTGGTGACAAATGTGCGTTTAAGAGGCTTTGCATAGGTTCGCTATAGTCGCTTATCTGTCCGCCAATGTGGTTGAATAGCAGTCCAAAAGGCAAATAGAATTTGCCACTATGAAAATTGGTGTGTACGCCTGCAGTAAACTTTTCTGGTATGGTGTCGCCCATGTGGATAAACTGTCGCCAATTGAGCCAAGCATGACCTCTAAAATTTCGTATGTCGAACGAAAGCTGTGCGCCGAATTCGGGTGCGCTGACGTAGTTTTCTTCTGGGTCAGATAGTGCTTCGGGCAGGCCGTGACTCGCAGGTCCGAGCAGATTGCCTATGCGTAGGTTAAGGCTGTCGTTAATGTGCCATGTGGTGGCAAAAAAAGGATATATTTTCTTTGTGCTGTTTTCGCCCCCATAGCGCAGAGCATGCAAGCCTCCGTGTAGACTAATTCTTTCGTTCATGTGCCAAATAACTACGGGGCGCAATGTGTAGCCCACAAGTGTGTAGCCTTCGGCTGCAGGGGCAAAATATTCGTTATTTTTAAAGAAAAATTGTCCGTCTAATTTTGCGTTTAGTCCTAAAAAAGAATCTTCTGTGTCATGATCGTCTCTTACTACATTTTCAAATAGCCAAGTGTCTTGAGCCTTAGACTCTATGTTTGGTGTAAAAAAAGACATAGCCATACATATAAGCACGACTATGTTTTTTTTATTTGTTTTGTTGTTATGTGCCATTGTCGTTTACTGGTGGGCAAACACTTTCTTTAGCAGTTCGGTTGTGCGTTCTTTGACGTTGGTGCGTATTTTCTTTTCTTGCTCGCCTACCTTGAGGTATATGCCATCCACTGCTTTGTCTGTTAGGTGGTCTTGTAGGTCAGTATTTACTGTTTTTAAGCCTGCTATTTTGCCGACAGTTGTTGTGGCCACTTCGTTCCATTCGCTTGTCAGTGTGTTCCACGACGACTGTGCCGATACGTCGCCTATGAGCTTTTTGTTTATCGACTTGTTGATGTATTTGCCGAAGAGGTTCTTGAGTGGTGTCTTGGTTTTATTTTTGAAATATGTTGTGGCTGTGGTGCCACCGCTTTTCAGTATAGTCTTGGCATCGTCGATGGTCATGCTGGTCAGTGCCGACGTAAATATGGGCACTGCTTCGCTGGCAGCGTCTGAGGCGGCTGCATTGATGTTCTTGACAACTTTAGTTACGAGAGCTTGGCCACCAGGCAACTTAGAAATGTTGTTCGTGATGATGGAGGCTTGTGATGGTAGACCGATGCGAGTGGCGAGGTCGTTATAGTAGCCGTTAGTTTTGCTCAGTTGGCTAATGCCTGTGCTAATGCCAATGTTGAGAGCTTCTTTCAGGCCAGAAGCTATTTCGCCTTCTGAGAGGGCTTGGGTGACAGATGATACTTTGCTTAGTGCCGAAAGACCTTGCGAGGAGCAACCGCACAGAGGTAGAGCGAAGGCTACCGATATTGTTGCTGCAAGTATGGTGTTTATCTTCATTTTACTGATGTTTTTTTTTGCATGTTATTCTACAACTCTGAGCACCCACGACTTCTCAAAGCCTTTGATATTCTTTATGTCGCGGTTGGCAACTACTGCATCTTCTTGTGAGTTGAAGTGTGCAGCCACTACTCTATATTTGCCGTTGCCACTGTCTATGATGTCGAGGTCTGTTATGCCACGAACTTTTTGTTTGGCAGTGTATTCTGTTGCTTCGCTGTGGCTCTTGAAAGATGCTACAACGACGTAGAAACTTTCTTTTATTTCTTTGTCGTGTGTTGTTGTGGCTATATGCGTATTGGTGGTGTCTTCTTGTGCTGTTTCTGTGTGTTGACTGCTGGTCTTACTTGTGGCTTGCATTTGTGCAAAGACACTCGATAGGTCGGCTCGTTCGACACCTGCTGGGTCGTTGGTACGAGTAGACATAAGTAGTAGTAGTGCCACGGCAGCTGCCGAGGCCACTGCACGTCGGAGCCCTACCCTATCCACTTGTTCGCTCAAGCTCTTGCGACGCTCTTCTACACGTACTGCCGTCAGCCCATAGCTTTCGGGCATAAAGTTGGCGTCGTCGTCGAGTAAGAATTCTATTTGCTCCGTACTGCCTATCTGTACTGTGCGCACTTGTCCGAGTCCGTCAAGAGTATACACTCCGCCGCGTGAGGTGTGGTCTCGTATGTCGTCGACAGATTTTGCAATGTAGTTTGTTGCCTCGTCGTAGCTAATGTTTTCTTTTTCGGCAATATAGTCGGCCAGCAGTCCATCGGTGTGCGTAATGGAGGCATTGAAATATACGCGCCTACGTGGCGGAAGCATTAGCCCACGTCGTTTGTCATAGCGCGACTCTTCGTTGCGGGCAATGAATGCACCAAAGTCTGGTATGATTACGCATTCGTGTTTATATAGCAATTCGACTATGTAGGCCGACAGATTTTTCATCTTAGCTCCTAAAAAATGTGAAAACGAGTTCAAGCAAATATAATTGTTTTATTCAAATGTGTTCAACAAGCGCAAGTTTATTTGTTTCTTGCAAGCCCGATGAGCCATCTTACTATCGAGAATATTGTGTAGAGTGCTATTGTCAGGCTTAGTCCGCCAAGCCCCATTAGTGTGATAGATATTACGCCAACCATCAGTAGAATTATTCTGAGCTCATTGCCTTTGAGCGTCATGTGTTTTACTTTGAGCGAGAACATTGGTATTTCGCTGACGAGCAATGCGCAGAAAATCATCACCATCGCTATGACGACTGTTGGCGTGAGGTATGTTCGGAAAATGTCTTGCGTCTGGTCGGTGAGCATCCACAGCAGTGATGCAGTAAAGAGTCCGGTGGCTGTAGTGGTCAGTCCGAGAAAGTTTTCGGTTTGGCGTTTGTCTATATTGAACTTGGCGAGTCGGAGCCCCGCAAAGACGGCAAGAATGAGTGGGCAGAGGACAAGTGCAAATGTTGGCATGTCGTCTGCAAGGCACAGCAGTGGTGTTTGTGTGTCGCCAGTGAGGTGCCACTTAAGATAGACGGAGTACATGGCGGCAGGTGCGAGTCCGAAAGATATGTTGTCGGCAAGTGAGTCGAGTTCTTTGCCCATTTCGCCACTGACGTGGAGTGCACGAGCTACAAATCCGTCGAAGAAGTCGAATATGGCACCTGCAATTATGAGGAGTGCGGCAGCGCGGAGGTCGCCTGCAAAAGCCATAGTTACTGACAACACGCCACAGAGTAGATTGAGTGATGTTATGGTGTTTGGAATGTATTTTTTAATCTGCATTTTGGTGTATGTTGATTTATTTTAATTGTGCAAAATTACGCAAATCAGTGTATGTGTGTGTATGCTAATTACTTATTGGGGAATAGTATCGAAGAGTCGCCATAGCTAAGGAATCGGTAATTATTCGCAAGTGCATGGTCGTATATCTTATGCCATTCGTTGCCAACGAAAGCACTTATGAGTAGTAGCAATGTGCTGTGTGGTTGGTGAAAGTTGGTTATTAGTGCACTTGTCAGTCGTGGTCGGTAAGAAGGTGTAATCATTATTTGCGTCTGACTGCTGATGTAGTCATCTGCGCCGATGTGTTCTATTAGTGCGTTTAGTGCATGTTCGGGTGCGACGTCTTGTGGCAGAGTGTAGGCTTCCCATTGTTCAAGACCATTGGTTATGTCTTTTTGACTAAGTAGCTTTACGCCCAACCAATAGAGGCTTTCTATTGTGCGCACCGACGTTGTGCCTACTGCCACAATGTTGCCAATGTTATTACAGATGTCTTGTATAGCCTCTCGTCTGACAACGATGTGTTCGGTGTGCATGACGTGTTGTGTGGCGTCGTTCACCTGAACTGGCTTAAAGGTGCCTGCACCGACGTGTAGTGTTACGCTGACAATTTTGTGTCCTGTTGCTGCTACTTTACTTAGCACTTCGGGTGTGAAGTGCAGACCAGCGGTTGGTGCTGCAACCGACCCTTTGTTTACTCCGTAGACGGTCTGATAGCGTGTGTAGTCTTCTTCTTCAGTGTCGCGACAGAGGTAGGGCGGAATGGGCATAGTGCCAGCACTTTCTATAACTTCGGCAAAGCTAACTTCGGCGTTTGTCCATGAGAAGCGAACGACCGATGTTGTCCCATCGACCGACAGGCGTGTGGCACTAAGTGTCAGCAGACCGTGTGGTGTGCTGATTTCTTTTGTCAGTGGAGCTTCTTTCCAACGTTTTGAATTGCCTACAATGCACGTCCATGTGGCTTCGTGTGTGCCAGCAAACGATTGTTGTACGTCGACTCCGTCGGCTGGTTCAAGACAAAATATTTCTATGTTTGCTCCTGTTTGTTTGCTAAAATGCAAGCGTGCTCGAATGACTTTTGTGTCGTTGCGGACAAGTGTTGCACCTTTTGGCAGGTAGTCTGCTATGTTGCGAAATGTGTCGTCGGTTATCTGTCCATTTTTATACACGAGCAACTTCGATGCATCACGTTCGGGCAGTGGGTGACGAGCTATGCGGTTGTCGGGTAGTGGGTAGTCGAAAAGCGATATGTCTATGTTTTTTGTCATCGTTTAATTCTGTCCGGATTGTTTTTGACAAAGTCGGCCCAAGTGGTTTTCTTGCCACTCTTTGGAATTTTTATTTTGTGGCTATCGTCGGTGTTTAGCAAACTTGCTGTCCGACTGTCAAGAAAATGGCAGTAGGCAATAGCAAGTGCATCGGTAGCGTCAAAATATTTTGGCATTTCTTCAAAGTGTAGCATTCTTTGTAGCATTTGTGCTACTTGTTCTTTTGTTGCGCCACCATTGCCCGTAATGGCTTGTTTGACTTTGGTTGGAGCATATTCTTTCACAGGAATGCCACGTGCAAGTGCAGAGGCCATACAGATGCCTTGTGCACGACCGAGTTTGAGCATACTCTGCACGTTCTTGCCAAAGAAAGGGGCTTCGATGGCCATTTCGTCTGGTTTGAAGTCGTCTATGATTATGTCGAGGCGTGTGTGTATGCGGTGAAGTCGGGCATAGTGGTCGGGCTCTTTGCTCATCTGCACTGTGCCAAGCAAGACTGCTTTGGCCGAGTTACCTTCGACATCTATTATGGCGTATCCCATGACGTTGGTACCCGGGTCGATGCCTATTATTCTTTTCTTTGTCATGGCGTCTCGAGTGGTAAGCCACGCATGAGGGTGCTAAAAGACAGACAACGTTCGCCTTGCAGTGCAAGGAGCTTTTGGCATTGGCGCATAGACTCTGTGCGTACTGCACCAAGCTCTTGGAGCGTCGTGCAACGCCACATGGCAGAATATGAGCGAGACCCAGCTGTTGCTGTGCCGTCTATGGCATATAGCTCTACGCTTGCGCTTGGAGCTACGTTTTTTATTGCCACGACGTAGTTCTGGTGCATCCACTGTATCCACCATTGCTGTGCGCTATCGTTGATGGTAAAAGTGGTGTTGAATATAAAGTTTGCCATGTAGTTATTATGATGATAAAAATTGAGCGGACGGACACATGTTTACATTGGTCTCCGTCCGCTCAAATGTGCATTTCCAGCAGTATGAATATTAGTCGATATACTCGAAGCCTGTGTATGGCACGAGTGCTGCAGGTATCTTTATGCCGTTAGGAGTCTGATTGTTTTCGAGCAATGCAGCCACGATGCGAGGCAATGCAAGTGCGCTACCATTAAGCGTGTGGCATAGTTGTGTCTTCTTATCGCCAGCTTCTTTGAAGCGTAGCTTGAGTCGATTGGCCTGATAAGATTCAAAGTTCGATACGGAACTTACTTCGAGCCAACGGCGTTGTGCTGCAGAGAAGACTTCGAAGTCGTAGGTCAGTGCAGAAGTAAAGCTCATGTCGCCACCACACAAGCGGACAATACGGAAGGGTAGTTCGAGTTTTTCGACAAGGCTACGCACATGGGCTACCATTTCGTCGAGAGCTTCGTATGAGTTGTCGGGGTGAGATAGGCGTACAATCTCCACTTTGTCGAATTGGTGGAGTCGGTTAAGTCCGCGCACATCTGCACCCCACGAGCCCGCCTCACGACGGAAACATTGAGAGTAGGCACAATTCTTTACGGGGAAATCAGACGACTTCAAGATTACGTCGCGGTAGATGTTCGTAACGGGCACTTCGGCTGTCGGAATGAGGTATAGTCCGTCAGCTGTCACGCAATACATCTGTCCTTCCTTGTCGGGCAACTGACCCGTGCCGAAGCCAGAGTCTTGATTAACTACGAGAGGTGGTTGTACTTCTTTGTAGCCTGCTGCAATGGCGTTGTCGAGGAAGAAAGAAATTAGTGCGCGCTGAAGTTTGGCGCCTTTGCCTTTGTAGAATGGGAAGCCAGCACCTGTTACTTTTATGCCGAGGTCGAAGTCTATGATGTCATATTTCTTTATGAGCTCCCAGTGAGGTAATGAGCCTTCGGGCATAACGGGTTCTTCTTTTACAGAGCAGTAGACAATTTCGTTGTCGGCTGCTGTTTTGCCTTCGGGCACGAGCTTGCATGGCAAGTTGGGCAAAAGAACTTGCTTGGCAAGCAGTGCATCGGCGGTTTCTTTTTGTGCTTGTTCGAGTTGACGTATTTTTTCTTTTAGCTCAGCTGTTTGTGCTTTGGCAGCTTCGGCTTCTTCTTTTTTGCCTTCTTTCATCAGAGAGCCGACCGACTTGGAGATGGCATTCATCTGCTGCTGAATTTTCTCGGCTTCGGTCTGTTGCTCTTTGCGCTTATTGTCCAGAGCTATTATTTCGTCTACTATTGCTGTGGCGTCGAAATTTTTTACTTTCAGGCGCTCTATGACAAAGTCTCTTTGTTCTTGTATTAGTTTGAGTGTCAGCATTTGTGTGTTGTCTGCTAAGTGATTTTTGTGCCCTATGGTTTTAAAAAAGATACTCCCGCACATCTTACGAGCCAATTGTGGCCGCATGGGTGCGGGAGTTTTTCTCCTTTTGTGGGTAAGTTCTTGCTTGTCTTACCTCTTTTAGGGGTGTCTTTTTTTGTCGGTCTCCCTACTCTGCGACAGCCTCGACTACGGAGACGTAGGAGCGGTCGTTTTTCTTCTTGGTGAAGACGACTGTGCCGTCGACAAGTGCAAAGAGAGTGTGGTCGCGTCCGATGCCAACGTTAGCACCCGGATGGTAGGCCGTACCCCTTTGACGAAGGATGATGTTGCCTGCTTTGGCTGCCTGACCTCCGAAGAGTTTCAGACCGAGGCGTTTGCTTTCTGAATCGCGGCCGTTCTTCGAACTGCCGACACCTTTCTTGTGTGCCATTTTCTTCTGTTGAGATTTAGGGGGTTAAACCTTAGGCTGTGATGCTCTCTATTTGAATTTGGGTGAACTGTTGACGATGACCGTTCTTCTTTTGATAGCCTTTGCGCTTACGCTTCTTGAAGACGATAACCTTGTCGCCCTTTACGAGTGGATTGATTACCTTGGCTGAGACCTTGGCACCGCTAATTTTGGGTGCGCCAACAGTAATTGAACCGTCGTTGTCGATGAGCAGTACGTTGTCGAACTCCACTTTGTCGCCCTCATTCTTTTCGGGCAAGTGGTGTACGAACAACTTGTTGTCCTTCTGGACCTTGAATTGCTGACCAGCAATTTCTACAATTGCGTACATTGTAACTTTGTTAGTTATTTTGTGCTTACCCGTGGGCGAAGTGCTGACACGTTGACGCACTTACTTATGAAGTGCCTCGCGGGCATAAATCGGGTGCAAAAATAATGATATTAAATTAATTGAGCAATTAAGAGTATTATTGTTATTTACTTTTGCCGTGATTATTGTGGGATTTTATAGGTGTGTTTAATCTTGTTTTGTAATTAGTGATAGGCAGAGTGAATATTTGTCTTTTAGTTTTTCTACCCGACCGCACAAGATTGTGTCGGAGTGTAGAATGTTGGTGGCAAGGTTTGTTAAGTACATGTGGTCGTAGTTGTTATCGCTTGCCACAAAGAGTGTTTCGCCAAAGATGTGATGTCGTATACAGACTTCGCCTATCATGATGTTGGGCAGAGTGTAGACGAAGCGAGCCGGATTTTCTTCGCCTTTCTCTTGCATGCTGCAATATATCAGATCGGTGTCGAGCGAAGATGACGTGTTGGTAAATAGTATTCCCATATTCGCACGCTTCTCATCTGCTAAGTCGGCAAGTATTATTTCGCTACCAACGTATGCCAGACGGCTTATGTCGTCCATCTTGAAAAACTTCATATTGGGTTGGCAGTGTGTGTGATAGGCGTTGCGAATGAAGGTGTCGAAGTCGGGTGTTGAGGACAGAATTGTTTGTCCGTCAGCTATTATTTGTCCATTCTCTATGCTTAGGGTGTGGAGCGTATGATATGTTGTGTGTGAGTGTGTTGCGACTCTTTTGGCAGTGTCGGTCGTAAGTACAAGAGCAACATTACACCCCCCGAAGCCCGATGCCGTTTTTAGGCAACACGTGCCACTGATGGGGCGGTTACGAACCGACATGTTGACAGGGTATGGCGTGCCACACTCGCTGAAACCGAGTGTCCCAAGCAGTGTTTGGTCTTGTAGTTCGCAAAGGCAAATGATTAGTTCTATCAATCCTGATGCACCGAGTGTATGTCCAAAATATGGTTTTAGACTGTTGAGAGGTGTGTTTGTTAGCCCAGCTGCATTGAGGGCTTTACTTTCCATCTCGTCATTATAGATAGTCGCTGTGCCGTGAGTATTGACAAAGGCTACGTCGTTGGTTGTTATTTTGCTTTCGGCTATGGCTGTGTTTATGGCCTCTGATAGTGGCAGACCTGTACGCGAAGGACCAGATATGTGGTTGGCATCGTCCGACATTGCTCCACCAGATATGCAAGCACCAACAGAGAGTGTGTAATCGGTAGTAAGGAGCATGGCACCAGCGGCTTCGCCAAGCGAAAGCCCATCGCGTCGTTTGTCGTAGGGCAAGCATGGTTTGCTACTTACTGAGCGAAAAGATATGAATCCGCTTGTTATGAAATCGGTCATCTCGTCGAGGGCTACTATGAGCGCATGTCGACATTTGCCTGCTCGGATAAGGCGTGAGCCGACAAGTGGACCAACCACACCACTTATGCAGGCATTGCTAACCACTATTGGGCGGTAGGCAGTCGTGCCGAGCAGACTTGATATTTTCTGGGCAGAATTGTAGAGTAGTAGTTCGGAGTTTGGTGTAATAGTCGATGTGCTTTTGGCAAGACCAATGTTGCCTTTTGTCGTGCAGACGATGAGTTGAATGTCGATTGGGTTTAGCGTTGGTACGCTTTTAAGGGCTCGCTTTGCAGTTTGCAGAGCTATGTTCTCTATGCGACTAAGTGTCGAAAATGGTTCAGTATCATCGACTATGCGTTGGCTGTAGAAATTGTTTGTGCCGTAGGTGTCGGGGCTTAGTGCAGAGACACCTGTTTTCATTTTTTGGTAGGTGTCGATTACCGATGTGCCATAGGCTGTGTGGATTGCCGTGGCGGCTACGTAGACTTGTGTGTCAGTTATCGTTAGAGCCATCGTTCTTTCCAACTGACAAAAAAGTCGGGTTCGGCATACTGCATTTCACCTTGTGCTGTGGTGAAGACTTGCGTTGTTTGTGCAACGGCCATCACAGCCATGTCCGAAGCACGATAGACTACGTATTCAAGGACCAACTTGGCTCCTGGTGTAGGGACGTAGCGAGTCTCTATTATGGCGCGGTCGCCACAACGCAGTGAATCTTTGTAGTCTATTGTGAGGTTGACGACTGGAGCTACATAGCCAGTGCGGAAATAGTCGTCGTAGCCTATGCCAGCATATCGGATGCCAAAATGTTCTCGTCCGTCTTCGAGGAATGCTACGTAGCTACCATGCCACGCTACGTGCATCATGTCTACTTCGGAAAAACGGACTGTTATTTCTATGCGGTCGGTAAGTGGTGAGTCGTGTAGCTTGAGGTGGCGTGCCATAAGGCTTTGTTATTTATTACTCTTCGGGTGTAGCGAGTTTCATTTTGGTCTGAGCTATTTGCTCTTCGCCTACGCACACTGTGGCACTAATGAGGGTTACGTCGCCTACTTTTGCACCTATGCTTATGTGTGTCGTCATTCGTTCGCCTACGTGTGGCAATCGGTTAATCGTCAGCTTATTGACCGAACCTATAAGACCTATGGGGACTTTTTTGCCCTGACTGACGAAGTCGTATCCTATGTGCAGGGCACCGCTCTGTGCGATGTGTTCAATTATGGCACCATCGGCAAGTAGTCCGTTTTCGACAAGAAAGTTGTCATCTGTTATGCTAAGTGCCGTCGTACTCTCTTGGCTTGTCCACGACAGTAGTGTGTCGACCATTACTATTGGGTCTCTTTGTGGAATGTAGGCACAGATTTGGTCTTTGCCACTAAGAACGGGTGTTGGCATGCTGATTGTCTGAGTTGGGGAACATTATTTTTGCTCAGTAGTCTCTGTCAAAGCAAAAATGGATTGGCAGAGACTATCGAGCGTAGTGTTTTTGTCGATATTTTTTTTGCTTAGCTTGACACCAAAATTTTCTTGAACAAGAACGACTAAGTCGACTACATCGAGGCTGTCTATTTCGAGCACGTCGGCGAGGATTGACGATTCGTCAAGACGGTTTTCGTCGGTTTCAAATTCTTCGGCAAGTGCTTTTCGCAGTCTGTCGTAGATGTCTTTTTTGTCCATTTCTAATTTTGTGGTGAAGTGTCCTAAGAAGTTTCTCTTTTAGGTGTAGAGTCCGCCGTTAATGGAGACAACTTCGCCCGTTATGTAGGCCGACTTTTTAGAGGCTAAGAATGCTACGAGGTCGGCAACTTCTTCGGGGTCGCCGAAGCGCCCAGCAGGAATTGTTTTTTTGAGCTCTGCTTCGTCGAGGTCTTTTGTCATGTCGGAGTGTATGAAGCCTGGTGCTACTGCATTGACAGTGACGCCCTTGCGAGCAACTTCTTGTGCAAGTGCTTTGGTGGCGGCAATTAGTCCTCCTTTTGAAGCAGAGTAGTTGGTCTGACCGGGCAGACCTTTGAGTCCGCTAAGCGACACCATGTTGACAATGCGTCCCCACTTCTTGATGAGCATTGACTTGAGGAGTGGTTGGGTGACGTTGTAGAAGCCGTTGAGCGTTATGTTGAGCACACTGCTCCAGTCGGCAGCTTCCATAAAGACCATCAGGTTGTCTTTGCGTATGCCTGCGTTGTTGACTATGCAAGCTATGTATTCTTTGGGGTGAGCAGCCATCCAGCCTTCGAGGGCTTGGCGCGATTGTTCTGCGTCGGCCACGTCGAATGGAAGCAGTTCGCCGTCGGAACCGGCTTCGCGTACGAGTCGGAGTGTTTCTTCGGCTTCGGCTTGTCCTTTGCGATAGTTTATTATTACGGTGTAGCCGTCGCGAGCGAGGGCTACGCATACGGCGCGTCCTAATCCGCGGCTACCACCTGTGACGAGTGCATACATAATATTCTTTTTCCTTTTGGCTTAATTGTGAATAAATAAGGCAAACGCAAAGTTAGTTTAAATATTTTGTTATTGCCACCTATTTGGTTGGCTCAGTGCCTTTGAACTGCGTGTGGTAGAGTTCAGAATATACGCCACCAGCATCTACGAGTGTGGCGTGGGTGCCACTCTCGACAATGCGTCCGTCTTTGACAACTATTATGTTGTCGGCCGATAGAATTGTCGATAGTCGGTGTGCAATGAGTATGCTTGTATGACTTTCAATGAGTGGTTCAATTGCTTGTTGTATTTTGGCTTCGGAGATGGAGTCGAGTGCAGATGTTGCTTCGTCGAAAATTAGTATGGTGGGGTCTTTGAGTATGATACGCGCTATTGAGATGCGTTGTTTTTCACCGCCCGAGAGTTTTAATCCTCTGTTCCCTACGATTGTGTCGAGTCCGTTGGGTTGCGAACTGATTAGGTCTGCAATGTTGGCTTGTCGGCAAGCTTCGAGCAGTTCGTCTTCGGTGGCATCGGGTTTGGCGTAGAGGAGGTTGTCGCGTATGGTGCCGTTGAAAAGATAGGTCTCCTGACTTACTATTCCAACATGTTTCCGAAGTTGGCTAAGGCTGAGGCGACGGAGGTCGGTGCCGTCGAGTGTTATGCTACCAGCTGTCGGGTCGTAGAGTCGGGCAATAAGATTGATTATGGTGCTCTTACCCGAGCCCGACGGACCTACAATGGCAACACTCCTACCTCGTAAGATGTCGAAAGATATGTCGTGGAGTATCTGTCGGCTACCATCGTACGTAAAGTCGACACCTTTGAAACTGATGTTGCCACTGACAGAGGGTAAGACGACGGGATGCTCGTCTTCGGTTATGTCGACAGGCATGTCGTAATAGTCGAATATGCGACTAAAAAGAGCCATCGAGCGTATCCAGTCCACTTGTATGTTGAGCAGTCGGTCGACTGGTCCGTACATGCGTCCTAGTAGGGCCACGAAGACGGTTATGTCGCCTACGCTGAGGCTTTCGGTGCCACTGATGATGAGGTATCCGCCCACAAGGTATAGCAGCATAGGTCCTATGCTTGAAAATGTTGAAAGAGCAACTCGTAGCCAACGTCCGGCCATGCTCTCGCGTATGTTTAGGCGTATTTGTTTTTGGTTGGCAGCTACGTATTTGTCATATTCATATTTTTCGCGTCCGAAGAGTTTGACGAGTAGTTGTCCGCTCACCGACAGAGTTTCATTAAGTATTCCGTTGATGGTGTCGGCAGCGGCTTGCGCTTCGCGTGTGAGCGTCCAACGCATTTTACCTGCTTTGCGAGTTGGTATGATAAAAAAAGGTATGACAAGCATGCCCACAATGGCAAGTCGGTAGTCCATGCGCAACATGGCCACCACTGCCACAACAAGTGTTATACTATTAGAGAGTATGCTACTGAGCGTGTCTGTAATGACGCGTTGGACACCTTGTATGTCCGATGTCATTCGGGTGATGAGGTCGCCCTGACTGTTTGTCGTAAAAAAACTTTGTGATTGGTTCTGAAGAGTCTGATACATTTTGCAACGCATATCGAAAGTTATGTGTTGCGCTATCCATGTGTTAAGATAGCTTTCGCTCACGCCAATCAGGTTGGCTCCCAATGTAACAAGTAGCGATAGTCCTACGAGTTCGAGTAGCAATGTAAAGTCGCGACCAATAAGCCCGCGGTCGATTATTTGACCAGTAAGCACCGATGGTGCAAGGCTTAGTATTGCCGAGAGCGATATGGCCATTAGGACGAGTAGCATCTGTTTCCAATATGGCACAAGGTAAGACATTACTCTTTTGAGTAGTGCCCAAGTTACTTTAGGTTTGTTCTTTAGTTCTTCGTCGGTCAGAAACTTGCCTCTGCCACCACCAGATGGTCCCATGATATTTGCCATTATTAGTTTACTTTTATGGCTTCAAAATTAGTGTGATATAACAAAAAAAGAATAGTCATGCGCAAACATGACTATTCACCGCTATGAGAAAAATCACAATCAAAAACTTATTATGCCGTTGCATAAACACTTCTTGTTATCACAACAAGAAATTTACTCAATGAAAAACTCCATTTTTGTTTATTCAAAGTTACTTAAAATCAAATGTTTTTACTTTTTTTTTTGTTAAAAGATTGTAAAAAAAGGCATATAAGCACCTTTTTGCTTATATGCCCTACATTTTCTTGATATTTGGTCGGGATTAGGCGACTCGAACGCCCGACCCCTACGTCCCGAACGTAGTGCGCTACCAACTGCGCTAAATCCCGAATGCTTTCAAGGGAGGTCTGAAAGATTTCGTGTGCAAAGGTATGCGTTTTTTTGAAATATAGAGCAGAGGGCGTTTAAAAATGCTACCTGTATAGCCTCCACTGCAGTTGTACTTTGAGGGTTATGCGTTTGTTGCCTCGTGTCATGTCGTCTCCTGTGCCAATATTGTCGCAGTCGAAGTAGCGGACGGCGTGAGCGTGTAGCCATAAGTTGAGACGCTGGTTAAAAGTGTCGTCGAGGAATGCTATTTTAGTCATGATGGTGGTCGAAATGCCGTGTCCGTAGCACACAGGAAAGTTCATGTCGTAGAGGACATTTGGACGGCGCGTATAGACGCGAGTAGCGTAGTTGTCTGCTTTGAAGTAGTTGCCCACAGCGTCTATCGTTAGGTGTCTACGTGCGAGTAGAATTTTAATGCTTTGCGAGGCTACGCCACCATAGCTGACGTTTCCTTCGTAGTCGTTGTTGGCGCATGTTTCTGCAAGTGTTGTAAGTGTCAGACGTTCTGTGGGGAGAAAAGTATGTTTGAGTCTGACGTGTGTGTTCGACTCGTAAAACTGTGTGCCACTTGGCCACGTCTCTTTTTCGCAAACGGCTTTGTGCAGGTGGCGAACTCTCAGCGCAAGGTGGTTACGACGCGAAAATTTGTATGTTGTCAGCAGATAGGCAAGCAGCCCTGCCGATTGTGGATATGCGCCTATGCCCATGTTGCGTAGGCGGTAGGCATCGGCAGTAATGTGCAGGTCGAGTTTTGGGGCTGGCGACATCTGAAAGCCTATGCGCAGACCCGTCTCACCTCCGCATGCCGACGTGCGCGAATATGGTTTCTGACTTATGGGATAATATTCTTGCCCGAAATGTCGAGCGGCAATGCTCAGGTTCTTTTCGCGTCGAAGTGCAATGTCGGCCCCAGCTGTGAAGGCAGTTGCTTCGCTTCTTTGTGTGGCCACTTCGGCATAGACCAATGTCCGTTTGCATATTAGTCGATAGTCGGCATGAAGGGTCACGACGTTGTGTCCTTCGGGATAATGCTCTCTGTAGGCTCGGTTGCCTTGAAAAAGTGCTTTTTCTGAGTGCCACACATTTCCTCCTATGCCCAGTGTGAAATTGTCGGCAAAATATTTTGTGTATGCACCGCCTTGCGCCAAGCTGTTGGAATGTCTTTTCTTGCGTTCACTTTCGGTGCGGTGCAGACCACTGGTATTGATGGTCATTATATATGTCGAACTATCTTCGGCGCATAGGTGGAGCGTGGCATCGGCATCAGCAAGAGAAGCAAAGGTCGTTATCCATATTCGCCCTATGCGTAGGTCAGTTGCCACGCCACGCATATATTTACCTTCGCTTGCCGAGAGAGTTTTGCTCACTCCCCTACCCCTTTTGTCGACCGATATGTCGGTCATAAAGTTGTCCATACCGAAGCCTGTCCAGATGCCCATTCCTTGACCGAGCCGTATGTTATAGTTGCCCACGACAAGTCGGCGAAGTGCTTTACCACGCGTCTGGAAAAGAGCATAACCACCAGTATAGTCGGTAAGTGATGTCCCGTGTCTGTTTAGTGCGGGTTCGCCAATGTCGTTCTCGGCAATCAGACCTGCAGCCCATGTGTTTGAGCCTTCGGCCTCGGCTCTAAGGTAAAAACCGAGTGGTCGACCTAAAAACTTACCCTCGAACCCTTGCGACTTAGGGCGATTGATCGACGTGCGAATGATGGCGTTTAATTTGTTAAACCTATGCCGTAGCGTCAAGCTGTCGACATCGTCAACAGACGTAAAATATCCCAGTCGGTCTATTTCGCGTTCGCTGAGTGCACCGCAAAGTATTAGCTCGTCAAATGTTTCAATCTTGCCGACATTGCGTCTGTATCTGACAATCGCTTGCGCTTGTCTTTGACTTATGAACGGCAATCGTAGCAAGTCGTCTTCGTCTGCAGTATTGATGTTTATTGGGTTTTCAGACAGTAGCAGCAGGTCTGCAAGGCTCTCCTGAGCTTCATCGGTAAGTGCGTCTTCTTCTTGCAGTTCGGCAGCATACTCTTCTACAATGTCTTGTGCCGATTGGGCTTGCGTGCCTATTGTGCACAACGATACGATCAGTACGCACACCCATTTCATTACACATAAACCTATTTGCCCATCATGCTTAGTGCCGACCGATATATGCTCTCTTCGTCCATGCCACAATCGGCATATAGTTCGTCAATCGTTCCTTGTGCAACAAATTCATCGGGCAGACCTATGCTCGTAAAGTTTACTTTATAACCCTTTTCGTTGGCATATTCCAACACGGCCGAGCCAATACCTCCTATTTTCGTGCCGTCTTCTATGCTCATTACGTTGTGGTGAGTCGGCAATATCTCGTCAAGCAAGTGTGTGTCAATAGGCTTTGCAAAGCGCATATCAATGTGAGTGGCACTTATGCCAACCTCTTGTAGTCGGTCTGCCACATGAGCCACGCTTGTGCCGATGGGTCCAAAACTTAGGAGAGCTATGCCACCATCGCCTCGTCGCAGTAGCCGTGCTGTGCCACGCTCTATTTTTTTCATCGGTTTCTGCCAGTCGATTACTGAGCCACGCCCTCGCGGATAGCGAATGACAATAGTCTCATTTTCAGGCATTTGTGCTGTATACATCATGTGGCGCATCTCTACTTCGTCCATTGGCGACATTATGGTCAAGTTTGGCACTGGTCGCAACATCGAGATGTCGAACGCACCATGGTGTGTTGCACCATCGGGACCTACCAACCCTGCTCGGTCGAAGCAAAAAACTACATGAAGTTTTTGCAGTGCAACGTCGTGTATTAGTTGGTCAAATGCGCGCTGTGCAAATGTGCTATATATGTTGCAAAACGGGACGTAGCCACTTATTGCCATCCCAGCAGCAAAGGTTACAGCATGTTGCTCGGCAATGCCCACATCAAAACATCTGTCGGGCATCTCCTTCATCATGGTTATCAGTCCGCAACCCGAAGGCATAGCTGGCGTTATGCCGACAATCTTTTCGTTCGAGCGCGCTAGTTCGACTATTGTTTGCCCAAAGACGTCTTGAAAGCGAGGTGGCTGAGGTGTGCTTGGTCCGTTGTCGGTTGGTTCTCCTGTCTCTGGGTCGAATCGACTGCCTACGGCATGCCATTTAGTCGGGTTCTCTTCGGCTGCACGAAAACCTTTGCCTTTGGTTGTAATGACGTGCAATAGTTTCGGTCCGTCTATTTTTTTTAGGTCGCTGAGTATGCTCACGAGGTAGCGAACATCGTGCCCATCGGCAGGTCCGAAGTAGCGTATGTTTAGCCCCTCGAACATGTTCGAGCTATGACTAATAAGGTTTTTTAGGCTACTGGTCAGTCGTGTCCAAAGACTTCGTTTGCTGTTGCCAAGGTGGTGGCGCAGTTTATTATAGGTCTTCGAGGTTGTAATGTCCAGTAGATATTGGCTTAGGCTACCCGTCACTTGGTCTATGGCCATGTTGTTGTCGTTGAGTATAACCAACATGTCCGCACCACCCGTGGCCATGTTGTTGAGTGCCTCAAAGGCTTCGCCACCCGTCATGGCTCCGTCGCCTATGACTGCCACCACGTGTTTGTTCTTCTCGCCAGCCAACCTATATGCCGTCGCCATACCCAAAGCCGCCGAAATGGATGTCGAGGAGTGCCCTGTGCCAAATGCATCATATTCACTCTCGAAGATGTTCGGAAATCCACTTAGCCCACCTTTCTTGCGATTGGTGTAGAATTGGTCGCGCCGACCAGTGAGTATCTTGTGTCCGTAGGCCTGATGACCCACGTCCCATATCAACTTGTCGTCAGGGGTGTCGTAGACGTAGTGCAGTGCCACTGTCAGTTCGACTACTCCAAGACTGGCAGCAAAGTGCCCAGGTCCATGCGATAACTGATTGATAATAAATGCACGAAGTTCAGCACACAACGCTGGCAACTCGTCTACGGAAAGTTTTTTAAGGTCCTTCGGCGAGTCTATTTGGCTCAACAGACTCTGGTTCATTGGGCTACTTTGCTCAACAGATAATCTATCTTTGGAGACAATATTATTTCTGTGCGTCTATTGCGTCGTCGACCATCGTCTGTGTCGTTCGAAGCTATTGGCATCGTGTCGGCTCGTCCGACAGCTTGCAGGCGTGTGGCAGGCAGTCCGCCACTGACAAGAATGCGCACAACCGATGTGGCACGCTTTACCGATAGGTCCCAGTTGTCGGCTATAATGTCGCCACGCAACGGCACGTTGTCGGTGTGTCCTTCTACGTTTATTTCTATTTGTTCGTCGGTTGTCGTGAGCACTTGTGCTATTTTCGATATAGCATTCCTACCCTTTTCGTTGACGTCATATTTGCCCGAGGCAAATAGCAATTTTTCTTCGAGCGACACGTATACCTTACCATCCCTATGTACAACCGTCAGCTCATCGGGGTTAAATCCGCGTAGTGCACCAGCTATCGAATTGCGTAGCTGCACCATAGCAGAGTCTTTTTGGCGAAGTGCAGCCTCCATCTCTCGTAGTCGGGCTGCTTGCATTTCAATGTCACGACGTGCTGTGGCAATCTCAATTTGTTGGTCGGCAATCTGTTTGTTCTTTTTCTCCAAGTTGTCCGAGCTCTGACGCAATTGCTCTTGACTCTGTTGTAAAGCGTCGTTGGCTTCTTGTAGTCGCTTGCGCTGAGCTTCTACTGCTTTTTCGCTGTCGAGCAGCTTGTCCTGACTGTCGGTCAACTCGTCTTGCATTTGGCCAAGGTGCTGCATAAGCGACCTATACTCTGGCACGTCGCCCATCTTGGCAGCCAATGTGCGAAGGTCGTTTTCTAAGACGCTCAGTCGGTTGCTCAGTGTCCTATTGCGGACTCCAGCAAGTGTAGTGTCGGCTGTCAGATTGTCGTTGCTTTTTTGCATGGCAACCATGTCTGCCTTCAGCTGCGCAATGTTTTTCTTCAATTGCTCTATTTGCACCTGCTGGCTCTCTATGGTCTTCTGCTTATTGCTACTCGCTTTTTGTTGCTCCTGATATTTACTGGTTGGCACACACGACGCCATGCTCATCAGCACGACCACGCACGCTGCACCTATCGCACTTCGTACCATCTTTTTTTTCATTTTTTCTTGTCGCAAAGTGCCACTACATTCTGTTGGCACAAGCAACAAAGTTAGTTAATATTCACGTAATTAGCCGTCTACACGCAATATCTTACGTCTTGCTAAGCCACCAACATAACAAAAATAGTCCCCCAATTTTTGAGGGACTATTTCATTGCTTTTCGCCGTCGGTGTTATACTATCTTAGCCCTTCGAGCATTCGCTTCATCACAACCTGTGCCGACACCACACGATTGGCAGCTTCAGGAATTACTATGCTGTTAGGTCCATCTATGACTTCGTCGCTCACTATCATGCCACGTCGAACCGGCAGGCAGTGCATAAACTTGGCGTTGTTGGTCCAGCTCATGTGCTCTTGGTCCACCGTCCACGACCTGTCTTTTGAAAGAATCTTGCCATACTCTGTATATGACGACCAGTTCTTTGCATATATAAAGTCTGCACCTTCAAATGCTTTCTTTTGGTCGCGCTCGAGTCGGGCGCCTGCCATTATGTCGGGCGCCAAGTCGTAGCCTTCGGGGCATGTGATGACAAAGTTCACGTCGGCCACTTTCATCCACTCCGCAAAAGAGTTCGGCACTGCTTGTGGAAGTGCTTTGGGGTGAGGTGCCCACGACAAAACAACTTTCGGACGTGCCACTCTCTTATATTCCTCTATCGTTATCAGGTCTGCAAAGGCTTGGCACGGATGGCGCGTCGCCGATTCGAGGCTTATAACCGGGCAACCACTATACTCTATGAATTGTTGCAATATAGTCTCTTCGTAGTCGAACGTCCTGCTCTCAAAGCGTGCAAACGAACGCACTCCTATGATGTCTGCATAGCTACCAATCACCGGTATGGCTTCGCGCAAGTGCTCTGTCTTGTCGCCATCCATGATTACGCCCAGTTCGGTCTCAAGTTTCCAACTGTCTTCGTTGATGTTCAGCACGATGGTGTTCATACCAAGGTTCTGAGCCGCACGCTGCGAACTGAGCCTCGTACGCAGACTGCTGTTAAAGAACACAAGTATTATGGTTTTATTACGACCCAACTCTTGCCATGCAAATGGTGTTTGTTTTACTTGCTTGGCTTCGGCAAGCGCATCGCTCAGGTTGCCAATGTCGCCTACGGTCAAGAATCTTTTCATTTTATCTGTATGTTTTTGTTAGTCTAAATTTATAAATATTCCACCAACGAAGACATCTTGTACGAGTTCGAACCCTTCAAGAGTATCACCTTGCCACTCGTTTGCTTGCACGTCTCAATAGCTTGCTCCGTACTCTCGAAAAATTTATACTTAGGATATTCTTCCGCAAACCGCCCAAACTCCTTGCCAATCAATACGGCATCCATACTCACATCGCTGCTAATCTTGTCAAGAATCTGTCGGTGGCACGCGTCTTGCTCGCGTCCAAGCTCTCGCATAGAGCCCAGTATCAACATCTTACTTGTTTCCTTGCGACCTGCGAAAGCATCTATTGCAGCCGTCATGCTCGACAGGTTTGCATTGTATGCATCGACAATAAGTGTATTCCTGCTTGTGCGCACAAGTTGGCTCCGACCGTTGCTCGGCACGTAGTCTGCAATTGCTTGTGCTGCACTTTGCATGTCCACGCCAAAACGCTTCCCAACCGTCATGGCTGCAAGCGCATTGCGCACGTTGTAGCTACCCACAAGGTGTGTGTCGGTGTGCCCACTCTTTGCACCATCCCTCCACTCGAAACTCATATAGCCCGTCTCGTTTTCGCATGCACGTCCGCATATAGCGTTCTTGTCCGTCTGCTTTTCGCCGTAGCCCATTGCTGCATATTCACCCAACATCTCGCTCAAATCTTGGCTATCGGTGTTCACAAACACCTCGCCACCAGTGCGCCTAAGGTAGTCATATAGCTCTGCCTTCGTCCGCTTGACACCTTCAAAAGAGCCAAACCCTTCCAGATGTGCCATGCCCACATTGGTAATAAGTCCTGCTGTCGGTTGTGCAATTTCGCATAGCGCTACAATTTCGCCCGGATGGTTCGCACCCATCTCTACGACGGCAATCTCAGTGTCGTCGCCAATGCTAAGCACTGTCAGTGGCACCCCTATATGATTGTTCAGGTTGCCAACCGTTGCCAACACTTTGTATTTTTTGCTCAGCACTGCCGTCGTAAGTTCTTTAGTCGTCGTCTTGCCATTGGTGCCCGTAATGCCCACAATGGGTATCTTTAGGTGTCGCCTGTGCGTGCGTGCCAAGTCTTGTAGTGCTTTCAGTGTGTCGTCCACGACAATTGCACGCTCGTCGCCTTCAAAGTCTTTATTCGTTGTCAGTGCGTACGCTGCACCTTGGCTCAGTGCCTCGCCCACCATTTCGTTGGCGTCAAACCGTTCGCCACGTAGCGCCACAAAAAAACATCCTTCGCTTATCCGACGTGTGTCTGTACACACACCGCTACTTCGCTTGTATGCCTCGTACAGTTTATCTGTCTTGTCCATATTTAGTCCTAAATGTCTCTTTCGGGCTCTTTACCCAATTCACACATTTTCATGCCTTAAAAATACTACTACTTTTGCTATGTTAAAAATTATACTCTCCATTTCCATTCTTCACAAACAGAATAAAACAATAGGGGTCGCTCACTTACTGAACGACCCCTTGTTGTCTCAAAACTTTGTCGTGTATGGGCACACACCCAACTACACTGTCATAATGTCTTTCTCTTTCGCAGCATACATCTCGTCAATCTTCTTCATGTATGCATCGTGTATTTTCTGAACCTCGGCTTCTTTGTCTTTCTGCATGTCTTCGCCAAGACCGTCTTTCTTCATTTTTTTGAGCTCTTCCACCGCATTCCTTCTGACGTTGCGAACAGCTATTCGGCTATCCTCACACGTCTTCTTCGACATCTTTGCCAAGTCTCGACGACGCTCCTCCGTAAGAGGTGGTATCATAATGCGAATCATCTCTCCATTATTGTCTGGGTTAAGCCCCAAGTTTGCTGCCATGATGGCCTTCTCTATCGGGCCAATCATGCTCTTTTCCCACGGCTTGATAGCTATCGTTCGTGGGTCGGGCACCGTGATGCCTGCCACGCCGCTCAGCGGAGTCATGCTACCAAAATATTCCACCTTTATGTCGTCAAGTATGTGCGGATTCGCTTTTCCTGCACGTATCTTGCCAAGCTCATAGTCCAGGTGCTCTATAGCTTTTGTCATTTGCTCCTTTACGTCGTCGAGCAACATTTCTATTTCTTCTTCCATTTTGTTTTTATAAGTTGTTGACTTATAGTCTTTTATGTCGTTGTCTGTTTTATTCTTGTTCGCTATACTGACCTTGCAAAAACTCCCTCTGACGCTCTTGTGGGCGATAAAAATACACCACCCCACACTGCTGACACAAGTTCCGCTTCTCGTCAGTATCTATTGGCTGATACTTTGCCTCCACTTCATTCCATACCTTCAGTATCAACTCATCTGCCTTTTGCCGAGCCTCATCAAGCTTGCCATGATACTTCACGCTCGTGCTCAGCAAATCCCTATGCTTGTTATAATTATCTTCAAATATCTGTAGCTTTACCTTTACAAGTGCTATCGACGGATTATATATTCTGTTTCCACCAACGCTCGACATGCGCTTCTCTTCACCATCTATCACCCTATGTCCCCACTCTATTAGGCTAGCGTCTGTCGACAAGTCTGGCACCGTGTTGTCGTCATCTTGCAACCCCATCAGTCGCCGTGCCTCTGGCTTTATCTCTCCACGTGCTATGCACATGTTAAACACCTGTATGTAGTGCGAAACATATAGTCGCGCCACGCGACCCGATTCTGCCACCTGTTTGCTCGCCGCCACTTGCTTAGACTTATTGTCAGCTATCTGCGATATGGTCTGCTCTAACATAGGTGTATACGAAATCACCTCAAGTGCCGTCTTTCTGCTAAACGACAGTCCTTCATCCTCCGACGCACTCGCATGTGCAGCCGCCGATTTCAGTGCGCGAAGTCGCGCTGCGTCTGTATTGGGTAATCTTCTGTATGGCATATCCATCGACTTTTCGATGTTAAAACATAGCTCTCTGTTTCGTTTATTCTCTACAAAAATAACCACACATATCTTTTTTTCAAATAATTAGCTGATTTATTTACGATTAGCTCATCCCATCTAACCCACTTTACCCATTCGCACTCAATTTAATTTCTTAATATTATTATCTTTGTTTACTTCGTAATGCTATATTATGTCCACAATACTTTTTGCCACACACAACAAGCATAAAGCTGCCGAAATCGAAAACCTCCTAAGTGGCAGATATTCAGTACTTTCGCTCGACGACGTCGGGCTCACTGCCGACATCCCCGAAGACGAACCAACGCTCCTCGGCAATGCACAAGCCAAAGCACGCTATGCTTTCCAGCATGCTGGTGTCCCTTGCTTTGCCGACGACACAGGTCTCGAAGTCGATGCTCTCAATGGTGCTCCCGGTGTACACACCGCTCGCTTTGCTGGGCCAGAATGCTCTTCCGAACGCAACATCGACAAGCTACTCACCTGTCTCAATGGCATAGAACATCGCACAGCACGTTTCCGCACCGTCATCGTCTACATCGATAGCCTCGGTACGCAACACGTCTTCGAAGGCGTTTGCCACGGTCAGATAGCCACATGTCGCCTCGGCTCACAAGGCTTCGGCTACGACCCCATCTTCCTCCCCGACGAAGCACATGGTCTCTCTTTTGCTCAAATGACCATGACCGACAAAAACCTTATCAGCCATCGCGGACGCGCCGTTCGCGCTTTCGTCGATAGCCTCAAATAACCACATGCTTACGCGTCTCAAAATATTTTCATCTCTCATCTGTCTGCTGAACGTCGCCACCGCCTCTGCTCAAGGTCTCTGGGCCGACCATCTCAACTATGCCTCACCAACCTACGCCGCCGCAGTAGGCTCGGTCGCCGTAGCCTCCAACGACATGGGCATAATGCTCTACGACAATGGCGAACTAACGCGACTCACCAAAGTCAACCATCTATCCGACTGTGGCATAAGTGCTCTCGCTGCCAATTCGTCGCAGCTCTTCGTCGCCTACTCCAATGGCAACATCGACATCGTCGACATCGAAAATCGTGCCACCACCAATATCCCCGAATATAAGACCTCCTCGCTCGTCAGTGCCAAGAGTATCAACCGTCTCGCGCTCTCAGGCTCACGTCTATTTTGCGCTTCGCAAAGCGGACTACTCGACGTCGACATTAATCGTGCCGAAATAAAAGGCTTCTACCGACTCGGTGGCGAATCCGTCTCCGACGTTTGTGTCTTCTCCGACACCATTTTTGTCTCCACCACAAAGGGGCTATTCGCTGCGCCTGTCAACAACAAAATCCTCGAAGATGCCACTCAGTGGACCAATGTCTTCCCGCAAAAGACTGTCTCTGCCCTCACGACTTTCGACTCTCACCTCGTCTGTCTCGTAAAGCAGTCCGATGCGCTCTACACACTCCATGCCGACCGCGACACAATCCCTTTCGACACCCTCCGAGCTCCAGCCTCACGCCTGCTCGCTCTTGACGACTTTCTTGTTGTCGCTGCCGACACCACCCTACTCTTCTACAACTCTTCGCTCCAACTCTCTCAACGCCTATCGTCCTACGACTTCGGTGGGCAAACAGCCTCTATGCACATTGCCGACATAGCTGCTCTTGCCGATGGCAGACTTTCCATTGCCGACCTTACGCATGGACTCGTCATCTCCAGCGTGCGAGGTTCTGCCAGCCGATACCTAATCAATGGTCCGGGCACCAACGTTCCCTACGACATCGAATGCTCCAATCGGACACTCTACGCCTCCTACGGTGGCGCTTCTGGCTCTGCCTTCAGCTTCCTCTACCGACCCGTAACCATCTTTACCCTCACCGACGACACGTGGACAAGCTCCTCCTCCACTTCCTATCTTTCTGGCACCGATGCTCTCTTGTTTGCCGTCGACCCCAATGCACCAGATAGCGTCTATCTCTCCACCTATCGCGGTGGCATATTCAAAGTCGAAAATCAAAAACTCTCTACTCAATATTCCGAACACAACTCGCCTCTCTCCTCCATCTACGGGACTCGCGTAAGTGCCCTCGCCTACGATAACTACCACAACCTTATCGTCTCCAACCTACTCATGCCCACTGGTCTCCACCTCAAGACACCCGACAACCAGTGGTACACCCTCAGCTACGCCCCTGCCAACAACAACTTCTTCATAAAGTCTCTCGCCTTCTCTCCTTCCGACAATGGCTGGATGATCTTCCCTCGCACCAATCCGGGGCTCTTCGTCTTCAACATCAATGGCACGCCCGAAACCGACTCCGATG
>CALAVC010000223.1 GCA_937892095.1 uncultured Bacteroidales bacterium | reverse complement strand
GTGGTGCAAGCCGCCACGCCGAAGGTGAGACATGCAGAGAGCAACAGATTAAGGTTCTTCATTGTTTGGCAAGTGCCTATAAATTATTGTGTTACAAAAATAAATCAATATTGAAGTCTGTACAAAACGCCTTGTACGCAATTAATTATAATTAAGTTATAGCGAGCAATGCAATTTATTCTTAGTCAACAAAATAAGTTACCTTTGTGGGCAATATTTTGAAATGCAATGAGTATTAACGAAATACAAGACGAAATAGTAGAGGAATTCTCGTCGTTTGACGACTGGATGGACAAATATTCTCTACTGATTGAATATGGCAATAATCTGGACCCATATCCTGAGGAACACAGATCGAAAGAGTACGTGATTGAGGGTTGCCAAAGCACTGTGTGGATATATGCGTCTGAGAATGCAGACAAGACCATTCACTTTGCGGGCGACTCGGATGCGATAATTGTTAAGGGCATTGTGGCACTGCTTTTGCGAGTGTTGTTGGACCAAAAAGCCGAAGACATTGCAGACGCAGACCTTTACTTTATAGACCGAATAGGATTGCGAGAAAACTTGACTCCGACACGTAGCAATGGTTTGCTATCGATGATTAAACAAATAAGGCTTTATGCCCTGGCATATAAAGCCAGAGGGTAGGACAGAACGTTATGGAAAAAGATAAACTGACAATTGAGCAAGAGGTCATAGCAGCACTAAAAACTATTTTCGACCCCGAAATTCCTGTGAACATATATGACCTCGGATTAATATATAGACTTGAGGTTACGGACGATGCTGAGGTGCGCATACTGATGACTCTTACGGCCCCGAACTGCCCCGTGGCAGACAGTTTGCCCGATGAAGTTACGGACAAAGTAAAAGAGATTGAAGGGGTAAGAGATGTGGAGGTCAACTTGACATTTGACCCAGCATGGAGCCAAGACAACTTGTCGGAAGAGGCTCGCTTGGAGCTTGGACTATTGTAAGCAACAAAAAGACACACGTATGAGCAAAAAGCGTCCACAACTGACCATGCCACCCGAAGAGGGTGTGTTGCTTCACGCATGTTGTGCGCCATGCTCGTCGGCCATAACTGAGTGGATGATACAGAACGATATTCGACCAGTTATTTTCTATTACAACCCGAATATCTATCCACGAGAAGAATATATCGTCCGGCGCGACGAGAGCAAGCGACATGCAGAGTTGCTTGGCCTGAGATGGGTGGAGGGAGAGTATGACCACGAAGAGTGGTTGCGTGTGGTGAAAGGACTTGAAGAGGAGAACGAACGAGGGCGTAGATGTTTGGCATGTTTTAAGCATCGGCTATTGGCATCGGCACGCAAGGCAAAAGAAATGGGGTTGGGTTGCGTGACGACAACGCTTGCGTCGTCGCGTTGGAAAAGCCAAGAGCAGATTGACGAAGCTGGCGAATATGCAGAGAGCGAGAGTGGTGTGATATTTTGGCATCAGAACTGGCGAAAAGATGGGCTAAGCGAAAGGCGAGCACAACTGCTTCGCGAATATAATTTTTACAACCAACAATATTGCGGTTGCGAATTTAGCTTGCGAAACGTATGCAAAAAGTCGGAAGACAAATAGTGCGCACATTGTTACTGACAGTAGCGTGCGTACTGAGTGCGATTGGAGCAAAGGCGCAGGGGGCTGACGTAGAGATTTTGGACAGCCGAATTCGCACAGTAGAGTTTCGACACTCTGAAGCGGCAGACCGAACGACGGGTAAGGTGCCACAAGTGGTAATGTGTCATCTGGCTGCGCCAGAGACGTTGACATTGGACTTTGACATGATAGGGAGTGAGACAGAAACGCTTTACTACACTTTTCTTCATGCCAATCGGGAATGGGAGCCGTCGGACTTGATGGACATGGAATTCTGCAACAGCATAAACCGATTTGACGGGTATGATAGTCATCAGCAATCGTTTAACACAACGACAGACTACGTACACTACCACATAGACATATCGACAGAGCCACTGACAGCATCGGGCAACTACTTTGTGGATGTATATAGCGTGTCGGATGACAGATTGCTACTGCGCCAAAAGTTGTGGATATGCGAAGATTTGTGTGGCGTGGAGTCTGAAATAGAATATGTTGGCAGTAGGCAACGGTTGCGAGTTGTGGTGACAGCCACAGGGATGAACATTAGCACCCCCGAAGAGCAATTGCAAGTGGACGTGTGGCAAAACAAACGACTTGACGACACAAGGCGACTTACGACCCCTACGTTCATCAACGGCGGACAGGCGAGCAGGAGTGCAACGACGTATACGTATACAGATATTGAACCACTATATTTTGAGGGTGGGGCAGAATGGCTGTGGGCAGACAACAGAAGCATACGAAACGTTACCTTTGGTAGTGCACGAATAGAATATTTTGAGCCATTTTATCATTATACGCTATCGGCAGACCAGCGACGCCCATATACATACCGCGAAGATTTTAACGGAGGCAGCTGGATTGAGACGCAAGACAGGACTGACGATGTTACAGTATCTGCCGACTACTCCATTGTACACTTTTCGTTTTTGCCTGATGACCCAGAGCTACTTCGTACACACCAGTTTTTTGTCATAGGAGATGCGACGGGTTGGACACCGACATCGGCCAATATGCTGAGCCCGAACTACGACAACATTTCGTTTGACGGGCAATACCTTATAAAACAAGGGCTACACAACTACACCTACGTGGCACGCAAGCGAGAGAAAGACGTGCCAAGGTTTTCAGACTCGGTGGGTTCGTATGGGCAGACTGAGAACGACTATTTTATTGCCGTTTACGTACACTTGCCACAAGACACGTATGATAGGCTGACAGCCTTTAAGACCCACAACTCGATGTATAAAAAGAGGTAGAGTTTATTTCTTAGACCTCTTCTGCATTGTCTATATTTAGCAGTCCCTCGGGTAAGTTAAGTATGATTAGTTGATTTTCGTCGTCGACACCGACAACAAATTCATCGGCTGCGGGGATAAGTAGCTCCTCGCCAGACGTCGCTTCGGCAACGAAAAGAGGATTGGCACTTACACGATCGTCGATGTCGACAATGGTGCCGATTGTCGTTCCATTGGTGTCGAGAATGGTGTAGCCTATAAGACTAAAATCTTCTTCAGCGTCATCGTCTGAATCGACCTTAGCGAGGACGTTGCAACCGACAAGGATTTCGAGTTCTTCGGCAGTCGAGAGGTGTGCAAGCCTAACGATGAGCGTTGTCTTGCCGCGCTGCTTTGAAGAGTCGATACGGAGCGGCACGATGCGCATATCGACTTCGGCAAAGAGCCAATCGTCATCAAAAATATCGGAGTCTACATCGGGAGCGAGCCGAATGGTCAGCTCACCATTCGGCTCTACTTTGGTTATTTTGCCGACGGACTGTGTGTCGGCAACTTGACGGTCGGCATTACCAAAAGTAATTATTGTTGGCAAGTCGACACGAAAGGCATTACTCACTTTTTCTTAAATGTTGAAAGTTTTATTTTGGGTCCCCACGCTGTGCGATAGTCTTTTTTATAGAGTTTGTTTATTTGCACCCACGTGGTTATGGGGAAGCAATCTCTGCCGATGGTCATTGGCTTTGCGGGCAAACAGACGACTTGTGATAGATTGTCGCACTCGTCGAAAGCATAGTTGCCCAACGAAGTCATAGAAGCTGGCAAGACGACAGAGGTCAGACTTTTGCAAGCTCGGAAAGCATCGGCAAGTATGCTGACTGTGCCTTCGCTAAGTGTTAGTTTTTCGAGCGCAAAGCATTGTGCAAACGCTCCGTCGGACACCTGCATTACTCCCTTGGGAATGTTCATTTCGCGCAATTTTTCGCAACCCTTGAAGGCATTTTTGCCGATGACGTATAATCCTTCGGGCAAGTTAATGTCGGCAAGCGATCGGCAATTTTCAAAGACTGACTGACCGAGGACACCGACGCGATGTGGTATGGCGATTGTTTTCAGCCCTGAGCAACCACGGAAAGCACCAGCACCAAGCATGAGCATATTGCTTGGCAAGGTGATTTGCTTCAAGCTGATGCAACCGCTAAATGCATAGTCGCCAACGGAGTAAACGCTACCGCCGATGTTGACGTTTTGCAGACTTGTGCAACCATCGAAGGCTTGTATGCCAATTTCTTGTACGCCTTCGAGTATCTGAACATTTTTCAGATTGGTGCAATTCATAAACGACTTCCAGTCGACACTTTCGACGCTTTCGGGAATGACAACATCGGTTAGCCCTGTGCAACTTGCGAAAGCCTCCCAGCCTATGCTTTGCAGCCCATCGGGCAAGACAAGCGAACGCAAACCTGAGCACCCACTAAACGCACCATCGCCAACGCTTTCGACACCTTCGGGCAAGATGAGTCCACAGAGCGATGTACAATTGGCAAAAGCGTTTTCGGCAATGGTTTGCACGGCTGGAAGCACAACGACTCGTCCGCCTATGCCGCCTTCGTAGAGGAGCGTGTCGGACTCAGACAAGACTATTTGGCTTAGCAGCCCACAGCCTTCGAAAGCAGAGACTCCAATGCTCTTCAAGTCGCCAGACATCTCGATTTTTTGCAAGCCAGAGCATTCGCTAAAACAACGGTCGGGTATTTCGAGCAATTTGTGTGGAAGCGTGATGGCCATTAGACCTTCGCATGCCCAAAAGGCAGAGGGTGAAATCTTGCGCACTCTCTGTGGAAGATAGACGATGAACGTCTCGCGCGACTTGGGACAGAAGATTAGGTTAGTCGTGTCGGCAGTGAAGAGCACACTACCTTTCTGAAAGAAATATTTGTTATCGGCATCGACTTCGAGATTGACCAAATTGCGACAACGGCTAATGGCCTCATCGTCTATGCGTCGGAGGTCGCGCGGCAAGCGTAGTTGCTGCAAATGATTGCAACCAGAAAAAGCTGCTCCTGCCAAATAGACGAGCGACTGCGGCAAGACGACAGAGTCGAGCGCTGCGCACGAGGCAAAGGCTGCACGCCCGATGCTTTTGGTTCCTTCGCCCAATACGGCAGAGCGCAGATTCTGACACCCACTAAATGCTGCTGCTCCGACATGCTGAATGGTGCCTGGGAGCGAAACATTGACAAGCCGTGAACAGCGCTCAAATGCATTTTGACCGAGCGTTTGCAGACCATGTGGTAGGTCGATACTTTCCAAGGCTTCGCAACGCGCAAAGGCTGCCATACCTATCGACTGCACGCCTTCGGGGACCACGACGCGACGCAAGTTGCGACAGAGCGCAAATGTGCCTGCTCCTATTGCCGTAACGGTCTGCGGGATAACGTATTCGGTGGCTTCGTTGGCTTTGGGGTAGAGGATTATCCGAGTGCGGTCTTTGTTGAAAAGTACGCCGTTTAGCGAGCTATACATTGCGTTGTCGGGGTCGACACGCACTTCGCGAAGGAAAGTGTAGCCATGGTCGCCAGCAAAGTTGGCGTCTATGCTGACTACGGAGCGAGGAATTTGCAGAGTACGAATCTGGCTACACCATTTGAAGGCTTCGGCAGTGATTTGCGTAACAGAGAATCCGCCTATCGTGTCGGGGATGGCAACGTCTTCCATGCCATCGATATAGGTAACGCACACGGTCGAATCGGATGTCATCTCGTAGGTGATTCCGTCTGTCTTAAACTTGCCGGACACCATCGACGTGGACTGCGACAGAGCTACTTGCTCCGAAAGACAAATAACGATTGAGAGTAGTAGTCTATAAAAAATATTTGCTCTGAATGACATGATTTTTCTTTTTGCTTTCTGAACTCGTGGTCACTAAAGAAGACTTTTAGGATATGACCTCCAACCGATGTACGCTTTTACGCCATACGGCAGTAAATGTTACAACATGAAACTTGACGGAGGACACGACATTTCATTTTCTAAGTACAGAACCAACGCTAACTTAATATTTTTTTTTAACATTGTAGTTTAAAAAGTATTAAACAGCGAAATGCTGAATAGGATACTTAGCAAAATATCATCGAGAAATTTTACCACTTTCAGAAAATGAAATTACGTACACTAACCCTTTCCGCAGCATTGGCACTATCGATGTGTGCAGTGGCACAACGACAGACCGATGTGCTTGACCGCGGAATTGTTGCCGTACAGACACAAAGCGGAGTGCTGGTGTCTTGGCGACTGCCGGCCGAAGAATATTACGACGTTACGTATAACGTCTATCGCGACGGCACTAAACTTAACGACACACCTCTCACGGTGTCGAACTATGTTGACGCGTCGGGCACGACGACATCGACCTATACGGTGCGTGCCGTGGTGGGCGACGTGGAGCAAGCAGACTCCAAGACTGCGTCGGTGTGGGGAAACAATTGGCTCGAAGTACAGATGGACCACGGCGACTTGACGAGCACCTATATACCTAACGATGCATGCGTGGCCGATGTGGACGGCGACGGCGAGCTTGAAATCTTGCTAAAATTTGACAATAGCAGCGACGCTTCGGAGGGTTATACGCCACAGGGTCATAATGGTGAGTATGCACTCATGGAGGTATACAAACTTGACGGCACTAAGCTTTGGTGGCTAAACTTTGGTCCGAACATGGCCGACTTCCAAAATAACGAGCAAAACATTGTGGCGTTCGACTGGGACGAAGATGGTCGTGCGGAAGCAATCATGCGTGCGGCAGACGGTACGACCATACACACAGCAACGGGCGAGACGATTGTCATTGGCGACCCTACGAAAAACTATCGTGCATCGTCGAGCAGCGGACAATGGTTTGTGCATGAGGGAGACGAATATTTGCTATACCTCAATGGTGCAACTGGCGAAGTCTATTACCAAATGGAGTATCCTCTTCGCCGACTTGAAGACGGCGAGACCGACCTAAGCGCAGCGTGGGGCGACGGCTATGGACACCGTTCGACAAAACACTTTTTTGGCGCACCATATTTGGATGGAGTCCACCCGAGCATATTCCTCGCTCGTGGCATATATACACGCCATAAGATGATTGCTCTCGACGTTGACAAGGCGACGCATGAGCTTTCGGTTCGTTGGCGTTGGAACTGTAGCAACAGCGCGAGCCCATGGTATGGCAACGGCTATCATAACTATGGAGTAGCAGATGTCGACTGGGACGGACGCGATGAGATTGTCTTCGGTAGCATGGTCATAGACGACAATGGCAAAGGACTTTCGACAACTGGGTTGGGGCATGGCGACGCACAACACTGCTCTGACTTTGACCCATTTACGCATGGTCAAGAAATATATGCATGCCTTGAAGACCGACCAGGCAACAACTATCGCGACGCAACGACGTCGAAGATATATTATCGTTGCCACTCTTCGCGCGACGACGGACGTTGTATGATGGCGAACGTCAGCGATGATATATTTGGAGCTGCTGGCACGTCGGCATACGACGATAAAGTATTAAACTCTATTACTCACAAGGCACAAGAGGGTGCTACAAAAGAAAACATTGCACAGAACTTCCGCATATATTGGGATGACGACCTATGCGAAGAGACTTTTAACGGCATATCCACCAAAAATTCAAATGGTGTAATATATAAATATGGTGTTGGCAAAATAGAAACACTCACAGGTAGCTTGACCAACAACGACACTAAGTCGACACCATGTTTTCAGGGCGACATATTTGGCGACTGGCGCGAGGAGGTCATTATGCGCACAGCCAACAACAATATCCGCATCTATACCACTACATACTCAACACCTTGGCGAATATACAACTTGTGGTACGACCACCAGTATCGCAATGCCATGGTATGGCAAATGTGTGGTTACAACCAACCCCCTCACACGAGCTACTTCCTTGGCAAAACAGAAGGCATAACAGTGCCTCCACCTCCTTTGACGACGGTAGGTAGGACGGTTGTAAGTGCTGGTGGCACAATAGGCTCCGACCTTGACGGCAAACATGCACTTGTGTGCCATACGGGCAACGCAAACTTCAGCATTGAAGAAGGTGCGCAACCAAGCATCTTGACCATCAACACACCCACGTGGGTTCAGGGCAACGACGACAATGAAGACATAAGCACAACGACCTACACTCACACATTTGCAGGCGGTGCACTTAGTGGAGCTACACGCCTCATCAAGCAAGGTGATGGCGAACTCGTATTGCCCAACGTAGAAAACACCAACTCGGGCGAAACAAATGTTTGGGCAGGTCAACTAACCTTCGACGGAACATTTAAGAATAGCCCACTATGGCTCAATCGCTTTGCTGTGTTGAACACCAATGGCGGACAATTCCTTGCAGGCACAAAAGCAGAATATGCCTCGGCGATCAATGTTGGCACAAATAGCACAACCGCCAGCACTGCGACCTTTAGCACGCTCGAACTTGGCTACGGAGCCAACGTCAATCTTGACATCTTTGCCGACGGCACGGCCGATCAAATAGTCGTCGACGAACTCATCATTGGCAAACTCGATTGGAGCGAAAAAGTACTACCATTCACGACACCAGTCTTCAACATAACGGTTCACCCAACTGACGGAGAAGCTCGTATGCCAGTAGGACTTTACAAGGTCGGCGAAATAAACAAGGTTAGTGGCTCTGTTAGCGACATCAAACTTTGTTGCAGTTCGTCGGACGACAAGTTAAGACTCGTTTTGAAAGACAAAGTGCTCTACATCGAAGTAGTCGCAACGCGTCAGCCTACCAAAATCTACTGGGTTGGCAACGAATCAGACACATGGAGCATAGTCGGAGACTTGAACTTTGTCAAAGCAGATGGCGAACAGACCTACTTTGTCAACGGCGATACGGTCGTCTTCAACGACAACGCAACGGTGAAAGACATAGTCATTGACGAGACCATATACCCAGCCTACGTAATCTTCGACAATAGCACGCTCGACTACACCCTTTCGGGCGACAGCATTGGAGGCTCCGCAGTGCTTACCAAGCAAGGCTCTGCCAAGCTGACCATCAACAACCAGAACAATTTCACAGGTGGCACGAATCTGCTTGATGGTCAAATTGCCGTTACGACTCTTGCGAACTCCGACGGCGACGAGTTTGGCGCCCTCGGCAACATTGCTTCGCCAATCAACCTTAGCGGTGGCAAGCTAACAACATCTGGGACGGTGTATTGCAGTCATAAAATCAACGTACTCGACTCGGCAACCATCAACATCAGCGGTTCGTTGTTGCTTTCGCGTGGCATAAGCGCAACAAGCAAGACACACTATTCGAAGACTGGCAGTGGCTCACTCACGCTTGCCGAAGAAGTCAATGGAGGCGCAATGCACATCGTAGAGGGTACAGTCTACGCTACCGAATACAACAGCACAATGTCGACACCACCGACTGTTTACCTCGAAGGAGGCACGCTCTCCGACGTTGACAATGCGGGTAGCTACACAAGTTGCTACGCCAACATTGTTGTTCCCTCGGGCAAGATGGGTCGTTGGTATCTCGACAGTCGTTGCAACTATCGTGGCACACTTACGGGTGCTGGTTCGGTCTACGTCTATACACGTGGCACGGCTCGCACCGAGCAAAGTGGCGACTGGAGTGCATTCACTGGAACGGTTATCCTTGGTGGCGACTCACCTCTTGGATTTACCAACGCCAACGGTCTGCCCAACGCAACTCTTAACATCACGAAAGAGTTCGCCACATACATAGCAAATTTCATAACCTCGCCCAAAAGCACATTACGCATAGGCAACCTTGCTGGCACAGGCTCACTGACAAGTGCAGGCTCGGGAACCAACTTCATCATTGGTCAGCTGAACAAAGACGTTACGTTCAGCGGCAGCATAAGCGGTTGCACAATCACAAAGACTGGCTCTGGAATATGGACTATGACGTCGCCCAAGACAGCTGTAACGTCCGACGTGAAAGTCGATGGCGGCATTCTGAACCTCCACATGCAGAACGCCACAGAAGAAGACCAAACGAAACCGTTCTTCGGCACAGGGCACGACGTGCGCGTGACGGGCACTGGCGTACTCTCTGGCACAAAAGTTACCCTTGCTTCTATCAATGTTGAAAATGGTGGCACACTAATGCCTGGCAACGGGGCTTCGACCACTCACGCCTACAACATCAGCACGACAGGCAGCGTCTACGTCAACGAGGGGTGCAACGTCATCTTCAACATTCGCAACGGCAAGAACACCGAAACAAGCCGCACCTACCTGACTGTCGGCAAGACATTCGGTCTGTATGGCAACATAAAAGTTGAGCTCGCCAGCAACTACAAACCAGCCGTTGGCGACAGCTGCGTCCTCTGGACATCGTCGGCCTTTGGCTCAGGAAGTACAACACAAATAGAGCTGCCCGAACTGCCTGCAGGCCTCACGTGGGACACGAGCCGACTGCTCAACAAGACTGGTATCTTGCGTGTCGTCAGCACGACAGCCGTACGCAACGTCCGACGCGACACCGACGACGACCCCAATGCCCCCATTTATGACCTACGTGGCATTGAAGTCGACAAAGCAAACCTTACACCCGGCCTCTACATTCAGAACGGCAAGAAGATACTAATCAAATAACGGTCAAAAACCGTTTAGCAACAAACTTGCGGACTTTCTACGACACAGAGAGAGTCCGCAAGTTCTTTTTTGGATACGCAAAAGGATGTATGTTGCACGACAATAAAATCCTTTGTACATTTGCAAACGATAAAAAATTAACAGATTGTTAAATTCTAATACACAATACAGATGAAAATATTAAAGTTTGGAGGTACATCGGTCGGCTCTGCACAGCGCATGAAAGATGTTGCTAAGCTTGTCTTAGACGGCGAAGTAAAAATAGTTGTACTCTCAGCCATGAGCGGCACAACGAACAGTCTTGTCGAAATCTCTAACTATCTGTATAAGAAAAATGCAGACGGAGCCAACGAAGTAATTGGCAAACTCGAAGCCAAATATGCTGCGCACGTCGACGAGCTATATTCCACTGCCGAATATAAAGAAAAAGGCATGGAGCTCATGCGCGAACGCTTCGGCTACATACGCTCATTCACCAACAATGTCTTTACCGTCTTCGAAGAAAAAGAAATCCTTTCGCAAGGCGAACTCATATCCACTGGCATGTTCAACCTCTACCTCCAAGAGCAAGGTGTCGAGAGCTATCTGCTCCCAGCACTCGAATACATGCGCATAGACAAGAACAACGAACCCGACACAGCCTACATACGCGAAAACCTTCGCGCATTGCTCGACAAAAATCAGGGCTACGAAATATACATCACCCAAGGCTACATCTGTCGCAACTCTTTTGGCGAGGTTGACAACCTCCAACGTGGTGGGTCGGACTACACAGCCTCGCTAATCGGCGCAGCACTCCTTGCCGACGAAATTCAGATATGGACCGACATTGACGGCATGCACAACAACGACCCTCGCTTTGTCGAAGACACAAAACCTGTCAAAGAACTCTCGTTCGACGAAGCCGCCGAGCTTGCCTATTTCGGTGCCAAAATCTTGCACCCGACATGCGTACTTCCCGCTAAGGTCAACAACATACCTGTCCGCCTACTCAACACCATGGACCCACAAGCCGCAGGAACACTCATCTCTGGTCATCAGTGCCAAGACCGCATAGCTGCCATAGCTGCCAAAGACAACATAACAGCCCTACGCATTAAGAGCGGACGTATGCTTCTTGCCTATGGCTTCATGCGCAAAGTTTTTGAAATATTCGAAAGCTACAAGACGCCAATCGACATGATTACGACCAGCGAAGTGGGCGTATCGGTAACCATAGACAACAACCGACACCTCGACGACATCGTCGACGACCTCAAGAAATATGGCACTGTCGAAGTCGACAAAGACCAAGTAATCATCTGCATTGCAGGCGACTTCGATGCCACCAAGAAAGGCTACGCTTCCAAGATATTCAACGCATTGCACGATGTGCCCATCCGCATGATTTCTTATGGTGGCTCGTCGCACAATGTGTCTATACTCGTAAGTGCCGAAGATAAGATTGCGACCCTCCGCGCTCTTAGTGCCAACTTGTTCGACTAAGAAAAAAGACCCACAATGGCCACACAATTTCCAATCGAGCGTTTCGCTAATCTCGACACTCCTTTCTACTACTACGACCTACAACTCTTGCACACAACGCTCGACACCATTGTCAGCGAAGCCTCGCGCCACGATTTTGTCGTACACTATGCAGTCAAGGCCAATGCCAATAGTCGCATACTCACCGAAGTACGCAATGCAGGGCTGGGCATCGATTGTGTCAGTGGAAACGAGGTTCGTGCAGCACTCGAACATGGCTTCGATAGCAAAAAAATAGTCTATGCTGGCGTTGGCAAGTCCGACCGCGAAATAAACCTTGCTCTCGATGCCGACATTGAATGCTTCAATGTCGAGAGCATACCCGAAATGGAAGTCATCAACCACCTTGCTGGGCTCAAAGGCAAAGTCGCAAACATAGCACTACGAATCAACCCCAATGTCGACGCACACACCCACCAGTACATAACCACTGGCATGGAGGAAAACAAGTTCGGCATAGGGCTGTGGGAGGTTGACACGGCAGCACTCAAAGCCAAAGAACTCAGCAACATAAACCTTATCGGACTGCATTTCCACATAGGCTCGCAGATAACCGACATGGCAGCATTCCAAGCTCTCTGCACTCGCATAAACGAAATTCAACGTCGCTTCGAAGAACAACACTACAGACTTTCAATAATCAACGTAGGCGGCGGACTCGGCATAGACTACGAGCACCCCGACGAAGTCAGCATACCCGACTTCCCAGCATACTTTGCCGTATTTGCCAAGCACCTCGAACTGCGCAATGGTCAAAAAGTACACTTCGAACTCGGACGAAGCGTGGTGGCACAGTGTGGTTCTCTAATCTCACGAGTCCTATACGTCAAGAAAGGTCAGAAAAAACAATTTGCTATCATTGACGCTGGCATGAACGACCTAATACGACCTGCACTCTACCATGCCTACCACAAAATAGAAAACATAAGCAGCAAACTGCCAACCGAAAAATACGATGTCGTAGGTCCTGTATGCGAGTCGTCCGACTGCTTTGGTAAAGAAATATCGATTGCCTCTGCCAAACGTGGCGACCTCATTGCCCTACGCTCAGCGGGTGCCTACGGCGAAATAATGGCTTCGCGCTACAACCTCCGCCCATTTGCTCCCGCCTACTTCTCTGAGCAATAAAATGCACATATAAGACTTTTAGGTATTCAATATGTTGCCCTACACTCCTCGTGTGTAGGGCTTTTTATTACGACACCTGACATCATTTCACAAAAAGATATTAACTTCGCACCCGAAATCACGAGTTGATTTCCATTAGGGTAATATTAACTAAACAAAAACACAACAAAACAAATGGCAGTTAAAATCCGTTTGGCACGCCATGGCCGCAAAGGCTACGCTTTCTACCACATCGTGGTAGCCGACGTAAGATCGCCACGTGATGGCAAGTTCATCGAGCGAATCGGTTCCTACAACCCCAACACCAACCCAGCCACAGTCGACCTCAACATCGATAAGGCTATCGTTTGGCTCAAAAACGGTGCTCAGCCCACCGACACCGTCCGCAACATCCTTTCGCACGAAGGTGTACTCCTCAAGAAGCACCTCCTCGAAGGTGTCAAGAAAGGTGCGTTCGACGAAGCTGAAGCCGAAAAACGCTTCAACGCTTGGAAAGAAGACAAGGCTAAGAAACTCGAAGCACTCAACAGCAAAAATGCAAGTGCTAAGCAATCAGCCGCTAAAGTTCGCCTCGAAGCAGAGACCAAAGTCAACGCTGACCGCGCTGCTGCCATAGCCAAGAAAGCCGAAGATGCTGCAGCTGCTAAGGCCGCTGAAGAAGCTGCCAAAGCCGCAGAAGCACAAGCAGAAGAAGCTCCTGCAGCCGAATAGGCACAACTCTTCCGAGTAATAAACAAGACCTCGCATACAATATATGCGAGGTCTTGTTTATTTTGCTAACGTGTCCTATTGTTCGTCATTTCACGACAACCAACTTCCCATTACATACATACAACCCACTACATGTCGGCACACAAACAAGACGTCGACCATCGAGACCGTACCACACTCCCCGAACACCGACATCAGCTTTTACAACTGACACCGACGCAAGTCTCGCCAGCTCCTCATATTTTACAATGGCGTCTTCAAGGACATACAGATTACTGACAAGAGATATTTGCTCTTCGGAGAGCGACTCTACAGCATTCTTTGCACTCTCAATAGCCATACGAGTCTCTTCGGTACACTCCACCACCCCTATTGCGTCTATCTTAGCAATGGCATTTTCTACAGCCTCCATCGCAGCTTTCAACTCCGCATACACACTTTCTGCTGTAGTTAAGACATGCAAGTTACTTACAAACTTTCGCTGATTTTGTGTCAAAACTTCATACGCTTCACGAGCCTCGTCAATTCTCGACTTACATTCTTCAGTATACTCCACATCACCAATTGCCTCTATCTTAGCCACAACGACCTTTGCAATCTCGCTATCAGCCAACATTTGCTCGTATGTCTCTTCTGCATTCAAAAGCGTAACGTATGCATAATATTTCACGACATACTCTTTCTGCTCTTCCGTCAAATCCTCGTATGCCTCTCGCGCTTCAACAATTTTACTCCTACACTCATCTGTTAACGAAACATCTCCTATTGCCAATATTTTATCTATCACGACCCTCGCTACGTCATACACTGGTCCAAGCTCCTCATACGTCTTTTCTGCACTCACGAGCGTATCATAATTTACTACCTTGCCCTTCTGTTCTTCAGTAAGCGCATCGTACGCAGTACGTGCCTGCTCAATACTAAGCCTACACTCGTCGGTATGACTCACAGCACCGATCTTGCATATCTTCATCATTACCTGACGACTTTTAAGGTCGTCTCCACATACAATTATCACATTCACCGACTGACTTGGCATCGTAAAATAATAATATTCAACGGTTGAGCTATAAGACACCATTTTCCCATTTTGATTCATAACAGAAAAATCCGTCGTAACCCAATCCATAGCCCCATCATTTTTTACAATTTGCACTTCTGCATCAGCAGCAGATTCCGAGGGAATTGTGTAGTCGGTACTATCCACCCCAATAAGTGTGGACGTAATGCTATATGTTTCCGCAGTCATCTCCGCAGACAACATCAGCAAGAAAAAGGAAATAAAAAATTTCATGCAGAAAAAAATTAATAGTTATAATCTGCACAAAGAAAAAAAAAAACACCTTTCATCAAAAATTAAGTCGCTCTTTCTCATTTTCTCAATAAAACTTTATAAATTCGCACTCGCTTAGTAAGAAAGCACAATTTACAACCTGCGGGTGTGGCGAAATTGGTAGACGTACCAGACTTAGGATCTGGTGTCGAAAGACGTAAGGGTTCGAGTCCCTTCACCCGTACAACTCAAGATTCAATATTTATTGTCTCGGTTTCATAACACAAGACTCTCAACAGAATAGTTCAAAATGAACATTTCCAAGCAGAACGTAGACGCGCTCAACGCACTCCTCACCATCGAATTGGACAAAGACGACGTCCAGCCTAAACTGGACAAAGCTATAAAAGATTACGCCAAGAAAGTTGCTGTCAAAGGTTTCCGCCCAGGTCATACTCCTGTTGGTATGATAAAGAAAATGTACGGGAAAAGCCTCCTCGCCGAAGAGCTCGACAAAATAGTAGGCGAATCGCTTACGAACTACATCCGCGACAATAAGATTGAAATACTCGGTGCGCCCATGGCCAACAAAGACCAAGAGCCCATCAACCTCGACCAAGAATTTGAAAAAGCAACCTTCAAATTCGACCTCGGTCTCGCACCCGAAATCAAAGTAAATCTCGATGCAATCGAAATCGAGAAACTCAAGATACAAATATCTGATGCCGACCTCGATGAGAACATCAAAGCAGCGTGCTCGCGTTTTAGCAATCGCGAAGCTACTGACGTTGTAGACGAAGAGTCGCACATAAAAGGCAACATCAGCGTTGCTGGTGAACTCAAAAAAGAGAATGGAATAATCTCCGTCAGCACGATAGCTGACGACCAGAAAGCACTCTTCATCGGTAAGAAAGTTGGCGAGAAAGTCTCTTTCGACGTTCACAAAGCTCTCAAAGAAGAGTCTGAAATATCCTACCTCCTCGGTCTTAATGCCGAAGAGACAGCAAAACTCGACAAGAACGTAACAGCAGAACTCGAAATAGTCGAAGCATATCAGTTCAAAGACGCTGAAATAGGCAAAGAACTCTTCGACAAGATGTTCCCAGGCAAAGACGTCAAAGACGAAGCCGAGTTCCGTGCCAAAGTAAAAGAGAATCTCGAAATAGGCAACGCCTATGGTGAGTCTTGGCAAGTTTCGTCTGCCATCCGCAAGGCTCTCGAAGCACAAGTTGGCAAAGTAGACCTCCCCGAAGAATTCCTCAAGCGTTGGCTAATCGACGTCAACAAGAACAACGAAAAGGCAACTCCCGAAGTCATCGACGAAGAGTTCCCACGTTTCCTCGAAGACCTTCGTTGGCGTGTCATCAAGAACAACATCATTCGCAATGGCGAGATAAAGATTGAGCAAGCAGACATCGTCGAAGAAGCAAAGCGCTCTGCCAAAGCACAGTTCCTACAATACGGCATAACAGAAATCCCAGAGGAGCAGCTCAACAACTATGCACTCAGCATGGTACGCAACGAGCAGCAAAGCGAGCAAATCTTCGAGTCTGCAGCCGAAAGCAAAGTTGACGAATATGTCCTCTCAAAAGCTAAGGTTAGCGAACGTGTTGTAAGCCGACAAGAATTTAACAACATAATGGAACAAAGCACGAAGGCTTAGGCAAAAGGTCTCCGTCAAAAAGTTTCCACAAAATACAGGCAAACTGCATTCGGCTACTCCTCATGTAAGTAGACCAATTGCAGTTTGCTTTTTTCGTCAAAAAAAACATTTATCCCCCACCCTCTCCAACTTCTTAAACCGTACAAATCATGGCACAAGGAACAGATTTTAGAAAATTTGCCGTCGGTGGCAAACATGTCGGTGGCGCAACTTTCGACGCCTACTCACGCATACTCGACTCATACATATCACCCACCATCATCGAAGAACGTCAGCTCAATGTGGCCAGTATGGACGTATTCTCACGTCTCATGATGGACCGCATAATATTCCTCGGAACTGAAATCAACGACGACGTTGCCAACATAGTACAAGCTCAGCTACTCTACCTCGAGTCAGTCGACTCCTCAAAAGACATCTCGATATACCTCAACTCGCCTGGTGGTAGCGTCTATGCAGGTCTGGGCATATACGACACCATGCAATACATATCTTCCGATGTCGCCACCATCTGCACAGGTCTTGCAGCTTCAATGGCTGCCGTATTGCTCGTTGCTGGGACCAAAGGCAAACGCTCCGCACTGCCCCACTCGCGCATAATGATTCACCAGCCAATGGGTGGCGCACAAGGTCAAGCCTCCGACATCGAAATAACAGCTCGCGAAATTCAAAAACTCAAAAAAGAACTCTTCGACATAATCGCTACGCATTCTGGTCAACCCTTCGACAAAGTACACGCCGACTCCGACCGCGACTATTGGATGATTGCCGAAGAAGCCAAAGCCTACGGCATGATTGACGAAGTCCTTCGTCGCGAAAAAAAATAACACGGTTCTTGCATCGTAACATTAGTAAATAGGAAACAAACAGAGCAACTACGCGTCTCGAAACAAAAATTCGAAGACACGTTTTGCCCTGTTTTTTCAATTATCCAACCCGTCAACAATAAGCACAACATACACCATGGCCGAAAATCCTAACGATACATGTAATTTCTGCGGACGACGACGCTCCGACGTACCTTTTCTCATAAGCGGCATCAATGACGTATTTGTCGGAGACATACTTAATCTCACAAATACTGATGACTTCGTCTGCTCGATCTATCAATAAATCTATCTGACCGCCCTTCCACGAAGTTCCGTCCTTATCAGTGAACGGTCGACAGCTCCACGAGTGAATATTGCTG
>CALAVC010000222.1 GCA_937892095.1 uncultured Bacteroidales bacterium | reverse complement strand
AATACACCACCCCGTGGCATCTATCTCAAACATTGCCTTTGATTGCAAATCTAAAAGTGGTAGTTTCAGACAACCAAGGTCAAGCGAAAATAAACGCCAGTATTGTATATGTTCACACATACGCCCTCACTCAAAACGAGCCCTCAGCGTGCGTGCTAGCGTGTATATACGAACACGAATCGTAATAGTTGCGTTTGAAACGTGTTTTTATTGCTATTTTTTTTATTTCTCAGAAGTGCAATTGATAATATTGTGTTCGATTTCTAATATTTAGATTAACAGGCATTGTTTTTACCCAAAACTGGATTTATTTGAATTAGTAGACCAAATGTTGCTTATAGCTCATATTTCAATCCTATTTTATAAATACACTAATCACCTGCAACATAATCACTTACAAGTTCGAATGATAATCACTCTATGAGTATTTTTCTAGCAACAACTCCATATTCATCAGCAAGAGCTCAGCTGCCTTGGGGTCTGTGGCGTAATAGTCGTTCTCCTCGCAGTCGTGGTCGGAGTGCGTGCTTGCGCCAAGAGTGGCGAACGTTGAACGTGTGTTTCCTTTCCAGTCTTTCATTGCTTGCTCAGATTACCTTTGACAAAACTCCACACAACATCACACATCACACTCCTACGCATATTCCCATTCCGACAGAAATCCACCATATTGTAATACGCAGAGTAATACCAATCATCTTCATCTGCCATCTCTTCGAGTATAGCCATGCAGTCGTAATCGTTCAAGAACTCATCTTGATTTGTGTAATCCTCTGCGCCTTCAATCCATTTTTCATCTTCAGCAGCATCCTTGATTAGGCGTATGAAATCATCCAGCAGCTTATTGCCAAACATACGTGAGAAGTAGTCGTAATCTTTGTCGATGCCATCCAGTTGCTTCAATGAGTCTCTATCCCACCGTCCAGGCGTATCAATATATTTCTTGTAATTCGGCAGAATCTTTGCCGCCTCCTCATGCGTGGTCTTTGCCCAGAGATATTCCGCTCCACGACGTTCTCCTTCGGCAAAGAAATCACCAAAGACAACTCGCTTAGGGAATGACTTACGCGCCTTGTCGAAATCAGGGTCGAGGTAGTCAATATGCAGATAGATCCATTCGACAGGCTTGGGTGCAGGAGCTAAGTCCTTGACCTTGTAAGCTCCGTACTTCTCAAACTCCTTCTGGTCGGACGGACGGCAGTTGAAGATGATTGTCACATCGTATGCCTCTTCGTCGTCATCGTCGTAGTCGGGATCGTCGTAACGCTCCTTGTGGACTTTGACAATCTCCGCACCCATACGGATGAGCTCACTACGTGCGGAGTCCGTATCGCCATCATGCTCCCAGTCGGGAATGTTATAGGCCATCTGAATGGTCTTCGGCTCGTTAGGATCGCTAGGTTTAGGAGTCGGTTTTGGTTGTTCCTTGGGCTTCTCAGGCGTTTTGCCTTTCGACATCTGAAGCTCAATCTCCACCGCCAGTGCCATCTGCATCTGCTTGCGCTTACGTTTGGCTTTTGCTTTGTCCGCATCCTGGTTCTTGGCAGCCTTGGCATTCTTCACGTCCTCGATGTGCTGCTTTCGAGTGGCGTCTTTCGTTGGGTACAGATGGGTGTCGGCATTCTTATGCTGCGGCTCAGTAGTGTCGTTCCAAAGCGACTTGCGACGCTCCTCTGGCTTCATGTGGCGGCGAGCCTGTGCGTTACGAGCCTCCACCTCGCCACTGGTGCGCTGATAGTTTTCCCAACCGCCTGCCGCCTGTACGTTTGAACCTCGTTCAAATCCCTCGATGCGCTGAACGAAATGCTGCGTTTCGTGAATGAGTACGGACTCCAAGTCGTATTTGTCATCGCCATTAATGATAGGCACGACCAGCGTTTTGTTCGCCTCGTCGAAGTAGCCCAACGTAGTCGCTCCAGGAGGAAGCAGTTTGACGAACAGCTTGTAGTCCTTCAGTTCAGGGTACATGGTCAGCAGTCGCTCATCATTGACAAGCGAAGTGAACGGTGTGGCCATGCCGTAGGAATATGCCTGATTGAGAACCTTCTGTTTCCAGAAGAAATCGGGAACCTCGTAGCGCCATTCCATATCAGCGCCACGTTCCCAACCTGTTGCTATCTTGATAGTGAGCGGATCCTTGTCCTGAATCTCCATCTCCTGAGCAATGGAGAGGTTCTGTTGAAGCTCCTGATTGTTGTTATGACTGTCCCATCGCTCAGCGGCTTTCTTGCCGATCCATGCCATGCCGAGGCCTTCGGGAGCAGTCAAATGCAGTACGTTCTTCTTCGCCATCAGAGTATGCCCATTAAACCGTTCAACTGACTTTCGGTGAGGTCAACGCGCTCAATGCGGTTGTTGATGTAGTCATCGAGGGCGTGCTTTGCGTCCTGTAGCTCTGGCACGTTCGGAGCCTTGGCGAGGAACTTACGAGCCTTGCCAATCTCAGGTCTGCGATGCTCGTAGGTGCTGATGAAGGTCTTGATCCACGCAGTGACGTTCGACACATGCTCTGTGTTTGCAATATCGACGTACTTTTGTAGATTGTCAATCTCCACGCGGTCGAGGTTCTTCACTCTCAACACTCTAAGAAGCTGTTCCTGTATTGTCCGCATCTCACTTGCGTAAGGCGATGTCGATCGGATGACACGAGTATTGATGAGTCGCTGGAGCTTGCGAAGCAAGTTCAACGCGTGGTCATACGCACTGTCACGGCTCTTGCCATGTATCTTGATGTACTGCTGGATGATGTCTACCTCTGGAGTGAGTACATCCACCGATTTGCCATTCTTGCCCGATGGCTTCGGTGTATCTTTCGGTTTATCCTTCTTCGGCTCTGGCTTTGGTTTCTCTTTGGGTTTCTCAGGCTCTTTGGCAGGCTCGTTATCCTTGCCTTGCTCAGAGTAGAAACGATTGATCTCTGCGATGAGCTGAGTGATGACCTCGCGCTGCTTGCTGAAGTCGTCATCGTCCCAATCGTCCCAGTTCACGTCAGGCTCAGCCTCCGAGTCAAGGAGCTGCCATGCGTTATCGGTGAATACGTTAGGCATGAAGCCTGCCGAGGTTATGTCTTGGCGAATCTGGTCATGGTTCGCCCAGTAGTTGTCGCGTGTTACTTTCATTGTGTGTATGATTTGCTAGTTGAAGAGTGTTCGGATAATGTAGTCGGGGTCTGCGGTGGCAAGGGTGAAGATATGCACCGAGCCTTTGCGCTTATGGTCATCAGCCGTGATGTCGTAACCATCTTTGCCACTACGCACATTCAGATAGCGTTTGTCGTAGTTCTTGGCTATGAATCTGCGAAGCTGAGTAGCACGACTCTTGCTCGATGGCACACCGTTCAGGTTCTTGTCGGAGGCTGCATTGCGCATCATGTTGAGCTCAATCTCAACTGCCAATGCCAACTGCATCTGCTTGCGTTTGCGCTTGAGCTTTGCAGCGTTTGATGATGTCTTGCCGTCTGGAATATCAGATTCTTTCCAATCCAATGGCTCCCACTCGTAGTTATAGCGGTCGGCCTGGATCTTGTCGTAGATGGACTGCGGTATGTTCTTGGTCGGCACTTCGATACTGTAGCCGAGGTCGGTAAGGCAATCGAGTATCTTCTGTTCTTCAGGGTCGATATAGTCGGGCAAGTCCTTCCACCAACTGACTCTTGGTCGGTACTCAAAGAGATACTGCTTCGGCGTGCGTTTGAAGATTCCGTAGATGTCTTTGAAAACTGATTTCCCCAGTTCCTCGAACAGCTTATTCTGTGTACTGTCAGTGGATGATGTCATGTACTTGATCATCACATGGCGAGTACCTTCAACCTTGAAGAAGAAGTCAACTGGAACATCAGAACCGCTGATCTTGTAGATTGTCGATTTCGAGCCGTAGCCCTTGACGACAGACGGATTGACCTTACACAATGGCAATCCCCACTCAAACGGCAGGAATGTCATGTCGGTGGATTTCTCGTCCTGCATGTTCTCAGGCATCAGCAGTCCTGGCACCCACTGCGTTTCTCCGTTTCGCATCTGCATCGTGAAGTAGATGGTCTGAGGGCGACGTGCGGCTACTATAGGTGAACGGAATGCGTCAATGATGTTACCCGTAATGATGTAACGCCTTTCAATACCATTTTGCAATAGTCGTATCTCGTCGCGCCACATATCAATGGCGGTTGCACACTCGCTATGGATGGTATTGTCGTTGTTGTAGTAGAACAGGTTGTAGTCGCCCACATTCGGATAGCCAGTGTACTTATCGGTGTGATCCTTCAATTGGCTTAATACCTCAAAGCCTCCGTTCTTGTCGTTGCTAACGAGGTTTATCTCATAGTGCTTGCACGACTTGGCTACTGCGAAATGCAACTTGATTTTGCCAGGTAGATACTTATCCTTGTCCTCCTTGCCGAAACTGATGCTTGTGAGAATCGCCATCGGATAGACCTCTGTGCCGTCCGACTGTGTACGCTTCAACGGAAGGAACTCACGCACTATATCACCAATGCGTATCAGGCGCAATCCCTTCTTCACCTGCTCACACGTCGCACTGTTCTTCTCCTTTGCAGCCTCCTCGTCGAGGTTTAGTTTGTTGAGCTTCATCTGGAAGAGCTGCTTGGCATCGTCAATCTCCTCCTCGTCTTTTAGGGTCTTGACCAAATCCTCGTACTCATCGGTGAGCTTCTTTCTGCGAGCATCGAAGGCTGGCTTGAACTGTGCGCCATTGATCCATCGGTTGTCGTACCATTTTGTAATCTCTTCATCCATCGCAATGGAGATATAGCATCGGCCACCAAAGGCTTCGATGCCCGACTTGACCATGTTCACAACCTCTTCAGGCAGATATGGCTTACCGCCTACGCGACACTCATAGAGGCCAATATAAGACGAACCACCGAGCGGAGATTTAACTTTCGCGCGATACGTCAACAGTCGCTCGTTAATGAGCTTCGCCTGCATATCAAGTCGTTGCGTCTCCAAGTCCCAAAGACCCATCGACTGCATATTTTTCTCCAGCTCCTTGTAGTCGTCGATGATGGCTGAGAACATCTGTTCCTGTGCCGTGGTGTCGAAGATGGCAGCGTGACCAGTCGCATCCTTGGCGCATCCGCTCTGGCTGACCTTGCCATCGGTATCAGGGAAAAGCATCTTTGCCTCCTGGTCATGCTGAGTGAGCCACGTCTTTACTACCTCGTCACCATACTTGTTATCGAAATCGACAAACTCCGAAACCACATTCTCATTCTGTCGCTGAGAGCCTGTCGTGTTAGCATCAAGCGATTTGAGCTTCTTGCGGAGCATCATCATTGTGCGCGACTCATACGGAATGAACGATGTCACGTACTCATAGATAGGCAGTTTCACCTGTCCCGTTCTGTTGATACGGCCACGCTTCTGAATCTCGGTTGCAACGTTCAACTCAGGCTGCGCAATGATCATCACACGCTGACGAACCTTCTCCAATGGCACTTTACCAGGTATGACCTTGGCATGAGCCGAAGCTCCTGTCGCACCAGCTGCGTTGATGATGAGCACGTCGATGTTGTTGCACTGGAAATCATTGTAGAGCTTGCCCAACGTGAAGTCATCGAGCTTTGGGTATTCAAGTCCGAGTTGTCGTCCAGTACATTCCTCGACACGAATCTTATGCCCGTTGGCGTTCTCCTTCGAGAGCATCTGCTTGATAAGGTCGATAGGCGACAATGGTATGCCGAACTTCTCGTTCAGGATCTCCTGCTTGATACGCTCGTACTCCTGCTTGATGATGATGGACTCCTGAAGCTGAGTGCCTGTTATCGTACCTTCGGCAAACAGCTTGCCGTAATCGAGATCGAGGATTGTCTTCTGGTCCTTGTGCGAGCCGTCCTCGTTTTCCTCCTCGTCCTTGCCTTGTGAGATAACCAGACTGCGCTCCAGGATGAACAGCAGATACTGTGCGAAATCGCCACGCACCAAATCGCCAATCTTCACGTTGCGCCCCATCAGGTTGATGAGTCGCTGCGGTTCGAGGTGGGCTGCCGATGTCTGACTAAGACCGATGACTACTGCTCGTCCGTCACGAACATGCTCTATAGTCTTGCGCACCACACTCTTTGCTTTAATGGCGAGCAGTAGCGCGTTTGTAATCACGAACATATACGAGAAGATACTGTATGGCTTTGCGCTCTTGGGTAGCACCTTTTGATTCTTCAGCTGCGAGATGAGTTCACGGACGTGCATATTTTGCAAGCTCAACGCATCACGCACGAAACGCATAATGCGATTGTAGTTCACGTCGTCAATCTGTCGGTCGGCTTCGTCGGTGTTGTTGTAGTTGACCTCGATCTTGGTGTTGTCTCGCTGCCTCCGCACCATCTGTCCGCTCTCCACGAGAAGCGACGATATAAGTTCCTGAAGCGGAATGCCGCCACGACTGATAGCCAATGATAGCGTCAATGGCGTAGTACAGTCCTTGAGCTTTGTTCTCTGGATATATAGCAACAGGTTCTTGGGCGCTTTGGCAAAGGTGGCAGAAAGGAATATCACATCGCACCCATCGGCACTGATGAGCTCACGTACCACATCGCCACGGCTCGATTGACCAGCTGCATTGTGTGCTTCGTCGCATACATAGATAGCTTTGCCCCTTTCGGCAACTGATGCAAGGAACTCCTTTTTCGCCTCACTGTCCGACAGCTGCGAATACGTGCAGAGGATATAATCATAGCCTTCTGGCATCTTCTTGCTCTTGAAGATCTTGGCCATCTCAGCGTTCGGCAGTGGCTCATAGACCGCCTCGTATTTCTCCGCTCCTGGTGTCGGGTCGATGCACTTGTCGTAGTCATAGACAGTGCCGTCGGAGTTGATGATAAGTGGCTTGTAGTGGGCAATGCCAGTGTCCTTCGCATCGCGGTAGAAATCGGAGAAGAGGTTTTTCTTTTCGGTGAAGAAGATTGGCAGACGGCCGTTCTCCTTGGCATATCTGACGATACCTGCTGCCTGACGGCCTTTGCCCACGCCTGTCTCGTCACCGCAGACCATTGCCTCGTGACGAGCTTCGATGTTGTAGATGGCCAAGGCAATTGAGTCCACCTGCTCGGCCTTGAAATACTGTGCCAGTTGCTCACGAGTGATCTTCAGTCGTGCGCAGACGAACCCTGCCACGTCGCCACCCAGAGCGTTGTTCAGTCGTTCGAGAGCCGTTCGCATTCCCTCGTCCATCGAGTCAGGAATCAGCGTATCAAGCGTCTCGATGCCCTTCGCCGCAGGTGTATATACTCCATCGAGGGAGCTGTTGTGTCTTTTTCGTTTTGTCATTATCGGTTTGAAATTTGAATCTCAAACCGCAAAAATATAGTGGGGGATTTTGTCAATCGGAGACTTTCGGAGGTTATCGGATGTTATCGGAGACTTTCGGATGTTATGTGGTAGATAAAGACTCTCCAGCCATACGGCCAGAGAGCCTAATCAATCAAATACCGAGCAATTCGTTACGTTGACGTACAAGCCTCTCGCGCTCGCGTTCAGCATTGGCTTTCTGCTCTCGCTTAGTCTCTTCCCATTCCTCGCTGTTGAAGAAAGCTATCTGCTCCCTCGTCATTGAGCCATGTCTTGGGTGTGACGGATCGCGTGCTGCCAATTCATCGGGATGAACAATGAGGCCAGAGATTATATCATCGCACATCTGTATGCGAAAGTCGATTCGCTTAACCTTCTGGTCTATGGCTACGCTTTTGTTCAACACAATACGCATGTGGTGGTCAAGGTCGCTCAGCAGGCTACTCAGGTCGAAAGTGCCATAGTGCTCTATCTGGTCTTCATCGCAGAAGTGCAGCCCCACCTGTGCGTAGCCAAAGAACAATGCCAGATGCATCATCGGCCTCTGTCCGTACATCTGCAAAATCACCGATGCGAACTCGTCAACCATGTGGGCATCAGGAACAACGGTCGAGGCCATCATGGCGCACTTGGTTATCTGTGAGTAGAGCCAGCGCTTGGCATTCTCCTCGCGATTGAAAGCGTCTTTAAGCTTCAGTTCTTTCAGAATCATCTGCTTGCTTGTCCGTGGGTCAAGAGCCTGGCTGCGGACGTTGATGGGATTCAGGCTAATCAGCGTCTGCCTGTCTTGCTCGTCTCCTGTGTCGCATATTTCACGACTACCGCCATTCTGAATCAGACTGCTAGAGTTCTCCGTTCCTGAGCATGTCGATGGTGTCGCGTATGAGCTTCTCCTTTGACTCTCTAATCTGCTCTGCGTACGACTTTCTGTAGCCTGCGCGTCCTGTTGCGACTGCTGGCGCTGCATGTCCTCCGTTGCTTGTTGCAGGAGTGACGCTATTGTTGTTGGAATCATTCTTTTTCACTTCCTAAGTTCAAGTTGATAATGCAACAGTAGGCAATCTTCAGAGGGGGTGGTTA
>CALAVC010000221.1 GCA_937892095.1 uncultured Bacteroidales bacterium | reverse complement strand
AAAGTACACAAAAGCATACGCGTGCCGTATTGCGACCTACTTTCCAACATTTTCGACCAAAAGAAAACAAACAAACCTAATTGTCTAATAATTCGAATTATGGCTAAAGAAGCGTTTCAAAGAACAAAGCCACACGTAAACATCGGTACCATCGGTCACGTCGACCACGGCAAGACCACCCTTACCGCTGCTATCACCACCGTCCTCGCTAAGCAAGGTCTCTCCGAGGTTAAGTCTTTCGACTCAATCGATAGCGCACCCGAAGAAAAAGAGCGCGGTATCACCATCAACACCGCTCACGTAGAATACCAAACGGCTAACCGCCACTACGCTCACGTAGACTGCCCGGGCCACGCCGACTACGTCAAGAACATGGTAACTGGTGCAGCTCAGATGGACGGTGCTATCCTCGTCTGCGCAGCAACCGACGGTCCTATGCCCCAAACTCGCGAACACATTCTCCTCGCTCGTCAGGTTAACGTTCCTCGTATCGTTGTCTTCATGAACAAGGTAGACCTCGTTGACGACGCCGAACTCCTCGACCTCGTCGAAATGGAACTCCGCGAGCTCCTCTCTTTCTACGAATACGACGGCGACAACACTCCCGTTATCCGTGGCTCAGCTCTCGGCGCTCTCAACGGCGAAAAGCAATGGGAAGACAAAGTCCTCGAGCTCATGGCTGCTGTTGACGAATGGATACCCCTCCCAGTACGCGACACCGACAAGCCTTTCCTTATGCCTGTCGAAGACGCTATGACCATCACCGGTCGTGGTACTGTCGCAACTGGTCGTATCGAAACTGGTATCGTTCACGTCGGCGACGAACTCCAAATCGTCGGTCTCGGTGAAGAAGCCAAGAAGACCACTTGTACTGGTGTCGAAATGTTCCGCAAGACCCTCGACGAAGGTCAAGCAGGCGACAACGTAGGTCTTCTCCTCCGCGGTATCGACAAGAGCGAAATGAAGCGTGGTATGGTTCTCTGCAAGCCCGGTTCAATCACTCCTCACACCAAGTTCAAAGCTACCCTCTACGTCCTCAAGAAGGAAGAAGGTGGTCGCCACACTCCTTTCAAGAACAACTATCGTCCTCAGTTCTACATCCGTACACTCGACATCACTGGCGAAATCAAACTCCAAGATGGTGTTGAAGTCGTAATGCCTGGCGACAACGTTGTCATCGAAGTCGACCTCATCTACCCTGTAGCACTCAACGTAGGTCTCCGTTTCGCTGTCCGCGAAGGTGGTCGTACAGTCGGTGCAGGTCAGATCACCGAAATCGTTGAATAATACGATAAATCATTTCCAAGGAAACCGGGCGGAACATATCGCTCCTTCCGGTTTCTTTTTAAAAATACGGGTGTAGTTCAGTTGGTAGAGCATCGGTCTCCAAAACCGAGTGTCGGGCGTTCGAGTCGCTCCACCCGTGCAAGAAGCAAAGCCATAGATAGAACCTATGGCTTTTTTAGTTGTTATAAAAACCCAAAGAACAAAGATGGGGCGTAAACGTAAGAGCCAAATCATATTAACCGACGTCGTTGTAAACGACATGGCAGCCGAAGGCAAATGCGTCTGCCGAGTAGACGAACAAGTAATATTTGTTGAAGGAGCCGTACCAGGCGATGTCGTCGATCTCATCATAACAAAAAAACGCTCCAATTACTCCGAAGCTAAAATTCAGTCCATAAAGCAGCTATCACCCATTCGCCAAAAACCTTTTTGCAGCTACTTTGGCAAATGTGGCGGTTGCAAATGGCAAACCATACCATACGAAAAGCAGACAGAATACAAGGCTCGCGAAGTAACCAACAACCTACGCCGAATAGGACACATAGAACTACCCGAAGCCCTACCCATACTACCGTCGGAACGCAACATTCGTTATCGAAACAAACTCGAATACACTTACTCTGCCAAACGCTGGCTAACAGACGAAGAACTTGCCGACCCCAACATACTTAAAACACCCGGTGTAGGATTTCACGTACCGGGACTATTCGACAAAGTGGTCGACATAACGGAGTGCCACCTGCAAGCCGAGCCCTCAAACGCCATTCGCAATTGGACTCGTACATACGCCCAACAACAAGGACTGACATTCTACGACCTACGCGAGCGAACAGGACTATTGCGCAACCTAACCATACGCACCTGCTCAACAGGTGAAATAATGGTCCTGATTGCGTTCGGGCAAGACGACAAAGAAAAAATCTTACCAATGCTCGACGCACTACGACAAGAATTTCCACAAATAAATAGCCTAATGTATGTCGTCAACACTAAGCTCAACGACACAATAACAGACCTCGACATCGAATGCCACTCGGGTCTGCCATACGTAAACGAACGCATGGGCGACGTCACATTTCGCATAGGTCCCAAATCGTTTTATCAGACCAACTCTGAGCAAGCCAAAAGGCTCTACGATGTTGTGGCTGAATTTGCAGCACCAACAACAGAAAACGTAGTCTACGACCTCTACACTGGCACTGGCACCATCGCCAACTACATTGCACGCAAAGCCCTCAAAGTGGTGGGCATAGAATACGTCCCCGAAGCCATAGAAGACGCAAAAGTCAACTCACAAATTAACGGCATAAACAACACCGAATTTTTCGCTGGCGACATGAAAGACGTGCTAACTCTCGACTTCGTCAGCCAACACGGACAACCAGACATTGTCATTGTCGACCCACCACGTGCCGGTATGCACCCAGACGTAGTAAAAACAATACTGCTCATGTCTCCTAAACGCATAGTATACGTCAGTTGCAACTCGGCCACACAAGCACGCGACATGCAAATGCTCGACGCAGACTATCGCGTTGTAGCCTATCGACCAGTCGACATGTTTCCGCACACTCACCACGTAGAAAATGTTGCACTGCTCGAAAAAAGAGTGTAAAAAACAACACGTCGTTACCTTTTAAATATAAAAAATCGTACTTTTGCTCCCTGATAAGTTAAGATTTGGCCAAATCTATGCATAAAAGTTTTAGTGTCGCACGCAAACTTATGCTGGGACTTACAGCAGGGCTCACCATAGGTTGTAGCGACTATCAATTGCTACTTAGGTCGCAAGATTATGAGCAGTGGTACATCAAAGGGATGGAATATTACGCTGCTGGCGACTATGACAAAGCAGCCAACTTGTTGGGCGGAGTACTTTCTCGTAACATAGGCACGGCACGCTACGACACACTAATCACAACCTACGCACATGCACTTGTAAAAACTGGCGATTACTATTCGGCAGCATCATATTTTAGCGATTACGTCAAGACATATCCGTCGTCGTCAAAATGCCCCGAATGCCAATTTATGGCAGGATATTGCTACTACAAACTTTCGCCCAAAGTAGAGCTCGACCAAGCCGATAGCCAACAAGCAATAGACGAACTGCAAGCATACCTAAACCTTTATCATGAAGACGGACGAACAGCCGAAGCCGAACAGATGATAAAAGAGATGACCGATAAGCTTGCATACAAAGACTATATGTCGGCCAAGCTATATTTCAATCTTGGCGACTATATGGGCAACAACTATAACAGCGCAGTCATAGTAGCACAAAACACACTGCGTAAATATCCCGACACAAAACATCGCGAGGAATTAAGCTATTTAATCCTACGCTCTAAGTACATACAAGCAGATCGTAGCACACTACGTCGCCAGCCTGAACGCTACCGCGACGCAATAGACGAATACTACTCGTTCATAAACGAATATCCCGAAAGCAAGTATCGAAAAGATGCCGATCGTATGCTTCGCTCGTCTGAAAAAGGATTAGCCGACGCTGAGAAGCTAATCCCACCATCGAAAGACGATATGGACTACTACCTAAACTTTGGCACACTTGCCG
>CALAVC010000220.1 GCA_937892095.1 uncultured Bacteroidales bacterium | reverse complement strand
AAGAAATGACTAATTTCGAATTCGAAAGCGTTGCATTATTAACTTGAATTCTGCTTTAAGTAAAAATGAGCAAACGAAACATAAAACAAATATGAAACATTTTTTAGCAGTCATAAGTTTGGTCATCAGTCTTCAAGCGATAGCAGAGCAAAAGCTCTACATAAATGGCGAACTGGTCGAGACCAAAGTTGTAACCGAAATGACCTTTGCAGGCAACGACGTTACGCTTACTTATGAGGGTGGCACGACCGAGACTTTGGACATATCGGCAGTAGTACTCGAATTTCAGAAGTCGCAAGCAACGACTGGTCTCAACAACCTACAAGTGGCAAAAACTCACACCATTGTTGGCAACGAGCTAACAATCTGTGGCACAACCAATGGCGATGTTGTCGACATATTCAACTTGCAGGGTGCAAAGGTGGCAACGCAGAAAGCGAACAGCAACACCACGACCATTAGCGTAGGAGAACTGCAGAGTGGACTCTATTTGCTTCGCACGAGCAACTACATTGTAAAATTCGTAAAGAAATAAGGAGTGATAGTCGATATGAAAAAAAGTATACTCAGTATAGCAATTATTTCGGTTGCGACACTATCTCAGGCACAAACCGACAAGGCTGTTACGTCCGACGCTTCGGTTAATCAGATGCGCGTAGTGCTCGATGGTGGCACCACAAAATATTACAACACGGCCGACCTTACAAAAGTGCAAGTTGGCGACGGGACAATAACAGTCGACGGATTCGCAAACGAAAACGTCGCAAAAGTCGACTTTCGCAAAGGTGTGGATGTGAAGAATGCCACGGTCAACATTGTCAAGAGCGAAGGGTGGCTCAACTCTGCTTTCATCGTCTTTGAGCAAATTGATGGGGCTACATATAAAGTCCTATGCGACGACAAACAATTGGACGAACAGCTTATCCGCTACTACGACACCTACACGTATTACGAAGCCACGGAAGACGAAAACTTGCAAGTAACGTGGCAGAAAAAAACGCTCACCAACGTTGTTCGAGCTGATGCTATGGGAATAAAAGCAGGCGCTCACACCATGAAAGTTTGCGCCGTAGTGGGCGAAACAGAGAGCGAATATTCTACAGCAACCCTCGATGTTCTCGACCACGACAGAAGCGGATTTGCCTTTACGAGTACAACGACACCAGGTGCATACAATGCCGATGGCACACTGAAGAGTGGCACGGTCGTGATATACCTTACACAAAATAACAAAGGTACACTTACGGCAACCATTGGTGGCACACAATACACTGGCATCCAAGCCATTACGCAAGCCATTAAAACAAAAAACACTGGCACGACACCCGTCGACATACGCATTGTCGGCACTGTAAAAGCAGAGAGCAACGACCTTTCGTGTGCCGACATGAAGAGTGCTTATGCTTTGGGTGTTAAAGAAGCACAATATGTAACCATCGAAGGTGTCGGACACGATGCAACGCTTATGGGTGCAGGCGTAGCTGCATTCAAGAGCAACTACATAGAAGTTGGTAATCTCGGACTCGTTAAATGGGGCGGTGGCAAAGACGGCGATGGCGTTTCGATTAAAGAAAGTGGCTACGTCTGGATACACAACAACGATATTTTCTATGGCGACGCAGGCTCTGACGGCGACCAAGCAAAAGGCGACGGCTCGATGGACCTCAAAGACGACGCTAACCACATGACCATTAGCTACAACCACTTTTGGGACTCTGGCAAGATGTCGCTTTGCGGAATGAAGAGCGAAAGTGGACCAAACTATATCACCTACCACCACAACTGGTTTGACCACTCAGACAGCCGTCATCCTCGCATTCGCACCATGACCGTACACGTCTACAACAACTATTTCGATGGCAATGCCAAATATGGTATAGGCGTAACCACAGGAGCGTCGTGCTTTGCCGAGGGCAACTTCTTCCGCAACGCTCACGACCCCATGATGTCTTCAAAACAAGGCACAGACGCGACAGGCAATGGCACGTTCTCGGGCGAGAGTGGTGGCATTATTAAGTCGTGGGACAACACATTCGTACAAAACAACACGAATGGAGTCAAATTCCAATACATTACCAACAAATACGACTACACCAACGACAAAGAACTTGGAGAATATAAAGAGTGGACCGAAATTGTCGGCACAGAGAACAGCGATGGCACATGGACAATATACGACTCGAAGATAAGCGACACCGAAAACACAATTGCCTCGAACTCACTCATTGCAATTGAAGACGCAACCATTAAGGGGGCATATTACCAAGTTTCAAAAGGCAAAACAGGCTTCTATATCGATGTGCCTGCCAACGTGAGCAAAGTTGTTGTGCGCGCAAAATGTGGTTCTTCGGGCAAAACAGGAGAAAAAGAAATGCTTTCTATTGATGGGACAAGCATTAAGATGGACCTCGCAGCCGACTACGACAACTACGAAGTAACGCTACAAAAGTCTGCCGATGCCACCATAGAGATTAAGAATGCCAACGGAGACTGCTCGATGAACATCAAAGAGATAAAAGTAGTTGCTGCTTCGGGCTGGGAAACGACACTGACCAGTGGTGCCGATATGAAAAACATAGATGCCTACGAAGTCGATAGTCGTGGTGAGATTGTGCCATCGACAGTAGTGACGAAAAGCGGAGGTACGACATATAACAACTTCGACACGGAACTTGGCGACGAAGGTCTGGGTCTGAGCAATAGCCCCACCACACCAGCTGAAGGCAAAGCCGATGTACTCGACTATAGCGGCAGACATAATCCTGACTTAGCATGGACGTTTACCAACGCGACAGATGATGCCTCGTACGACGTCAACAGTGCGCTCAACACAATGCTAAATGCCTACACCACAAGCATGACCAAGATTCAGGGCGACAGCAACGCAAGCAGTGGCGACGACACAAACAACGACAATAACGATGACAATGGTGGCGAAAGTGGCAACGACAATGGCAACACGGGCATTGCAACAATCAGCTTTACCAAGACAGCAGCAAGCGATAGTCGTCTGACCTACACGACAAGCAAGCAATATAGTCTCGCTCAAACCTACAATGACGTAGAGTATAGCTACGGAGCAAAACTCAATTCATCGGGCACGATAACACTCAAACTCGAAACTCAGTACACAGTTAAATTCGTTTTGGGCACAGATAAAGAAGGTTACGCAAAGGGTCTGACAATAGATGCCACTGTAGTGGTGCCAAGCTCCAACGTGGTAACCACCACTCTTGCAGCTGGCGAGCACACCATTAAAAATGGAGGCTCGGAGACTTGGGTATT
>CALAVC010000219.1 GCA_937892095.1 uncultured Bacteroidales bacterium | reverse complement strand
TAATCGTGAAATAAAGTTCGACTCCTTCCTCAAAGAAGCCCTTAACTTAGGAGCCGACTACGTCGCCACAGGACACTATTGTCGTAGGACAACAACACACGATGGCATCCACCACCTACTCGCAGGCTCCGACCCAAACAAAGACCAAAGCTATTTCCTTTGCCAACTCAGCCAAGAGCAACTCTCGCGCGCACTCTTTCCCATTGGCGACATGCTCAAACCACAAGTCCGCCAAATTGCCACAGAGTTAAACCTCGTTACTGCACATAAGAAAGATTCGCAAGGAATATGCTTTGTCGGCAAAGTCGACCTACCTGTTTTCCTTCAGCAAAAGTTGCAGTCCAAAGAAGGTAAGGTTTTCCTTATCCCACCCGATGCACCAATTTTCAATCGCGATTGGACAGCAGCACAATCCTACGACCCGCAAACACTCTTTTCGCTCTCCGAAGCCTACCCACTTCACCCCAAGTATGGTAAGAAAGTCGGTATCCACCAAGGTGCGCAATTCTACACCATCGGTCAGCGCAAAGGACTCTTTATAGGTGGTTTCCCAGAGCCACTATTTGTCATAGGCACCAATGTCGAATATAACCAAGTTTATGTCGGCATGGGAGAAAAACATTCAGGACTATATCGTAGCGTACTCCGTGTCCGGCAAGACGAACTCCATTGGCTCAATCCTGTTCGCAAACTTCAAGTTGGGCAGTCCGAAAAATTCCTTTGTCGCATACGCTATCGTCAACCTCTTCAGTCCGCCACTGCCATCATGACCGACCAATACCTATTTGTCATATTCGACGAACCACAACGTGGCATAACACCAGGTCAGTTCGCCTCACTCTACGACAACGACGAAGTCATAGCCTCTGGACCAATAGACGCCTAAACAAATGTTGCGAATATTGTTCATAATATGCAGTCTTATCTCGTGCCACTTCGTGCACGCACAACTGCATATCGAACGCCATCGCCTCAAAGTCCATTCTCCCCACAAGGGCATTAGCCGTGTTCGCAACTACATCATTTCTTCTGCGCAAATACCCGCCGCTTTCGACAGCTTGCGCATAGTTTTCCTTGCCGACACACACTATCCCAGTCGATTCGATTCGACAGCTCTAAATAGCTTGCGCACACTACTGACCGAACTTCACCCCGACGTTCTCTTGCTCGGTGGCGACTATCAAGAAGGCTGCCAATACGTCTCACCTCTTGTCGATGCACTCACAGCCTACCGTCCGCCTCTCGGCACCTATGCAGTCCTCGGCAACAACGATTTTGAACGTTGCACCGACATGATCACGCAGAGTTTTGCTTCGCACGACATCCATCTTATCGAAAACGACACCGCCTCCATCTATCGCGGTTGCCAGCGCATAATATTTGCTGGCGCACACAACACCTTCTCTAACCGAGAAACCACACCATCGCCCACACTCTCACTTTCCGATGACGATTTCGTTATCCTCCTAACCCATACGCCCGACTACGTCGAAGATCAAGACATAGCACACACCGACCTTGCTCTCGCCGGACATACACATGGCGGACAAGTAACCCTCTTCAACCTATGGGCTCCCGTAACCAACTCACACTACGGACAACGCTTCCGACGTGGTCTTAAATACAATTCTGCCAATCAACCAATCTTAATAACCACTGGCATTGGCACTTCAAGAAAAAATATACGTATATTCGCCCCAAGCGAAGTCATTGTCCTCACCCTACATCACGACACAAAATGAGAAAAACATACATCTTTTTCCCTCTCTTAGCCCTACTATCCTCAGTTTGTTTAGCCCAACAAAGTGTCTCCATCGACGACATCTACACCGAATGGCTCTTTTGGCCCGATACGCCCGACGACATAAGCTCACTGCCAGATGGTGAGCACTATTCTGTTCTCAGTGAAAATAAACGAACCATTGTCGTTTCAGACTACCGCACAGGCAAAGAAAACACCATACTCTTCGACCTCGACAAAGCACGTGGCGAATGCAACTTAGATTATATCGAAGGATATAAAATCTCACCAACAGCCGAATACATTCTTTTCTACGGCAACATACAGCGTGTCTATCGTCGTTCTTTCACTGCCGACCACTACATCTACGACATTTCACACAATAGCATACTAAAACTCTCTGCCGAAGGTGCCGAGCAAGAAGCCGACTTTGCTCCCAACGGCTACATGATTAGCTACATCAAAGGTGGCAACATCAAAATTTATAAGCTAAAATATCAAAGCACAAGTGCCGTTACAACCGATGGTCTTCGCAATCAAGTAATCAATGGTCTTCCCGACTGGGTCAACGAAGAAGAATTCTCAACCTCTCGCAGCTACGCTTGGTCGCCCGATAGTCGCTATCTCGCCTACGTTCGCTACGACGAGTCCAGAGTCAAAGAATATTTTTTCC
>CALAVC010000218.1 GCA_937892095.1 uncultured Bacteroidales bacterium | reverse complement strand
GCAGACTGTAAATCTGTTGCTTCGGCTTCCAAGGTTCGAATCCTTGTCCTCCCACTCCTCTTTTGCGGGAATAGCTCAGTTGATAGAGCATCAGCCTTCCAAGCTGAGGGTCGCGGGTTTGAGCCCCGTTTCCCGCTCTGTTTTTCCACCTCCGTTCAGAGGTGGTTTTTTTTTAAAAACATTTTACAAATGTTGTTTTTTCTATTCTAATCGCTACCTTTGTGGTGTCTGCTCTCCGACGTTTTTGCAGATCATTTCTTTTATATTTCCCACATATACATCTTCTGTTATTTTCGTATCTCGTGAATAAAACTATTCGTTTTTTATTTCTTATAATCGTTTGGGCTTTTACTCCTGCCATTTCTTTTGCTCAATTTTATATCGATAGCAACAAGTCGAGTGAAGTCGTAGCTCAACAACAAATTTTGAAAAAACAGCTATCCAAGAAGTTGTTCAAAAAGTGGACAAAAACCAACCCGTGGCTTTCCGATGCCATCCTTTCCAAAATCGTGTCTTCTCTCGATACCATAGTTGCACCACGCTACATTGCAACCACCGACATTACTAGCGGAAGCAAGAAATATCGGCTCTCTTACAATAATCTACCTCTTGGCTATGTAGAGTTGCGCAGTGGCGATGTTACACTCGGCTGGGCAATGCTTGGCGACAAAGGAAATTACATCATCAACGCTGCCAAAGCCGTCGAAACGGACAATGGTATTGCTTCGACAGGTGTCTCTGCAAACAATGAGACAATCAGACATCTAATAGAAGACGAAAAAGCCTATATCGTCGCAGGCATCGAGCAAGAGGGAACTCTATTCTACGAGCAAGACTCTAAGCTGATGGCCTACAACATCGATACTCAAGAAACACAAGTATTTACACAAGAATATCTGCCCGAAAAGACTCTCTACGATGGTGACAATACTTTACGACGTAAACCACTCATCGTTGCTCTTTCGTCTGTTGGCGCAGCTGTAGCCATTGCCATAATCGTCATTGCTGCCCTTTAATGCTTCGTATGTCCGAAGCCCAATCCATTTATTGCTTACTATTTAGGTGAACCTATGCACACCCGCGAAGAGTTATCAGATATGCAGTTACCCGACCTTCGTCAGGTCGCCAAAGAACTGAATATCAGACGAATAGATCTCTACAAAAAGAAAGAACTAATAGAAAAGATACTCGAAGTCGAGGCCTCTGGACCCGATTCCGATGTCGCCAATATCGTACCACAAAAAGAACCCCAAGAACCAGTCGAGCAGTCGCGTAAAAACGCCCACAAAACTTCCTCCGACTCTTCCAACGCAAAGAATCAAAGTGGTAATGAGCAACCGACAAGTGCAGAGAATAAACCACATCCAACCTTGTCGCCCGAAGAGCGTGAAGCCCTCATTGCAAAGGCGTTTAGCGATGTGAAAATCGACGTTCGCCCATCCGAAGCGCATGCAGACGAGTCGGCTGATAGCACTCCCGAACAAGACCAAAACACCCGCAAAAGGCAACGTGTACAGGTAACCACTCTGACCACCAAAAATGCCAAGGATTGGAATAAAGAAGACAGCAAACCCTACGACACCTTCCGAAGCATAGCCGAATCAGAACCCGACGAAGTCGACAATCTGTTGACTGATGCCGTTTCTCAACAGGTCGAAGAGCCCATGCAATCACTCGGCGCCAAAATGGAAGTCGCTCTTCAAAATGCTGTCGATGAAAATAGGTCCGTAGCCGATGTAGCCGAAGATTACGCTTATCCCGATCAGTCTCGTAGCCTATCAGAATCTCGTCAATGGCAAAACAATAAGTATGACGATCGCAAAAACGACCGTTATCCAACCAAGATAATCTACAATTTCGACAAGATTATTCAAGCAGAGGGCGTCCTCGAAATAATGCCCGAAGGATACGGTTTTTTGCGCTCTTCCGACTATAACTACCTCGCCAGCCCCGACGATGTCTACGTCCCTCAGAACACAATTCGTAGCTTTGGACTCCGCACGGGCGATACAATAACTGGCTACGTCCGCCCTCCGCGCGAAAACGATAAGTATTTCCCACTCGTTAGCGTCGAAGACATCAATGGTAAGAAGCCTTCCATGATACGCGATAGGCAATTGTTTGAAAACATGACGCCTATCTTCGCCAACGAAAAATTTAAGCTCTCTACAGGGCCAAAAGCTAACGTCAGTACACGTATCGTCGACCTTTTTGCGCCCATCGGCAAAGGACAACGTGGACTCATTGTTGCGCAACCCAAAACTGGCAAAACAGTCCTCCTCAAAGACATAGCCAATGTCATTGCAGACAATCACCCCGAAGTCTATCTGATAATTTTGCTTATCGACGAACGACCCGAAGAAGTTACCGACATGCAACGCAGTGTGAAAGCCGAAGTCATCGCTTCCACTTTCGATGAACCTGCCGACCGTCATGTCAAAGTGGCCAATATCGTCCTCGAAAAGGCCAAGCGAATGGTCGAATGCGGACACGATGTCGTCATTCTGCTCGACTCGATAACTCGTCTGGCGCGTGCCTATAACACTGTTGCTCCTACATCGGGTAAGGTGCTTACGGGCGGTGTCGATGCCAATGCTCTTCAAAAACCAAAACGTTTTTTTGGTGCCGCTCGTAATATAGAACACGGAGGCTCGCTAACCATAGTCGCCACAGCCCTTACCGAAACAGGCTCTAAAATGGACGAAGTTATATTTGAGGAGTTTAAAGGAACTGGCAATATGGAGCTACAGCTCGACCGTAAGTTGTCCAACAAACGCATATATCCTGCTGTTGATGTCAATGCTTCGAGTACTCGTCGCGATGACTTGTTGCACGATACCGAAACACTCAACAAAATGTGGATCTTGCGCAACAAAGGACTTGCTGACATGACGCCCATGGAAGTAATGAATTTCCTCGTCGACAGAATGAATAAAACACGCAACAATGCAGAGTTTTTGGCAACAATGAACTCATAACTCATACAACTATGGAAGATACATTAGGATTTATCAAGGTAGCTTGTGGCACTCCTATTGTCAGTGTTGCCAACTGCCAACGCAATGCGCAGTCCATCATAGATATTATGCGACGTGCTGCCGATGACGGAGCCGCCATTTTAGTCCTTCCCGAACTTTCACTCACTGGCTATACTGCTGCCGATTTGCTGTCTATGCCCTTCTTGCAACGAGAAGCTCAGCTTGCGCTCGACAATATTCTCAGTATGACCAATACTGTACCCATTGTCGCTGTTGTCGGATTGCCCCTACCTGTCGACGGCAAACTCTATAATTGTGCTGCAGTAATCTCGCAAGGCGAATTGTGGGGCATTGTACCCAAGACCTACATTCCCAACTACTCCGAGTTTTACGAAATGCGTTGGTTCGCCAGTGGTGCTACGGTCACCCAACAGAGCATCCGAATTTGCGACAAAGATGTCCCTTTTGGCACCGACCTAATATTTACCGACGAAACAAAAAAACTCAAGTTCGGTATCGAGATCTGTGAAGACTTGTGGGCGCCTCATGCTCCGTCTATCGATATGGCTCTCGCTGGTGCACAAATAATTCTCAACCTTTCAGCCTCCGACGATATTGTTGGCAAAGATTCTTATCGTGCCGACCTTGTCAGGATGCATAGTGCAACCACCTGTTCTGCCTACGTGTTTGCTTCCGCTGGCAATGGCGAGAGTACAACCGACCTCGTATTTGGTGGTGCTCAATACATTGCCGAAAATGGCACTATGCTCGCTCGTGCCGAACGCTATGCAACCGATAGTGTCATCACGGAAGCCGACATCGACATTCGCCGTCTCGATTCTGTTCGTATGCGCGACAATACTTTCAGCTCCGTTAGTCCAGCCAAGTCGTTTAGGTATATCGAAGTGCCTTTGCGCACTGGGCAAGACGAAGATATGATTAGTCGTGCTTTCGATCCGCATCCATTCATCCCTTCCGATAATAGCCAACGCAATAGCCGTTGCCACGAGATATTCAACATTCAGACACACGCCCTTGCTCGTCGCATGCAAGCAAGTTCGTCTTCCAAAGCTGTCATAGGTGTATCAGGTGGTCTCGATTCCACGCTTGCTTTGCTCGTTGCCGTCAAGACTATGGACCTTATGAATCGTCCGCATTCCGATGTGGTTGGCATAACAATGCCTGGCTTTGGCACGACAAGTCGTACGCACGATAATGCAGTCGGACTAATGAAGGCTCTTGGCATAACGGCTCTCGAAATAGACATAACAGAAGTCTGCCGTAAGCACATGGCAGACATAGGACTTCCTGCCGACGATCGCTCCGTAACTTTTGAAAACCTTCAAGCTCGTGAGCGCACACAAATTCTGATGGATTATGCCAACAAGATTAACGGACTCGTAGTTGGAACGGGCGACCTTTCCGAACTTGCGCTCGGATGGGCTACCTACAATGGCGACCAAATGTCAATGTATGGCGTTAATGCAGGTGTCCCCAAGACACTTGTGCGCTACGTTGTCTCTTACGCAGCCGAAAATGAAATGTCGCAATCTGCCAAAACTTTCTTGCTCGACATAATCGACACGCCCATAAGCCCCGAACTCCTCCCTGCTGACAATGAAGGCAAGATTGCTCAAAAGACTGAAGACCTCGTCGGACCATACGAACTGCACGACTTCTTCTTATATAACTTCCTTCGTTTTGGCTTTGGTCCGCGTCGCCTATTCTTTATGGCATCTCGCGCTTTCGATGGAGTCTACGCTCCATCTGTCATCAAGAAATGGCTCATCACCTTCCTTCGCCGATTCTTCTCGCAACAGTTTAAGCGCTCTGCCATGCCCGATGGTCCTAAGGTAGGTTCGGTCTCGCTTTCTCCGCGTGGAGATTGGCGAATGCCAAGTGATGCCACTGCTGCCATGTGGCTTGCCGAAGCCGAAGAACTATAAGTAATCAGTTCAAAGCCTATTGCCATGAGTGGTACGCTCTATATGGTACCAAGCCACATCTCCGATGTCAATGGTGCCAACGATCTTCCGCAGTCTACAACCAGCATAATTTCTTCGCTTCGACATTTCGTCGTTGAGAATGTTCGCACGGTACGTCGTTTCCTTAAAAGTGTCGACAAACAAATCGACATCGATGGACTGACCATGTGTGAACTCAGTGAACATACACCCGACGCCAAAATCCCCGAAATGCTTGCGCCTGCCATTGCTGGAGAAAATATTGGTATGGTTAGCGAAGCAGGGTGTCCGGGTGTTGCCGACCCCGGTGCCACACTCGCTGCCGAAGCTCATCGCCGAGGCATACGTGTCGTCCCGCTTGTCGGTCCTTCAAGTCTACTCATGGCACTGATGGCCTCTGGTCTCAACGGACAAAATTTCGCTTTTCGAGGCTATCTGCCCATAGGTACAGAGCTTGTTCGCGCACTCCGACAAATGGAAGAACGTAGCCAACGCGAAAATCAAACACAAATATTTATCGAAGCTCCCTATCGCAACGATAAGATGCTCGACGCTTTGCTTTCTTCTCTGCATGCCGAGACGCGTCTCTGTATTGCTCGCAACGTAATGGGTGCCGATGAATTGATCGTAACGCACAAAGTTTCTGAGTGGAGAAAACTTGCACGTCCCTCGTTGCACAAGATACCCACTGTTTTCCTTTTCTTAGCATAAATAGTTGTCCCGATTAAATACCACGATGGCCACAAAAAACAATTATATCGAAGTTAAAAATGCCCGTGTCAATAATCTCAAAGGCATTAACATCAATATTCCTCGTGGCAAGTTAATTGTTATAACAGGTGTCAGTGGTTCTGGAAAATCAAGTCTGGCTTTTGATACGCTCTATGCCGAGGGGCAACGTAGATATGTCGAAAGTCTCAACTCTTACGCACGACAATTTCTTGGTCGCAATTCCAAACCCGAAGTCGACAGCATTAAAGGCATCCCACCTGCCATCGCAATAGAGCAAAAGGTCAACACTCGCAATCCTCGCTCCACCGTTGGCACGTCTACCGAAATATATGACTACCTCAAGCTACTCTTTGCGCGTGTCGGTCATACATTCTCGCCCGTAAGTGGTGAAGAGGTCCGCCACGACACTGTAACCGATGTCGTAAACTGTATTGAGTCTTTGCCCGATGGTGCAAAAATTATAATACTTTCGCCAGTCAAAATGTCGTCGTCAGAAAGCGTCGACTCTTATCTCTCCACTCTCAAATTGCAAGGCTTCAGCCGTATAGAGTCATGTGGTCAAGTCCTTCGCCTTGGCACGTCAGATGTCGAAAATGTCGACCTTTCGAATGGCTTTAATATAGTTGTCGACCGAATAGCACTTACACGCACCGACGACCTCACAACTCGTCTCTCCGAGTCGGTTGCTACAGCTTTTCGCGAAGGCTCCGACGTTTGCATTGTTCGGCTCTTCAACTCCGATGCCGATTATGCCGACAGACGTTTCTCCACCAAGTTCGAAGCCGACGGCATGACCTTTGACGAGCCAAACGAGATGATGTTTACTTTTAATAGTCCCATCGGTGCATGTCCCGAGTGCGAAGGCTTTGGCAAAGTCATCGGTATCGACGAAAATCTTGTCATTCCTAACAAACAACTTTCGGTGGCAGGCGGAGCTGTAGCTTGTTGGGTCGGTCCCAAACTTGGAGAGTGGAAAACAGATTTTTTACTTAAATCTGCCAAATATAACTTTCCGGCCTATGCTCCGTATGAGACACTCACTCCCGATGAGCGAGACCTACTTTGGAATGGTCGTGGACACGTAAATGGCATAAATTCATTCTTCGATTTTGTAAAAGAGAACCAGTATAAGATTCAATATCGGATAATATCCGCACGTTTCCGTGGCAAGACAACATGTCCATCTTGTGGTGGTTCGCGTCTGCGCCCTGGCGCTTCCTACGTCAAAGTTGCTGGCAAGAATATTACCGAGATATGCAACATGCCCATCTCCGACCTCCGACAGTGGGTCTACGACATCACACTCAGTGACTACGAAAATAAGGTAGCCTGTCGAGTCCTTACCGAACTTCGTCAACGACTCGATTTCTTGTGCGAAGTCGGTCTGGAATATCTTACCCTAAATCGCATGTCGGCAACACTCTCTGGTGGTGAAAGTCAGCGAATAAATCTTGCCACATCGCTCGGCAGTAGCCTTGTCGGCTCTCTCTATATTCTCGATGAACCAAGCATTGGGCTTCATTCTGCCGACACGACTAAACTTATCAATGTCCTTCGACGACTACAAAAAATAGGCAACACCGTTGTTGTCGTTGAACATGATGAAGACATAATGCGTGCAGCCGATCGCATTATAGACATAGGACCCGAAGCAGGGCGAAATGGTGGACGCATTGTCTTCGATGGAACGTTTGATGACATTGTCAAAGCTCCCGATAGTCTTACGGCATGCTATCTTACTGGTCGTCTTGGAATCCCAGTTCCACTTTCGCGTCGCACCTATACCGACACCATCAAGTTGAATTCCGTCTATCTCAACAACCTAAAGGGTGTATCTGTCGATATTCCTCTCAACGTCATGACGGTCATCACGGGTGTTAGTGGTTCGGGAAAGTCAACACTCATTACGCAAATCCTATATCCCGAACTACGTCAGGCAATCACCGATGGCGTACTCGGAGGCAAAAAAATATCTTCATACAAACATCTTTCGGGCAGTCTGTCTGCTCTCACCGATGTTGAGTTTGTCGATCAAAACCCAATCGGCAAAAGCACTCGCTCCAATCCTGTTACATATATCAAGGCGTACGAAGAAATCCGTAAGCTGATGAGTTCGCAACCCGTTGCCAAGCAAAACGGATTCTCTGCTGGTCATTTCTCGTTCAATACTCCGGGGGGGCGTTGTGAAAATTGTCAGGGAGATG
>CALAVC010000217.1 GCA_937892095.1 uncultured Bacteroidales bacterium | reverse complement strand
TGTTGCCTGTGAGAAAGGCACATAGGCGTGGGAAGAAGCGGTTGAGCAGATAGTATAGTAATAGGCAGATGACGATTGCGAGAGCTACACTGGCTATGTAGATGATTGTGTTGGCAATAGGATTTGTTGTCTGAAGGTGCAGACGAGTGATGTAGTTTATTATGATGATGTGCGACACGTAGACAAAGAATACGCTGCTGACGAGATATTGCATGACAAAAAAACAGCCTCACCCTATTGGGCGAGGCTGTCGGGGTATCTTGCAAGATTGTTTTCGATTAGATTTCTTGCGAGTAGTCTATACGGCTGAGGCGTACGTAGTTAGCGTAGCGTTCTTGAGCAGCTTTCTTGGTGGCTTCGTAGAGTTCGTCGGCCTTTTCGGGGAGAGCTTTACGGAGTGAGAGGAAGCGTACTTCGCCGTCAAGATACTCTTGGAACTTATCCCACTGTGGAGCTTTGCTGTCGAGTTGGAATGGGTTCTTGCCTTGCTCGGCGAGGCGTGGGTCGAAGCGCCAGAGGTGCCAGTATCCACATTCAACAGCTTTTGCTTCTTCGGCTTGGCTCTTGCCCATGCCACCCTTGGCTTTGAGGCCGTGGTTGATACATGGTGCGTAGGCAATGATGAGCGATGGACCAGGGTAGGCTTCGGCTTCACGGATGGCTTTGAGGCACTGTGCGTTGTCGGCACCCATAGCGATTTGTGCTACATATACATAGCCGTAGGTGGCTTGCATAAGACCGAGGTCTTTCTTCTTGATGCGCTTGCCAGCGGCTGCGAACTGAGCAACGGCAGCAATTGGGGTAGCTTTGGAAGACTGACCGCCAGTGTTGGAGTAGACTTCGGTGTCGATGACGAATACGTTGACATCTTCGCCAGAAGCGAGTACGTGGTCGAGACCGCCGTAACCGATGTCGTATGAAGCACCGTCGCCACCGATAATCCACTGACTACGCTTGACAAGGTAGTGGCTGAGCTCTTCGAGTTGCTTGCAAGTGGGGCAACCTGCGGCTGCGCTCTTCTTGATTTCGGGGATGAGCTTGTCGGCTGCTTTGCGGCTGCCTTCTGCGTCGTTCTGGTTGGCAATCCATTCTTTGGCTGCTTCTTTGTATGCTTCGCTTGTCTTGTCGGAAGCAATCATTTCTTCGAGCAGACGTTGGATGCGTTGTTTCATCTTCTTGTTGGCAAGTACCATACCCATGCCAAATTCGCCGAAGTCTTCGAAGAGTGAGTTGGCCCATGCAGGACCACGTCCTTGCTCGTTCTTGGTGTAGGGTGTTGAGGGTATAGAGCCAGAGTAGATAGAAGAGCAACCTGTTGCGTTGGCTACCATCTGACGGTCGCCAAAGAGTTGGCTGATGAGTTTGACGTAGGGCGTTTCGCCACAGCCAGAGCATGCACCAGAGAACTCGAAGAGTGGGGTTGCGAACTGGCTGTTTTTGGGGTTAGCCTTTATGTCGACAAGGTTTTGCTTGCTCTTGACGTTCTTGACGCAGTATTCCCAGTTGGCAGCTTCGGCCATTTCGCCACTGAGGGGTACCATGGTGAGGGCTTTTTCTTTGGCCATACATACGTCGACGCAGTTGCCGCAACCGAGACAGTCCATAACGCCAACTTGAATGCGGAAGTGCATACCCTTCATGGCGGCAGGAGCTTTCATCTCGATTGTCTCGCCAGCGAAGTTTGCTTTTTCGTTTTGGTCGAGTACGAACGGACGGATACAGCTGTGGGGGCAGACGAAAGCACACTTGTTACACTGGATACACTTAGAGGCTTCCCATTTTGGTACGAAGGTGGCTACGCCACGTTTTTCGTAGGCTGCAGTGCCTTGTTCCCAAGTGCCATCTTCGATGCCTTTGTAGGCGCTGACGGGGAGTAGGTCGCCATCTTGTGCGTTGATGGTGCGGACGAGCTTGGAGATGTATTCGGGCTCATTGCGAACGACTAGTGCGTCGTCGGGGAGGTTGACCCAAGATGGGTCGACAGTGAGCGTCTTATATTCACCACCACGGTCGACAGCTGCATAGTTCTTGTCGACAACGTCTTGACCTTTCTTGCCGTAGCTCTTGACGATGAATTTCTTCATCTGCTCGACAGCGAGGTCGACGGGGATTACTTCGGTTATGCGGAAGAATGCAGACTGGAGGATTGTGTTGGTGCGGTTGCCGAGACCGATCTCCTGTGCTATCTTGGTAGCGTTGATGTAGTAGACGGTGATGTTGTTCTTGGCAAAGTATTTCTTGACCTTGTTGGGCAAGTTCTTTACAAGTTCGTCGCCTTCCCAGAGTGTGTTGAGCAAGAATGTGCCGTTCTTCTGAAGACCGCGAGTTACGTCGTACATGTTCAGGTAGGCCTGAACGTGGCAAGCTACGAAGTTAGGAGTCTTGATTTGGTAGGTTGAGCGGATTGGGTTGTCGCCAAAGCGGAGGTGCGAGCAGGTGAAGCCACCAGACTTCTTTGAGTCGTAGGAGAAGTAGGCTTGGCAGTGCTTGTTGGTGTTGTCGCCAATTATCTTGACGGAGTTCTTATTGGCACCTACAGTACCGTCGGCACCGAGACCAAAGAACTTGGCTTCGAACATGCCTTCGCCGCCCATTGGGACTTCTTCTTTGGCAGGTAGCGATGCGTAGGTTACGTCGTCGTTGATGCCGATTGTGAAGTGGTCTTTGGGTTGTGGCAGAGCGAGGTTCTCGTAGACAGATGTAATCATGGTAGGTGTGGTGTCGCACGAGCCGAGGCCGTAGCGTCCGCCTACGATGACGGGAGCGTTCTTGACGCCGTAGAATGCGTCTTTAACATCGAGGTAGAGTGGTTCGCCGTTGGCACCGGGTTCTTTGGTGCGGTCGAGGACAGCGATTGCCTTGACGGTCTTAGGTACGGCAGCGAGGAGTCGCTCGACAGAGAACGGACGGTAGAGGTGTACACTGACCATACCGACTTTTTGACCTTGCTTGCTGAGGTAGTCGATGGCTTCGCGAGCGGCTTCTGTGGCAGAGCCCATGAGGATGATTACTCGGTCGGCATCGGGTGCGCCATAGTAGGTGAATGGTTTGTATTCACGACCAGTGATTTTGCTAATCTCGGCCATATATTCTTCAACCACTTGTGGTACAGCGTCGTAGTAGGGGTTGCAGCTTTCGCGGTGTGCGAAGAATGTCTCGGGGTTCTCGGCCATACCCTTTGCTTGTGGGTGTTCGGGCGAGAGTGCGCGAGCGCGGAATTCGCTGATGGCTTTCCAGTCGACAAGTGGACGGAGGTCTTCCATGTCCATGAGTTCAATTTTGTGATACTCGTGCGACGTGCGGAAGCCGTCGAAGAAATTGAGGAACGGAACGCGTGTCTTGATGGAAGCGAGGTGAGCTACTGCTGCAAGGTCCATGACTTCTTGTACGGAGCCTTCGCAAAGCATGGCAAAGCCTACTTGGCGGCAAGCCATGACGTCGGAGTGGTCGCCAAAGATACAGAGCGAGTGTGTGGCAAGCGTACGAGCAGATACGTGGAAGACTGATGGAAGAAGTTCACCGCCGATTTTGTACATGTTGGGTATCATGAGCAAGAGACCCTGCGAAGCGGTGAAGGTGGTGGTGAGCGCACCAGCTTGGAGCGAGCCGTGAACGGCACCTGCTGCGCCGCCTTCAGACTGCATTTCTTGTACGCTTACGGTGTCGCCGAAGAGGTTCTTGCGACCTTGTGCAGCCCATTCGTCGACGTGTTCGGCCATTGGCGAAGAGGGGGTGATGGGGTAGATAGCTGCTACCTCGGTAAACATATACGCGATGTGTGCAGCGGCTTCGTTACCATCACAGGTGATGAATTTTTTTTCTTTTGCCATGTTTTATTCTAAGAGCAATTGATTTATTATTAATTGTTTCGTTGGTTCTGTTTGTTAGTATAGAAATCCGAACAGCCAAAGTGGGATTGTGTTTCCTTGTCCTCGCTCAATCATTTCGTGAGCTTCGATGGTGTTCGAGTCGCGCGGTGCACGACTTTGTGTGCCGACGGTAAAGCATCGGTCTTCGTCGACACAGAAGTCGCCTACGGCACCACGCTCTACTTTGTTGCGATAGCCTAATTGGTTGAAAAAGAATGTCTTATAGAGCGCTTCGCGATTGACGCCTCCATAGGAGCATAGGTACATTAGGTTGGGGTTTTGGAGGAAGATGTGAGCGGGTTTGCCTACGGTGTCGCCCACGGGGTAGAGTAGGTGAATTAGCCGAGCATGCTTGAGGTAGAGTAGATATTTCATGACGGTAGCTCGCGAGGTCTCGATGACGGCCGAGAGCTTAGACACGTTTGGCTGGAAGGGTGCTTGCGCGGCTATTATGTATAGTAGTCGTCGGAGTTTTGGCAGACAACGGATGTCAATCTGTTCGAGAGAAGAGACTTCTACTTCGAGGACGAGGTTGATTGTCTTGACAAGGGTTACGTAGTCGGCTCCGCTGTCGAGGAAATAGGGATAGAAGCCGTGTCGGAGATAGTCGGCAAAGTAGGCGAGTGGTTTGACGCGTTGCGTTATTTCGCTGGCTATTGTCTGGTGATCTTCGACAATTTCTTTTAACGTAAATGGGCGGAAATTGTTGCCCGAAGCATTGTTTAAATATTCGCGGAAAGAGAATCCTTCGAGGCTATATACTTTGGCGAACCCATGCAGAAGAGGGTTTTCTTCTTTGAGTCGCATGACTGGCGAGCCTGTGAAGACGACGTGTAGGTCGGGGTAGTTGTCGTAGCAATGTCTGAGTTCTTGGCTCCAATTGGGGTATTTGTATACTTGGTCGAGCAAGAGCGTGTCGCCTCCTGTTTTGACAAATTCGTCGGCGAGCGATATTATGCTTTGGGTTGAGAAATAGAAATCGTTGAGGTCGACGTAGAGACACTTTTTCTTGTTGGCAATCGACTTGGCGTAGTTGAGTAAGAATGTTGTTTTGCCAACTCCACGAGAGCCTTTTATTCCGATCAGTCGGTCGTCCCAATTGATTTGGTCGGCAAGCCCACGCTTGACTGTGGGTGCAAGCGATTGCATTAGGTCTTTCTGTATGTCGAAGAGTGTCTGCATCGCTTTCAAAGGTATGTAAAAAATGTAATCTGTGGTTTACATTTTTGAGAGTAAAATGTAATTTGTATTGGATAAAAATAAGCACAAAGTGTAATGTGTGAGGGGCAAAAAAACGGCTACTCGTTGGATGACGAGTAGCCGTTGGTGGGGTGTGAATGTATGTTGTTGTCTACAAATTTGTAATTAACCAAACGACATAGACGACGTAGATGAGCGTGAGTACCCAGCCTTCCCAACGTTCTATCTTGTAGCGTGTGCGAGAGAAGAACCAAAAGAGTACGGGGCATGCGACCATGAGTGTCATGTCGACCATCGTTACGCCATTGATGTGCATTGGTGCAATGATGCCTGGCAGACCGATGACGAAGAGTATGTTGAAGATGTTGCTACCGATGACGTTGCCAATGGCCATGTCGCCTTGTCCCTTGCGGGCGGCTACGATGCTGGCAGCAAGTTCGGGTAGTGATGTGCCAATGGCTACTATGGTAAGGCCTATTATGGCGTCTGACACTCCAAGCGAACGCGCTATACCCGATGCGCCATCGACGAATAGCTGTCCGCCACCCACTAAGCAGCCAAGTCCTATCAGAACAAAGAGTATGGCTTTCCAGATGGCCATTTTTTTTGCGTTGGTCTGTTCATCGGCATCGCCTGTTTTGGCGTGCGACACGGTGTAGATGATGAACGAAATGAAGCCAACGAATAGTATGGCACAATCGGCTCGAGAGAATTGTCCGTCGAGTCCCATAAAGAGCATGGCAAATGAGGCGGCTACCATGACGGGGATGTCGCGAATGACGGTGCGTCGGAGGACGTTGAGTGGTGCAATTGTTGCTGTTACGCCTACGATGACAAGTGTGTTGACAATGTTGGAGCCCACGACGTTGCCCACTGCCAAGTCGGCTTTACCTTTTATGGCCGACATGAGCGATACGAACAATTCGGGAGCCGAGGTGCCCATGGCTACTATGGTCAGACCGATGACGAGTTGCGACATGCCAAGTCGGCGTGCTATGCCTGCTGCGCCGTCGGTCATGATGTCGGCACCTTTGATGATGAGCACTGCGCCCACGATGATAAAGACTATGTCTAACATATTGACAACTATTTTAGTATGCAGTCGTTTGATTCGGGAAGGGTGGTGAGTAAGATGCGTTGCTTTACTTCTTTCACTGTTGAAGAAAAAACTATTTTTCGAGCCAATTGCTCAATGCTTGTCGTATAGCTATTTGTGGTTTTTGTGTTCAAGTCGCCTGTCAGTATGACTGTTAGTGGCAAGCCTTTTTCGGCTGCTTGCCAGGCTTCGGCTTCTTGCCGACGGAGGGCGCGGTGGTAGAGTGGGCGACTTTTGTCCGACTGATATACGGCATCAATTAGCTTGCCACTTTCGGGTACGGCCCCAAGGCTGTTTACTGTGCCGATTAGTATTAGTCGGTTTGTGCCACATTGTAGTGCAGCTTGGCACGTGGCCCATGCGCTTACTACGTTTGTTTGCCACGTTTCTTCGTCCGACTTTGAGTTGTGGCGAACATAATAGACAACTATGCTTGCGTTCGTTTCGTCTAATTTTTCTGCCAAGTCTTCGGGAGAGAGAATGTCTACTTCTTCGGGTGTGAGAATGGTGGCGCAAAAGGTGTCTGGCAACAAGACGACAATAGCATCCGCCACCAGACGATTGTCTGTGACGAATGCTATGTTTATTTTGTTATTCAAGTTGGTCTGTTGCACCTCTTAATGGGTAGCAAAGATAACATGTTTTTACGTGCTTATTGTTTTTTGCTCTTTTTATGGCTACGGTTGTAGAGTATGTAGCCTGTTATTAGCAGTGCGGTAAGCAGTGAGCCTGCAATAAACACGAATAGGTCGGACAGCGGACCAAGGAATGGCGAGTAGCACCGTCCGACATGTAGCTCGAGTGCAAAGTTCCAAAGAGACATAGGTTGACTTTTAAATATTTCGGGCATAGGGAGGTTTGGGAGTCCATTGTCATACTCAAACACTGCGCCACCGAGTTCGTGGCTATAGCCTGCCACCATGTGATTACCAACTTGGCGACCGCTTGGACGTTCGTATGTCTTGCCTGTGAAGTAGTCGCTGACGGAAGCCGATTCTGGATTCCAAACAAAGAGTCCGCTAAAAGACCCAATGAGCCATTGTGCAGAGTCTGTTTGTTCGAAGACTGTTATGCCCATGGGGCTAATAGGAGGCGACGGCACTATGGCTTCGGGACGGACTCGGGTCGTGAGGTCGGCAATCCGATAGAAGCCTTCGGAGGTGGACATGTACCACGTTTGAGCTGTCTCGTCCCAACGTATGGCACGCAGCTTGTCGGCAAATGGGTTTGGCGAATCTTGTGCCGTAAAGGGTAGGGGACTTGTAGAGCCCATGACGAGAGGTATCATCAAGGGTGGACGCAAACACGTGCCAGTAATGGCAATTAAAGTTGTTAGTACAATTAGTCGTCGACCAAATTTGTTGTGCAACTTTATGCTTTGCGCCAATTGCTTTGCTTTCCTTGTAGCACCTCCTTTAAGCCCTTTACGTCGGTCGTGTCGAACGGCGTATGGCAAGAAAAAGAAAAGTATGCCTGTTATGCAAAGAATTATTATGACAATTGCTACAATGTCGACAACTATTCGTCCTACAATGCCAAAGAGTTCGCCACTGTGTAGCATCCATACTGTCTTGAACAAACTGACGCGAGGCTCGTAGCCTTCGGGTGCTTGCAGTGTAAACTGTGAAAACTTATATTGTGGGGCTGTTGCTACGTACGCTGCTGAGCGCGAGAGAAAGACAATAGTGTCGGCATGCACTGCAACGTCGCTTAACCTCTCGGAGTGTCCGGGCAGGTCAACCTTGCGCCATTTTGAGTCGTTCAGCCTGCGACAATAGGCATCGTAGCCAGCTGCAAGCCATAGAGTGCTGTCGGTCGACATAACCACGTGGCTTACACGTCGGCAGTCGGCTCCGCTTTCGATTCCTGCATTGTCGGTTCGCACGCTCTGCATGGTGCTGTCGGTTACCCATGCGCCTCCAATCCCATAGACAAGTAGGCTGTCGCCAAGTTGTAGCGTGCCACGCACAATGCCATTATTCCAATCTTTTATGCCGTACGACTTTGGCAACCAACTGCGCGACACATCGACATGCCGAAGCGCATGCCGATGGTTGAGCATGATACCCGAAAAGCAAAAAACTATGATGAAGACTGAGAAAATCAGCCCTACCCAACGATGAAATTTACGCATTATAGTTTTTCAAGCTTGAAGCTATAGTAGCCACTTTCGCCCTCATCGTTGTAGAAACCTACTGCCATAAACTTGTAAAAAGTCTTTCCGTCGGCAGCGCGGATTATAAACACATTTTTCGAGGGTGTGTACGATGGTGGCGGACCTGCGAATGCCATTGCCTCGGCAAGAACAGTGTTGGCTGTCGATTCCATTGTTGCAGGACCTGTTGTTGCCGTTACTGTGCTGAGCGAAAAAGAAGCAGTTATCGACACGACAGTGTCGGTTGCAAACGTCGCACCTTCGGGCACTGCCGTACATAGGCTCAAGCTCGTAAAGTCGGTTTTCAGTGCACCACCGTTGCCCGAGCCACTAAGCCCACTATTGGTGCGGATGTTGTATCGGTTGAAAGCCACGTCCCATTCTGTGCTCTCTTTGTGTGTGTCTTCGCTCACGGCCACTGTGTCGACGTTTGCCAAGCTAACGTATATCCAGTCGTCGCCATAGTCTGTCTCGCGATAGAGTTGATATTCATCGCCCGACCTGATTAGTCCAACGACGTTTTCGATCTCGTTTTGTGTTGTCGTGTTGTCATCGTCGTCGTCGCATGCGCCAAAGCACAACGCAATTGGCAACGATAGCAACAAAAGCGTTTTTTTCATTACTAAGGTTGTTTTTATTTATTAAGTGAAGTTTTTGTCAGAAATTGATTTGTACAGACACAAAATATCGTCTGCCGGGCGACGTTGAACTATTAAACGACACCACGTCGGCATGATAGTCAAAAAGGTTGTTCAGTCCTGCCGTTAGCTGACAATGATTGCCAAGCATTTGTGCCACACTAAGGTTGCACAAGGCGAATGCGTCCACATGTGCATCGTAGAAGTCGTCGGCACTATAGCTCATCTGTGTGTTATCTTGCGTATACGTGTCGGCAATGCTATAATCTTTGCTACCCGTCAGGCTAACCTGTATGTTTGCTATGGTCGCAAAACGCCCAGCATGACTATTTCCTTCGAGTCTAAATGTTGCACTGTGTGGCGCTGCCGCTGTCAGTCTGTATCCATCTGTTTTCGATGTGTAGAGGTAGTTGTACGATGTGTATAGGTCGGCATGATTGCCTATCTTGGCGCGAAGCATCAGCTCAAAGCCTGTCAGCCTACTTTTTTGGAGGTTGGTATAGTGGTATTCTTGCATGCCGTTTTCGCCCGTCTTCCACACGCCCTCAATCTTATCCTTAAACCAGTTAGAGTATACGTTTGCGCTCACGTTGATTACTTTGCATGCATACTCTGCCGATAGTGAAACGTAGTTGTTGTGTTCGGGTTTCAAGTCCGCATTTCCATACATCCAGAACATTCCCAAGTGGTCCCAGTTCATATATAGCTCTTTGAGTGTCGGCGAACGAAATCCCATTGCATAATTTAGTCTCCAGCGAATAGGCACTCTAACGGCGTAGGGCTTATACATAAGTGAAATCTTTGGCGTCACGTTAAGTTCATACTCTTTATGGTAGTCGGCACGCAAACCCACGACAACCGAAAATACATCCGTTATGTCCCAATCGTCTTGCGCATATAGTGTTGTCATCCACTGTTTTTTCGTCTCGTAGGCCGACGATGCGTTAAATCTGTTGCCATAGAGCTCTTCTACGTAGCCTTCGGCTCCTACCGTAAAAGTGTTGTGTTCTCCGATGCGTCGCGTATACGCCAAGCGTGGCTGACTAATATTATTCTCGTAATCAAGATTTCGCCCAGCTTTGCGCTCAAACTTGTCATAACGACTATATCTGTCTACATGCATCGATGCTCCCAAGGTCTGTTCTTCGCTCATTTGCCATTCTGCCGACCCTCCAAAAGCAATGTCTTCGTTTTGTTCATAAATATTGTCGGCCACAAAGTCATATCTATTTAATTCATAATGACTTACGTGAGCGCGAAGGGTCAGGTTCTCCACTGGCTTATATGTAAGCCTTTCGCTAATGTTCAGGTCCTCATAGCCACTAACCGAGGTCGGTGTTGTCGAGACGGGCGACTCCACTGTCACATTAGCCACCTTATAGTGCTTCACGACTCCTTTGCGGTCGTATAGCTGATAGGCATCTGCACTCTTGTAGGCCACGTCGGTCTGCGACGTGAGCGACCCCAACCGCAAGCCCAACGAAAGCGATGTCGACAAGTTGGGCTTGTCCAAATGTTTTCTATACTTATACTGGCTGCCATCTTTCGGGTTCTCGTCGAAGTTTTTTTCGCTGCGCTCGCCATAGCGCGCCTGTGCACTTACCTCCACGTTCCGCTTAGCTTTGCGCGTGATAATGTTTATCACGCCACCCATAGCTCCCGAACCATAGAGTGCCGACGACGCTCCTTTGACAATCTCTATGCGCTCAATGCCCATCGTGTTGATGCGCTGATAGTCAATGTTGCCACTATTTTCGCCAGCCAAACGCTCGCCATCTACAAGAATGAGTATGTGCTTAGCTCCCAACCCTTGCAAGTTGATGCTGGTGCCGTAGCCCACCTCCTGAAATTCCAGCCCTGGGACTTCTTGTGTCAGCAAATCTTGAACATTGTTTATGCCCCGTCGCTCAATGTCTGCTTTCGATATGACTTGTGTCAGCACTGGCACATCTTTTAGCTTCTTGGCCGTTCGTGTGGCCGTCACCACCACCTGTTCAAGGTCAATGGGGCTTTCGTTCATTATGCTGTCGTTCTCAATGTTTTGCGCACTCGCTACGCAAACCACCATTGCCGACACACACAGCATAGCTATTTTTTCCATCTGTTTAAAAAAATAAGTGTGTCTTGTATCGCGATGTCGCGAAGTTAGGCCGTATGTCTGTGTATGTCAATAGTTAATTTTAGCTACTTTTGCTTGTGTCAGACGCCACAACTGTCCCTATGTACATAAGAACCCTTACAACCCTTTTTTTGTTACTTAGCTTGGCTTCGTGCGAACGCGACTTCTCTGCCCACCCCTCCGACCAGAGTAGTCTCGCATGGTCTGCCGACACCATCAGCTTCGACACCATCCCAGTTGGCTACGTCACGCCAACTCTGCGTATCGCTCTCTATAATCAGTCCAACGAAGACTACACCATCGACAATGTATCTTTGACCGGTGCCGAGGCTTCGCCCTTTATGGTCAATGTCAATGGCGCCGAAACGTATGCCGACAATGTAAGGCTTCGTGCTTCCGACAGCCTTATCGTTTTCGTCGCACTCAAAGCAAACTATATCAACACTGGGTTGGCAACTCAACGCCTGACCGACTGCCTGTCAGCACGCAGTGGCAACAAGCATTGGACAGTGCAGCTCCGCGCCATATTGCAAAACAGACACGTCGTTTCGGGAGCTCTGACAACCCCCACCGAGTGGAGCCAAGACAGCATTCCCTATCTTATTGCCGACTCTGTCGTTGTTGAGAAAGGCTCATCGCTAACCATCTCCAATGGTGCCAAAGTCATCTTTGCCAACTCGGCAAAGCTCATTTCGCGTGGCAACCTAACTGTGGTGGGCAGCAAAAGTCGTCCAATCGTCTTCTGCCAGCAACGCTCCGACTCCTACTATGCCGACATTCCTGGTCAGTGGGACGGCATCTACCTTTGTCGTGGTGCCAAAGCCACCATCTCCAATGCCGACATAGCTTGCCCCACTCACGCACTCTCTGTCGACTCCGCTGCCGAACTCGTTGCCGACGGACTACTCATTCGCGACGTCTCTAAAAGTGGCATCAGTGCAACCGACGCTTCGCTCACCCTCTCCAATAGCATCGTAATCAACTGCGGCGAGTCGGCCGTCAGCATACATGGCGGCTCTCTGAGCCTTGCCCACGTCACGATCTCCAACTACTATGCATGGGACTACCGCCACACGCCCTCGGTCAGCGTCCGACATAGTGCCGATTCCGACTTCAACGTATCCATTGTCAATTCCATTGTTATGGGCAATCTCGACGATGAAGTCATTGTAGACTCCATCGTTTCGGGCTTTTCGCTCATAAGCCATTCCTTGCTCCGCACGTCAAAAAAAGATGTCGTAGCTTCCGACACTGTTCATTTCCTCAATTGTCAAGTTGCCACCGATGCACGTTTTGCCAATAGGCAGAATCGCGACTTGCACCTAAAACAGAGCAGCCCAGCTTACCACACAGCCGATGCTTCGCTCGCCACTCTCTATCCCTACGACTTCGAGGGCTCGCTCCGCTCGCTTGCCGATAGCATAAGCATGGGAGCTCTCCAACTCTCAAAATGATTCTTTTTGCCAAATGAAAAAACATATAGTATATCTGCTCTCCATCGCCTGCCTCGCTCTCTCGGCATGCAAGTCGCAGCGTCCAACCACTCTAAACCAGTCTCAAAACTCTTCCACTCTCACGGCTCATGACACACTCGTCATCATGAGCTACAACGTCGAAAATTTCTTCGACCCCGAAGACGACCCCACTCGCTTCGACGACGACTTCACGCCCGAAGGAGTCTACCACTGGACACTCCCTCGCATGATGAACAAAGCACGCCGCCTGGCTCGCGTCATCACCTCTGCTGGCGGACGCGTCCGACCCGACATCGTCGGGCTGTGCGAAGTAGAAGGTCTGCAAGCCACCAATGTCTTAGCCAACGAGACGGGGCTAAGCAACAAATATGTCGCCTACAAATCCATAGCCTACCCCACACCCGACGGGCGCGGCATAGGCGTGGCCATACTCTACGACGCTCAGCGTGTCGAACTTATCGGCTCCTATCCCATCTTCGTCTCCAAGCCCGATAGCGGACTACATACACGCGATGTCCTCTACGCCAAGTTCCGCCTCCGCACCACCTCCGACACCGTTCACGTCATGATGAACCATTGGCCCTCCAAATACTCTGGTGCCAAAGAGTCGGTTTGGAAACGAAACCACGTTGCCGCACGCGTCCGCCATAGCTGCGACTCACTACTCTCTATCAACCGAAACGCTCAGATTGTCCTCTTAGGCGATTTTAACGACACTGCCGACTGCGAAGCCATAACCGACATACTCGGTGCTCGCACCCTTACCAATGTCGGTCACCTACTCAACCTATCCGCCGATACACAAGATTTTTCCTATCGATACAAAGGTCGTTGGCAAACCATCGACCACATCATCGTCTCGCAAGGCACTTGCCATGTCTCCCGACCCAAGTTTAGCGTCTTCCGTGCTCCCTACCTGCTCGAAGATGACGACTTGTACCCAGGTCAAAAACCCAAACGTACCTACATCGGCCGACGCTACAACTATTCCGTCGACAATCTCGGAGGCTATTCCGACCATCTGCCCGTACTTGTCAAGATTCCCATGTGATTTTTTGCTTTCTCCGTATCTTTAACCCACCACATCATTTACATTTTATTTCTCAATTAAAATGTTAGCAAGCAAGCAATTTTATAGTTAAAAACATATTGTCGGCAGACGAACTCTGTCGCACAATTCATCTTATAGCCCACAGCATACATCTTATGCTGTGGGCTATTTTTCTATGCAATTTCTCCAATAACAATTAATTAATATGCAAAAATATTTCCTTGCCTTGGCTTTAGCCACATTGTCAGTTTTGGCTTCCACCTTAATGATCTCCGCTTGCGACGATGACGACAATTCTGCATCCGACCCTATCTCCACCGACTCTACAGATGTCATAATTCCTGTCGTTGTCGATAGCATTCTTTCAATCCCCGAAGCCGTCGACCTCGGACTACCCAGCGGACTCCTTTGGGCATCGTTCAACCTTGGCACCACTGCACCCGAGGATTATGGCGACCACTACGCTTGGGGCGAGACCGAGACAAAAGAAACTTACGATTGGAGTACCTACAAATGGTGTGAAGGTAACTACGATAAACTCACCAAATACGTTTCCCAATCCCAATCCAGCCTCCTTGGCAACGAAGGCTTCTACGACGACAAGATCACCCTCGACCCTGCAGACGACGTAGCCCACGTCCTCCTTGGTGGCCCTTGGCGCATGCCCACCATCAAAGAATTCGAAGAGTTGTACAGAAACTGCACTTGGACATGGACTACGCAGAAACATGTCAATGGCTACCTTGTCCAAAGCAAGACTAATTCCAATTCGGTCTTCTTGTCCGCAGGTGGTACTTCCTCTGGCTACAACATAGGTTCCTACGGCTACTACTGGTCCTCGAGTCTTTTTGCCACATTTGCTAACAGTGCTCACGGCATCACTTTCCATTCGTCCCATGTTAACACCTCGTACTACAGGTCTCGTGAAGCTGGTTTCTTTGTTCGCCCCGTGTGCGTTCCCCAAGATTAATCGCTAAGCATAAGGCTCACATTTTGTCATCATTCATTCCATCCTCTATCACCCTCATTCTCAACCCTATAACACTCTTTAACAAAACTTTTTCATGTGTATTCTTGCAAGTTAAGTTTTTGTGCTCTACCTTTGCACTCGCTTTCGGAAAGGACGGGGTGCTGAACTGAAAAGAGCAGCAACTTTGAAAAAAAAGTTTGAGAAAAATTTTGAGAATTCAAAATTTCTTCTTAACTTTGTCCTTGCAAATGCGCCTAACGCGCTAAAGCAGAAAAAGAAAGATAAGATCTTTGACATATTGGAAGTGACGCACTGAAAAAGACAAGCCTTTGCTTCGGTTGTAAAATCGAGCAAGTGTGAAAAAGAGAATTAAGTCTGTGAAAGGCAATCTCGGAGTCTCATAAAGAAAAAAAAGTCAATCATACAACGAAGAGTTTGATCCTGGCTCAGGATGAACGCTAGCGACAGGCCTAACAC
>CALAVC010000216.1 GCA_937892095.1 uncultured Bacteroidales bacterium | reverse complement strand
AGATAAACAAAGGGCTGAGGATACCTCGTAGCCTGCATTTTGACCTATAAACCAATTAATTAGTTACTGTGGCGAATGTAACTTACGAGTATAAGGCAAAAGGTGCGGCAGAAGACTCTTACAGCACCGATGTGCCTACTCTTGCAGGCGAATATACCATACGCGCAACAGTCGCCGAAACGGCAGACTATTCAGACGCCACAGCGACTGCCGACTTTGTCATTGGCGAAGCAATAGTGGCAAGTCTTGGCGAAACGAAAAAAGAGGTCGTTGTAGTCTCTGACGCATGGTATAGCATAGACGGTCGCAAACTTGCAGGCCAGCCACAAGCGAAAGGTCTGTATGTAAATAATGGACGTGTGGTGCTAATCAAGTAGTTGTACAGTTCTTTGGTGTAAAATAAAAATAGGCTGAGAGCAGTGTTTGCTCTCAGCCTATTTTTATTTTCTTGCGGAGTAAGTCGTTTACTTCTTGCGAGTCTCTACGACGCAGTCGGCTGGGCCTTTTATGTTTTGGTCGATTATTAGGTGACCAATGCTGTCGGCCACGATGTGTCCTGTGCGAGGATTCTTTATGCTGACGACATGACCACGTATGTCGGCATCGACTTGTGAGTATTCAAAGGCGAGGTCGGCATCGGCAGCCATTTGGCAATTGATTAGTCGCAGATTGTCGGCATAGCAAAGTGGCTGCGTCTCCATGACGATGCAATTTATAAGCGTCAGTCGGTTGCTATACCAAGCGAGGTATTCGCCGTTGAGGACGGAGTCGTAGACGGTTACATTTTCGGTGTTCCAGAAAGCGTCTTTCGTGTTGAGGCGCGAATTGCGAATGACTACATTTTTGCAATATTGGAACGTGTAGTTGCCGTTGAGCGTCAGGTTGTCAATCTCGATGTTTTCGCAGTGCATAAAGAGATAGTCGGCTTCGTTGGCAACGACGTTTTTGAGCTTTATATTTCGACAATGCCACAGCGTTTCGGCAGCATGGTTAAGGTTGACGTTTTCGAGGCTCAGCCCGTCCATGTCGCGAAACATCTTTGGAGCGTCTACGGTGGTGTTGGTCATCTGCATGTTTTTGGAATACCAAATTGCAGCACGTCCACCTTCGCTAAAATAGCAGTTGTTTATTTTGAAGTTGTCGTTGCACCAAAAGGGGTATTTGCCCTCAAATCGGCAGCCTTCGGCCTCAATGTTCCGACACTCCTTTATGGCGCTTTCGCCAGCATGTATGGTTACGTTGGTGAGGCGTAGGTCGTGGCGCATGTAGAGAGGGCGCTCACCTCTAAACTCTTGATTTTTTATTTCCTCGGTTTTCATCTATTTGTTTTTTATTTTCGTTCTGTTTTTAGCCAATGCCCGAAGCGAAGGCGGATAAGGAATATCAGTCCTCGGAAACACAGCTCTACACACATGGCGAACCATACGCCCGAAAGGCCGTAGGTCGGTGCCAACCATGCGGCAAGGCTTATGCGTACAGCCCACATAGAGACGAGGTTCATTATGCATGGTTTGAGGGTGTCGCCCGTGCCGACAAAGACTCCGTAGCACACGATGGCTGCAGCAAACATGGGCTCGGCAAAGGCTTCAATGCGGAGGGCTTCGACTCCTATTCGGCTAATCTCTTCTACGGGCGTGAGCATGTTCATCATAATGGGGGCGCAGATGTACATTAGTATGCCCATAAGGGTCATTACTGTCATGCCAAGCCCGACACCTACCCAAGCAAACGTGCGCGTGAGCGATGGGCGACGTGCTCCGACGCTTTGGCCGACAAGTGTCTGTGTGGCGTCGGCTATGCCGTAGCCCGGCATGTAGCAAATGCTTTCGGCTGTTATGCCAAATGAGTTGGCTGCAATGGACATCTTGCCAAGGGGGGCAACTATGGTTGTGCTGACCACTTGGGCACTTGTCATGACGATGTGCTGAATGCCCATGGGTAGGGCAATCTCGGCGGCACGTCGTAGGCAGTCGCGTTGGGGTATGAACGAGCCACTATCATGCGTCAGAGCCAACTGTGGGCAACGTGTGCAGAGGTAGTAGAACATTATGCTTGTGGTGATTACTTCGGCACAGACTGTGCCAAGAGCTGCGCCGCTTACGCCAAGTCCTGCTCCGAACATTTCTATTGTGTGTCCGAAGAAGTCTATTTGTCTGGTGGGAAATATGAATAGGAAGTTGAGAATGACGTCCAGAAAGCATAGGACGACATTGAGAACACTCGGCACGAGTACGTTGCCACTGCTACGCAACATGCTACTGCTGAGCATGCGCATTTGGAAGAGTGGTAGTGCTGCCGAAATGATGAAAAAGTAGCGAGATGCGTCGGCAGTTATCTCTTCGCTTCCTCCTAACCAATGTGGTAGTTGTTTGCTAATGGCTATGCCCGTGAGCGACACTATGCCACTAAGGATCAGTGTGCTTGTTATGGCTTGGCGAAGTACGGTGCGTGCGCCTGCGTTGTCGCGTGCGCCTATGCGGTGTGCCACTTGCACTGCAAAGCCCGATACGGCAGAGCCACATACTCCCCAAATGAGCCAAGTCGACGTGGCCACCAGACCTATCGAGGCCGACGCGTCGGCACCAAGTCGTCCGACCATTGAGGCGTCGATGTATTCCATTACGATGTTGGAGAGCTGAGCCAGCATGGCTGGCAAACTGAGCAATATGACGAGCATTATTTGCTCGCGAAGCGACATGGCTTCTCCCGACCGAACTTTTTCGAGTAGGAGGTCGCTACGCCTTCTCTTTTTCGCTTCTAATGTTTTGCTCACGTCTGCAAAGGTAGTTTTCTTTTTGCTGTTAGTATTATTGCGTTTTTTTAAAAAACGTTAACTCATAAATTGCTTCCAATGGCTATAAATGCATAGGCACAAAAAAAATGGGTCGGTAGCGTCATATTGCATGGCTACCGACCCACAGAGTTGTTGACTGATTCTAAAGCTTGGCTTAGTCTATTATGGTTACCCAGTTGTGAGTGTCGGGCTCGTCGCCATACTGAATGGCGCGTAGCTTGTTGTAGAGGGCTGTGCACACTGGGCCGGGCTTGCCATCTTTGCAGTAGACGTATTCTTTGTCGAGGTCTTGGTCTTTGACCATCGAAATGGGGCTTACGACTGCAGCTGTGCCACATTCGCCTGCTTCTTCAAACGTGGCAAGTTCTTCTTCAGGAATCTGACGACGTTCTACGGTCATGCCCATGTCTTCGGCAATTTGCTGAAGGCTCATATTGGTTATGCTGGGCAAGATGGAGGTAGACTTGGGCGTTACGTAGGTGTTGTCCTTAATGCCAAAGAAGTTGGCTGGACCACACTCGTCGACATATTTTTTCTCTTTGGCATCGAGGTAGAGTACTGCCGAGTAGCCCATCTTGTGTCCGAGGTCGCCAGGGACGAGGCTTGCTGCGTAGTTGCCACCGACCTTGTACGTGCCAGTGCCGAGAGGTGCTGCGCGGTCGTACTGACGTAGGATTACGACTGGAGTGGCTTTGAAGCCATCTTTGAAGTATGGTCCTACGGGTTGTACGAAAATGAGGAATAGGTATTCGGTGGAAGGACCCACGCCTATGCGAGGTGAAATGCCGATGAGGAGTGGACGTATGTATAGTGAGCAACCGCTCTCGTATGGTGGCACGAAACGCTCGTTGAGTTTGATGACTTTGCGTACGGCTTCGGCAAATTTTTCTATTGGGAGTTTTGCCATCATTATGCCGTCCGAAGTGTGTTGCAAACGCTTGGCGTTCTCGTCCATGCGGAAGACTCGAATCTTGCCGTCTTTACCGCGGAAAGCTTTCATGCCCTCGAAGGCTTCTTGACCGTAGTGTAGGCATGTAGAAGCCATGTGGATGTTAATGGTCTCTTCTGAGGATACTTCTATTTCGCCCCATTTGCCGTCTCTATAGTAACAGCGGACGTTGTAGTCGGCTTTCATGTAGCCGAAGCCGAGTTTGCCCCAGTCTATGGTGTTTGTGTCCATTACTTATTCTGTTTTACTTTTTTATACGCAAATCTAATAATTCTAACACATACTGAAAATCAAATATTTGAAAAAAGATGGGAGCAAAGAACCCCACCAAAAATATCGGTGGGGCAAAATGTCGTTAAAAGCTATAATCACATATATTGCTTGTTGTCGTAGTGTCCTCTCATTGAGATTACTTCGACAGTTACAATATCATCGTTAATAGAGTAGATTGTTCGGTTTTTCTTGTTTATTCGCTTGCTCCAATAGCCAATCATATTACCTGTTAGTTGTTCCACTTTGCCAGTGCCAGTCCGTGGATGCTCTACTAACTCATTCAAAAGCTCATAAATCTTTTTTTAGTGTTTTAACCTGTCCTGACTTTCTGAACTCTTGTAAATTCTTAACGGCTTCGTTAGTAAAAGAAAGAGAGTAGCTCATACACACATCATTTCTTTCAATTCGTCCAAAGAATATTTGTTTACTTTTCCTGATTTTGAGTCTTTTATTCCACGCTCAACCATAGCTACATTCTCAGGGTCGTCCCACCGCTTATCGCCACTTGGCGAGGGGTTTTCACTTGCCGTTTCTTTGTCCATAAGCTTGCTCGCCAGACGCTACGTGATACGTTTGGCGACGATGTGGCACACGCTGCACAAATTGAACTGCAAAGTTACTTCAACATTTGCCACAATGAGGGCTTTTTCTCACACGTTGTCGTGCTTGTGAGTGGTTACAAATAGTCTGTCTGCTCAAAACTTCTTATCTTTGCTCGCAGACATACAATATTTTTTTGATATCATGCAAAATTTTGTATTAAAAGAATAGATCGGAAGAGCGTCGTGTAGGGAAAGAGTGTAGATC
>CALAVC010000215.1 GCA_937892095.1 uncultured Bacteroidales bacterium | reverse complement strand
AGATGGGGCAGAGCTAAAGAGCATTGACTTGTGAAACATAGGAGTGGAAATTGCGGAGAACGGAGGATTCGGAAGCGTCGGCCCATAGGCCGCCGAGGACGGCAGCACCGCCAAAGCACAGACGTGAGAGAAAGGGAACGTGGCAAGGCAAAACACCACCAAGAGCAATGAGACGAGAGTCGATGAGGGAGCTATGCGAGAGGAGTATAGACGTGGAAAAAGCGGAGGAGTAGCCCGACTTGCTTATGCTGTCGAAAATGGGGCTGAGGAAGACGTAGTCGGAACAGGAGCGGAAGCGTTGAACCTCGGCAAAAGAGTGGCAAGAGACAGAGACACGTCCCTGCCAAGAAGTGGGGGCTGAGGGGTGAGAACGACTAAGGTGAACGCCACCGAGGGCGTAGCGAGCTGCCAAGTCGTGGTGGTAGTGAATGGTTATCTGGGGACGGTAGGCAGGGTTGACATCTTCGAGGAGTCGTTGAACGAGACGAGGCTCGGCACCAGGCTTGCGGAGGTGGAGCAGTTGCAGCCCATGGTCAAAAAGATGGTTGATTATTTGAGCTTCGGAGGGGAAGAAATGTGGAAGAGTTATGGCTACGAGACAGAACATAAAAAACCACAGCAGAGAAGAAATCTGCTGTGGCACAAAAGTAGTAAATATTTTTGGCTTATTTATCGCCACGAATGGCAGCGATGCCGGGGAGGATTTTGCCTTCCATGTATTCGAGCATTGCACCACCACCTGTGGAAACGTAGGATACCTTGTCGGCAAGGCGGTTCTTGTTGATGGCAGCAACTGAGTCGCCACCACCGATAAGGGTGAAAGCACCATTTTTCTGAGTGGCATCGGCAACGGCCTGAGCAACAGCAGAGGTACCTTTGGCAAACTTATCGAACTCGAAGACACCCATAGGGCCATTCCAGATGACAGTCTTGGAAGACGTGATGACTTCGGTGAACTGCTTGATGGACTTTTCGGCAATGTCGAGACCCATCCAACCTTCGGGAGTCTTATCGACGTCGCTGGTGTTGGTGGCAGCGTCCTTATCAAACTTGTCGGCGTTGACAGCGTCGATGGGGAGGAATACTTTGACACCTTTGGCTTTTGCCTCGGCAAGGATTTCGTTGGCGAGGTCGAGCTTGTCGGCTTCGCAAAGAGAAGAACCGATTTGACCACCGAGAGCCTTGACGAAGGTGTAGGTCATACCACCACCAATGATAAGGTTGTCGACACGTCCGAGAAGATTCTTGATGACGTTGATTTTGTCGCTGACCTTAGCGCCACCCATGATGGCGGTGAAGGGACGTTGAGCATCGCCAAGGACTTTGTCCATTGCCTTGAGCTCGTTGTTGATGAGGAAGCCGAACATCTTGGCGTCGTCGGCAAAGTAGTCGGCTATGACAGCTGTGGAGCCATGCTTACGGTGAGCGGTGCCAAAGGCATCGTTGACATAGACATCGGCATAAGAAGCGAGCTTCTTAGCGAAGTCTTTTTGAGCAGACTTGAGGGCTTTTTTGGCGTCTTCGTAGGCTGGGTCATCTTTTTCCATGCGAGGTTTACCTTCTTCTTCGGCATAGAAACGAAGGTTTTCGAGAAGGAGTATTTCACCAGCTTTGAGGTTCTTGGCTTGCTCTTCGGCCTTTTGGCAGTCGGGAGCGAACTGAATTTTGCCAAGGTATTTTTCGATGGCAGGGATTATTTGCTTGAGGGAGTACTTGGGGTCGGGGTTTTGTTTTGGTCTTCCCATGTGGCTCATGAGAATGGCACAACCACCGTCGGCGATTACTTTCTTGATGGTGGGGAGGGCACCGCGGATACGGGTGTCGTCGGAGACTTCACCGGTCTCTTTGTTGAGGGGCACATTGAAGTCGACACGAATGATGGCTTTCTTGCCAGCAAAGTTGAAGTTGTCAATCAGAATCATGACTCTGTTTGGATTATTTAGGGATGTTTATTTGTTCGAAAGGAGTATGATATTGTTGTGCAAATTTATCATATTCACACTTTTTTTGCAACATAGACCAAAATAAACTAATTTAGACGGCTGAAAGCAGAGAAATGAAGAGATTCGGCTGTAAAAATGGCGCAAATTATGGTATGCGACACCATCATCACCACCCGTAGTTTATAGGTGGGGAGGCAGAGTGTGTGTAGAGAACCGAAGAGCACAAAAGGCCGAAAGGAAAAAGAAATATAGATTCGCCCCACGCAAGGAATTGCATGGGGCGAAAAATTTTTATGATAAAAAACAAAAACAATATATAAAGAATGACAAAGCTTAGAATAGCCGTACAGACCAAGGGTAGGCTGTATGAGGAAACGATGACAATGCTACAAGAGAGTAGCATAAAGATTGAACAGAGCAAACGCACACTTTTGGTGCCTGCGCGCAACTTTCCTGTCGAGGTACTCTACTTGCGCGACGACGACATTCCACAGGCGGTGGCAACAGGCATTGCCGACGTGGGCATTGTGGGCGAGAATGAGTTTGAAGAGCGTGGCGAAGCTGCCGACATTGTAAAGCGATTGGACTTTAGCAAGTGCAGACTGTCGCTTGCTATTCCGAAGGCTAAGATGAGCGAATATGAGCCACTGGGGTTGAAATGGTTTGACGGCAAGAAGATTGCGACATCATATCCTGCGATCTTGCGTAAGTTCCTGGAAAAGAATGAATTGCGAGCCGACGTTCATGTGATAACGGGTTCGGTTGAGATTTCGCCGGGCATAGGTCTTTCGGACGCTATATTTGACATTGTAAGTTCGGGTAGTACGCTTGTGAGCAACAACCTTGTGGAGGTTGAAGTGGTGATGCAGTCGGAAGCAATCTTGATTGGCAACAAGCAACTGAGCGACGAGAAGCGAGCAATTCTGGACGAGCTAATTTTCAGATTCGACTCGTATAAGAATGCCGAGGGGAAAAAATACATTGTACTGAACATCCCGACAGAGAAACTTGGCGAAGTGGCACAATTGCTACCTGGCTTGAAGGCTCCTACGGTTACGGCACTTGAGACGGCTGGTTGGAGCTCTGTGGCATCGGTGATACGCGAGAAGGACTTTTGGGAAATCATTGGTAAGCTGAAAGGGCTTGGTGCTGAGGGAATCTTGGTAATGCCGATTGAGAAAATGATACTCTAAAAAGATTGAAGGGATGGAAATAGTACGATACCCGGGTAGGGAGAAGTGGGCGGAGCTACTTAAGCGTCCGCACATTGACAATAGTAGCTTGATGGAGACGGTGCGGAACGTTATTGACGACGTCCGCGAAAGAGGCGACGAGGCCGTGCGCGACTACGAGCTAAAATTTGACAAGGCAGATCTTGATGAGCTACTGGTTAGCGAAGAGGAATTTGACGAAGCCGAGAAATCGGTCAGTCAAGAGCTACGCGAAGCAATAATGACGGCCGTGCATAACATTACGGCATTTCATGCGGCGCAAGACGTCCAGTTGCCGAGCGTAGAGACCATGCCTGGAGTTCGCTGCTGGCAGAAGTCTGTGCCGATAGACAGGGTGGGACTGTACGTGCCAGGAGGGACTGCTCCTTTGTTCTCGACTGTCTTGATGTTGGCAGTGCCTGCAAAGATTGCCCAATGTCCTGAGGTGATAATGTGTACACCACCAGACAAAGAGGGACGAGTGAACCCCGTGGTGGCATACGCGGCACGTGTGGCTGGCGTGGATAAGCTCTTTAAGATTGGTGGCGTACAGGCCATTGCAGCGATGGCTTACGGCACAGAGAGCGTGCCACGAACGTATAAGATATTTGGTCCGGGCAATCAGTTTGTTACGGCAGCCAAACAGATTGTAAGCCTCGGGCAAGTGGCGATAGACATGCCTGCAGGGCCTTCGGAAGTGGAAGTGATTGCGGACGAGACTGCGAATGCGCGGTTTGTGGCGGCAGACATGCTTAGCCAAGCGGAGCATGGTGCAGATAGTCAGTCGATACTGATTACGTCGAGCCCCGAGTTGGCAGAGCAGACTCTGCAAGAGATTGAAAGGCAAGTGGAGCAATTGGAACGTCGGGAGCTGACAGAAAAAAGCTTGTCGCACTCTCACATAATAGTAGTCAGAAGTCTTGACGACGTCATAGATTTGACAAACGAGTATGCGCCAGAACACTTGATAATACAGACGGAGCAGCCTCACGTGATTGCCGACCAGATACGCAATGCGGGCTCGGTGTTTTTGGGGCACTATACGCCAGAGAGTGCGGGCGACTATGCAAGCGGAACGAATCATACATTGCCGACGAGTGGATATGCACATGCATATAACGGAGTAAATCTTGACAGCTTCCGCAAGAAGATGACGCTACAAGAGATAACGGCTGAGGGCGTCTTGAAGATTGCGCGGACAGTGGAAACGATGGCGCACGCGGAGCAACTGACAGCACACGAAGCGGCCATGCGACTGAGACGCGAAAGCATAGAAAAGAAATAAAATGGCAACGAGTATGAAAGAGCTAAAAGAACTTGTACGACCGAACATTTGGGCACTGACACCATATTCGTGCGCACGCAACGAGTTTACGGGAGAAGCGCGTATATATATGGACGCCAACGAGAACAACCTTGTAGGCACAGAAGAATGTCGCTACCCCGACCCGAGCCAAGCAGAGGTGCGGAGCCGAGTGGCGAAACGTCGGGGCTTGAAGCCGAGCCAAGTGATGATTGGCAATGGTAGCGACGAGACGATAGACCTTGTGTATAGGGTGTTCTGTCGTCCGGGAGTGGACAATGTGGTGGCGATTGAGCCGACGTATGGCATGTACAGAGTGTGTGCAGACGTGAACGACGTGGAGTATCGTGCGGTGCTACTGAATGAGATAGATTTTAGTTTGGACGCCGAGAAGTTGATGGCAGCAACGGACGAACGGACGAAAGCCATTTGGCTGTGCTCGCCCAACAACCCGACAGGCAATAGACTAAACGAAGCCGAGGTGGAGAAAGTCGTTGCACAGTTTGATGGGCTTGTGGTTGTAGACGAAGCATACGTGGACTTTGCGGGCGAGAGCCTTGCGGGCTGGATAGGCAAGTATAAGAACTTGATTATATTGCAGACATTCTCGAAGGCGTGGGGCATGGCCGGATTGCGCTGTGGTATAGCTCTTGCGAGCGAGGAGATCATATCGCTTTTTGACAAGGTTAAGTACCCATATAACGTGAACTACCTGACACAAAAGATTGTGGCAGAGAAGATGGACGACATGGCAGGTTTTGAAGACTTGCTACGCCGTCAGATAGAGGCACGCGACTATCTTGTGAGCGAATTGCAGAGTGGACGGATAGGCATAGTAAGACATGTGTATCGGACAGATGCAAACTTTGTGCTGGTGCGCTTTGACAACCCTGACGGAGTGTATAAGACGCTTGTAGAGAAGGGAATTATTACACGCAATCGAAACAGAGTAAAGCTATGTGCAGGCTGCATACGCATAAGCACAGGGACAAGGGAAGAGAACAGAGAACTGTTGGAAGAACTGAAAAAGATGTAGATAGAGACTGCACAGGATAAAAAAGTAGGCTGCCAAAGATTGACAGCCTACTTTTTTATTTGGAGTATTCTTAGCGAATCCAATCGGGACCGACACCCGACGGGACGAGAGAAGCGTCTTTGAGTTTGAAGCCATCGAAATTGTAGGTACGCATGAGGTAGTCTACGTTTTCGTAGCCAGCGTCGGTGATGCTGCCGTTGGCATCAAGAGTTACTTTGCCACGAGGACATGGGTCGGTAAAGACATCTTCGGCATAGAGAGCCTTGCCAGCACTGGTGAGGACACGGACAATAGCGTCTTCGGAGTCGTTGGGCATAAGGTCGTCGTCGAGGACGACGAAGTCGTTACCTGCACAATTGCTTGAAGTGAAAGCACCAGAGGCGTTGGTGAAGAAAGAGTCGTCGGCAGTGGGGTCGGCTGCACCATAACGAGCTGTGGAGTAGTTGTTGTAGATGCGGAACGTACAGTTGTCGCCAAGACTATTTTTGTTGATAGAGATACCCGTAGCTTTGAGGGGGCGGTCGACATCTTCGTCGCCAGCACGCGAGAGTACGAAGAGATTGTTGGCGACCTTGAGGTCGATGCCTTCGGTGGGGATAGACGCACTGAAATTGAAGATGGCGGAGCCTGTGTACATGGCTGGGTTGACAAAGACGTTGTTGGAGACATCGAGCGTCCAACGGGGCTCGAACTCTTTGTACTTAGCTACGCCAAAAATGACGTTGGAGAAGTCGACGACTACATTGTTGGTAAAGCGGAAGTCTTGGAAAGGATTGGTTTCGGGCGTGTAGGTGGATTCGTTGAAAGAAATCATGGGATAGCCACCAAAACTTGGGAATGTGTAGCAGCCGAGAGCGTTGAACTGGCACTTATCGACATAAAACTTACGGAAGACGTTCTTGACGAGACTCTTGACGCGTACCCAGCCACGATTGAAGCCAGTGAAAGAGCAGTTGGAGAACTGGATTGATTCGAGTTCGAAAGCCATGGCATCGTTGGAGGCTGAGTTGAAGAGGTAGTTGCCTGTGCCGAGACGGTTGCCAGAGGCATCTTTGGGTATTGCCCAACCATTTTGTGTATTGACGTAGGTGGAGCGTTCGCCAGCATAACCTTCGTCGCAGATGAAGTCTATGTTTTCGAAGACAATATCTTCGATGGATATTTCGCCGTCTTCACCTTCGACGGGGTCGCGTCCGAAAGCAAGATTGCAAGTCTTGACGCCAGTGAGTGTGTGCCCTATGCCCATGTAGACTTTGGAGCGATTGTTGGGGTCTTGCCCACGCAGAGTGAAGCCTTTGGAGATGCTAACAGTGGAGTTGAAATAGTAGGCTTTGCCAGCTTCGAGTTCGAAGATCTGCCCTTCGGGGAGCTCTACGTCGTCCATGAAAGAAGAGAATATGTGGTCGACACGCTTGGCATCGAGACGTTTGGCTGCCGACTCGAGGAGTTGGAGATTGGTCTTAGTGTCGGCTGTGGCATCGGCGGAGAGTCGAGAGAGGTCGTAGATAGTATCGGATCTATCGTAGCCACCAGTGATTACTATTGGGTCGGTCGTGCCACCGTGAGTACGCACCATGACAGTGTTGTAGGGGCGGTCGCCTTCGGTAAGAGCATTGCCTTCGGCAGTGAGTTCGTCGGTATTGTTCCAAATCTTGATGGTGTACATAGTATTGGGCGTAAGACCATTGATGGCAACGACACCAATGCCACTACTCTTGATGTCATCTGGGATTTGGACAGTCTTGACGAGTTCGGTGCCATCTTGAACAGTTATGTAGTCGGCACGATAGATTGAATCCTCGCCATTGGAAGAAAGAGTGGCAAAGGAGTAGAAGATGTCGACCGACTTAGCGACACTCTTTTTGTAGTTGGGGTTGCTGGGGTCGGTATCTTTTACTTTGAGATTAACATTGATGTTGACCGAGGTCTCGTCGGGAATCTGACGAGATATGACGACGGGAGTACGATAGCGATCTTTGGTCTTCACAAGGCAGATATTGGCTTGGTGAGAGCCATCGCCCACACCATACCAATTGGAGTTGTAGGGGTTGGAACGCAGTTCGTCGTCGGACGGATTGGCAGAGAGACCACGCGAACTGAGGGTACGGATGGCGAACTTGTAGCGCGTGGAGTACATAAGGCCCTTGACAAGATATTCGTAGGTGTCGGCATTGCGAATGATGATGCTTTCTTTGTACTGTTCGGGGTCGTTTATCCAATCGGCACCGAGCACGTCACCCATACGATAGCGTATTTCGTAGCCGTAGACGTTGCTGACAGTGTACCAAAAGAGCTGAATGTCGTTGGTGCCTTCGACGCCATGGCAGATACGATTTTCGTCGCTTACGCCAGTGTTGTTGGTCTGACAAAACATAGTGGCGAACTCACGAGATTGGTCAGAAGCCGACCAGTCGTCGTCTTCGCAGGCTGTGAACGCCAGAGCGAGGGCTAATGACGATATAAATATTTTATATTTCATTGTTCAAAATGGTTTGTAGGATGGGTTAATAGCCATAGTGGTTGACATACTGTCCACGGCTCATGCCGACATAGGCACGTGGAATGGGCAGGATGTAGCGTACGGCAGGCAAAGTGGAGTAGTTGCCGTCGGTAATATTGGGAGCTACGACGAGCTGACCATTGTTGTCGACGATTTGCTTGCCAGCAGAGCTGCTACGGATATAGCCACGGAACGAGTAGTTGATATTGTCATTGACAGAGTTTTCGCTGCCCCAGTGTTTTTGGGCATCGGTGTCCTGACTATTCCAATCGTCATGAGTGGCGGCCTCTTGTTTACCTATTGAGCTATAAGCATTGTAGAGGACAAAAGGCACGTAGGTGTCGTCGGAACATGGGAAACTGTTGGCTACAGAGCCAGCACCCGAGAAGTCGTAGGTATAATATATCTGCTGAGGCAAGATGGTGGAAACGTCGTAGTGTATCCGACCGAAAGCTGCCGAGTCGACTTCTTCTTTGTAGAAAGTGCAGACATCGTATTCGGCATCGGAGGGCGTATTGTCGGCTACAAGATTGGCCACGACACTATAGTTGTGGAACTGACGATAGATGACCTCGGAATATTTGTTCCAACGGACAAGGTCTTTCCAGCGCAAGCCTTCACCGCCAAACTCCCAAGCGCGCTCGTCCATAATGGCAAGGAAGAAATCGTCGTGGTTGGAGGCTGTTGTGGCAGGAAGCCCAGCACGCTCACGCACCTTGTTTATGCAGTCAAAAGCTTCGGCAGTGGGAGCTCCATTGCGTTCGTTGACAGCTTCGGCATACATAAGGAGAACGTCGGCGTAGCGCATGTATGGGAAGTTGATGCCCGTATTCCCGGAAGAGCCCTGACCGAAAGAACCATTGCTCCATAGCTTGCTCCACTTGTTGCAACGTTGCAAGAGTTCGTCGCACATTATGTTGGTGGGGTAGCAAGCAAGAGTCGTGTTTTTAACGTCGTTACCGACCTCATCTTTGTAGGTAAAGCCAGCTGTATTCTCAGCGTAGTCCCACAGACCGACAATAAAGTCGCGACGAAGGTCGGCAGGGTCGAAGCTCCAACGATAGAAGCAGTTGAGTTGCAAAGCGCCATTGGTGGTGCCACGCTTGGGGTCGTCGTAGGCACTCTTGGGACCATGAGAATAGCCAACGTTGCCACTAAGCCCATTGGCAAAAGGAATCTCGAAGATGGCATCGCCAGCGTTGTCGACAATAAAGTTGCATTCGTTGAGGAATGTGGTCTTGTAGTCGTTGCCAAGTTGGTGAGTTCCACTCTTGATGACAGAGTCGGCATATTGAATGGTCTTGTCGTAGTAGGTAAGGTAGTCGTCGGCACGCTTCATCTCGTAGGCAGTGAGCGATTCGCCTTGCGGACGGAGCGAGTAACCCCCACGAAAGAGGCTCATGCGAGCTATGAGAGCCCAAGCAAATTCTTTGGAGCAACGTTCGATGGTTACATCGGAAGCAAACTTCATGTCGAGAGCTGCCTTTTCGAGGTCGGAGATAAGATTGTCGAGGATTGTGTTGCGGTCGACAATGGGCATTATCTGCGTTTCGAGTTCGGTGGCTGGCGTAAAACTAAAAGGTATATCGCCACAAAGAACAAGCAGATCGAAGTAGTTCATGGCACGCAAGCACTTGGCTTCGCCCACCATCTGCAGATATTCGGCATTGCCAGCCTGATAGGCTTCGGTGGCTTCAGCACCTGCAATGAAGTTGTTGGCGCGCTCGATGGTGGAGTAGGCATCGCACCAAGCACTGGCGAGTGCTGTGCCATTGGCATTAGCATCGAAAAGGCGATAGTCGGAGCCTGTGGCGTTACGCAATTCGTTGCTATTGGTGGCCATTTCGACATCGGAGTTGAGGCAGAAAGTGGTCAGGTATGCACTGCCGTAGGTCTTGGAACTGACGCAAGCAGAGTATATCGATGTGAGCCCTTTTTCTATCTCGCTTTCGCTAAAGACGTAGTCGGAGCTGAAACTACTGGGGCTGTCGACTTCGAGATAGTCGTCGCAAGCTGGCAACGCAAAGAGGAGCGAAGCAACCGACACAACTAAGGTATATTTCTTGTTTTTCATTTATTTCTTTCGACTTAGAATGTTAGGTTAAGACCGAAAAGGAAACCACGGCTACGCGGATAGCGGTTGTAGTCCATGCTGGGCGTCAGTCCACTCTGAATGTCGACTTCGGGGTCGTAGCCAGAGTAGTTGGTTATGCAGAAGAGGTTGGAGCCTGTGAAGTAGACACGAGCCTTCTGACACTTGAACTTCTCTGTCCATTCTTTTTTGAAGGTGTAACCCACCGTTACGTCTTGGAGTCGGAGGAACGAAGCGTCTTCGACGAAGTAGGAGAACATAGGAGCCTTACCCTTATTGCCCGGAGTGAGGCGTATAGGATTCCAGAGAGTCTTACCAGCATTGGCCTGTATGTAGGCTGTTTGGTCGGCAGCGGTGTGCATGACGTCGGCAGTAGTGCCAGCCATGTAGCGCCAACGGCTGTCGTTGTCAAAATCGGCAAGGACGTTTTTAGGGTGGAGCGCATCGACCGAACCAGAGCTAAGCTCTTGTGCAGTGGCATTGTAGACATCGAAGCCGAGCATATAGTTGAAGTTGGCAGAAAAATCTATCTGCTTCCAGCTACCACTCAACCCGAAGCCACCTTGTACTTTGGGCGTGGTGTTGCCGATGACCACACGGTCGTTGACGTCGATAATGCCGTTGCCGTCTTGGTCGCGGAACTTGATGTCGCCCGGTTGGAGCGAGCCGTCGTTGATTATTTTATTGTAGGGCGCAACTGTGTTGCCTGCCTCGTCGGTTTTGAGGTGTTCGACGTAGGTGTTGTTCTTGAAATCGAACTCATCGATACGATATATGCCGTCGTATTCGAAGCCATACATCATGCCAATTTGCTCGCCGACCTTGACAAGATAGTCGGAGCCAGAGGTCTCGGAGTCGTAGACTGAATACCACTTGGCGTGTGTGCCACTTGTCATGGTATTGTTTACCCCATCGAGTTTATCAACTTCGTTTTTATTATGCCCAATGTTGAAGTTGAGGTCGAGTCGGGTGTCGGTAGTCTGAATAATGTTATAGTTGAGCGACACTTCGATGCCCTTGTTAGTTACCTGAGCCACATTTTGATATTGCTTCTGATAGCCTGTAGTCTGAGGGATTTCGGCCTTGAGAAGAAGGTCTTTGGTTGTGTTCCAATAGAATTCTGGCGTAATCTCGAGCTTGCCGTCCATGAAACCCATGTCGAGAGCTATGTTGCGGCTGAGCGTTGTCTCCCACTTGATGTCGGGGTTGGGCATGACATCGTCGCCATGGTTGGCATACATAAGGTTGGTGCTTTCGGTAAGCTTTGTGCCGTCTTCGGCAAACTGAAGATTACTCTTGCTGACGTCATAGGTGTAGGAGGCCTGATCGTTGTCGATATTGTTGTTACCCGACTTACCGACGGCTGCACGTAGCTTGAGGTTGCTTAGCCAATCGAAGTCCATAAAGTCTTCGCGACTGATGACCCATGCTGCACTGACGGCCGGGAAGTAGCCCCACTGCTTGCCGGGTGCGAACTTGGTCGAGCCGTCGGCGCGGAACGTGCCGCTAATGAGGTACTTGTGGTCGTAGTTGTAGGAGATTTGACCGAAGAATGAACTTGTCTTGACGGGAGTGTTAACGGCCGAAGTGTTGCTATATGGACGACCCAACTGAGCGTTTGCAATGGCTTGGCTTGCGCTGGTGGTCTTGGGGAAGTAGCGTTCGGTCATGCTCTCGTTCGAGCCAAATTGTTGCTGTATTTCCTGACCAGCGAGGACGTTGAAGTTGTGGAAGTCGTTGATGGTCTTGGAGTAAGACAAGGTGTTGGTCCAAGTCAGTCGGTTGGAGCGAGTCGTCTTGGTCGTAAGGACTGGTTGTTCGTCGACAGCCGACGAAGAGAGCCAACCGTAGAACTGGTTCTGGTCGGAGAACGAGTTGAAGAGTGCAATGTCGCTCTTGAAGACAAGACCTTTTATAGGTGTAATCTCGAGGCTTGCTTGGTTGGTGAAGCTGTAGGAGTGCTTCTTGTTGTAGTTCTGATCGATTTCGTTGTTGGGGTTGGTGATGGCGAAGTCATATTCTTCTTCTTCGTTCTGAAGATTTTCGTCCCAACCACCTGTGGTGCGGATACCGTCTACTGGGTGATAGCGCAGAACACCAACAATACCGCTCTTGCCGACGTTGTCTGCACCTACGCCAGTGTCGCGACGATAGGTTACGCGTGGGTTGATAAGGAGCTTGATGTAGTCGTTGAACTTGATGTTGAGTTTGGTGTTCATGTTTGTACGCGTAACGCCACTGCCCGAAATGATACCATTTGTTTCGTTGTGCGTCAGGCTGACGTTGGCTTTAATCTTTTCGTTGCCACCGCTCATGGTTACATTGTACATGTGACTCCATGGGTGTGAGCCCATGATTTCGTCTTCCCAATCGGTTCCTTCGACGTTCTTCCAGAGGTCAAGGTCGTTCTCCATGCCGAGGGTGTTACCCCAGTTCTTACGCCATGTACGGCGGTTGCTGTCCGACCGGCTAAATTCGACTGCTTCGGTGTTGAAGAGCATGAACTCGTAGGCGTCGAGTACGTCGATATGCTTAGCGAGCATACTGACCTGATGATACATGTTGAAGTCGACTTTCATCTTGCCTTCTTGTGCACCCTTGGTCGTTACGATGACAACACCGTTGCCACCCTTGGCACCATAGATTGCCGTCAGCGAAGCGTCTTTGAGGATGTCGATGCTCTGGATGTCGGTCGGTGGGATGTCGTTGATGTTGTCTGTCGGGAATCCGTCGACAATGAAAAGAGGTTGGTTGCTCTGCGTAACAGACGTGCCGCCACGCACACGGATGTTGATGTCGGCACCCGGCGCACCGTCGACCGTTGTTACCTGCACACCAGCCACCTTACCAGCAAGAGCTTCGCCCGCACTAGCCACAGGTGTCGTGGCAAGTTTGTCGCCACTGATAGAGCCCACAGAGCCTGTCAGGTCGCGACGTACTGTGTTGCCGTAGCCGACGGCCACGACTTCGTCCAATGCCGTAAGCTCATCTTTAAGGACGATGTCGCCACCCGTTGTGGACTCGACGCTCTCCATGCCGATGAAGCCAGCCACTACTGTAGCACCCGGCTGAACGTTGATTGAATAATTACCATCGATGTCGCACACTGTACCGTTGGTTGTGCCTTTCTCGATGACCGTGGCGCCCGGAATGGGTTGTCCGCTTTCGTCGAGCACACGACCCGTCAGGGTCTGCGTCTGTGCCCACGTGCCGACAGCCGAACAGACGCACATCATGAGGGCGAGTATCGTCCTCCTTAGCAGTTTGTTTAGCATTTTAGCATAATTTGTATTATGTTAACCA
>CALAVC010000214.1 GCA_937892095.1 uncultured Bacteroidales bacterium | reverse complement strand
CTTTCCCTACACGACGCTCTTCCGATCTATACACAAAGTCATATTGTATCGAAATCTCGTGCGAACCAGCGTCATAACTCCGCAAGTCACCCATCGATAGTGTATAACTATATGCAATCTTTAGCTGTCTCTTTGGCATATATGCCACGCCTATCGTCATGTCTTTGGTCGTCCTATAAGCCAAGTCTACCCACAACTTTTCATTATATATCACCGAAGCCGTAATGTCTGTCGCCATGTCGTTGGCTTTGTTATAATCCAACATCAACGATGGTTGAATAGCCCATCTATCGTTCACATCAAACCAGTATCCCCCAGTCAACAAGTACGTCGCATCTGCTGGTGCAAACTCTGCTTTCGTCCGTTCAAACGAGTCCGACAAGAATAAAGTCTGTACCGAAAGCCCCGCAAAATATTTCGGTGCATATATCGATGCGCCAAAACCAAGCAACGGTGCAGCTCCCGACTCCTTATCAGTAAACACGTTGTCTTGCTCGTCCATCAGTCTCACCTTGCTCCAATCAGCCGTTCGTATCGCCACGCCAGGCTGAAGTGCAAAGCCCAAATACACATCTCTCTTAATCTGTGTCCGATAGCCAACCGACACCATCAGTCCTGCACTCGTAGTCTCGTGTATGCCCTGCACGTACAGGTTTGCGCCAAGCGTCATCTTCTCATTTCGCAGAGGCGTATGTCCCGTAAACAAAAAGCTTCGTGGCGTGTTCTCTATCGCTGTCCACTGTTTCCGAAATCCGCCATACAGACTTAGTCCTTCTCGCGAACCTGCAAACGCTGGGTTTATTGCATACTGATTATGTACATATTGCGACACTATTATTTCGTTCTGTGCCGTAGCCTGTTCTGCACCCATCAATAGTAGTGCCCCACAAGCCAGTCCCACAATCGGTCCTAATGATATTTTCCCTATGCTTTTCATCTCTTATTTCCTCTTTATGACCAATTGTTCTTTTACTGTTTTTGTGCCCGTGCCCTTAAACACATACACGTAATAACCATCTTCAAGCCCTTCTGCATTCCAGTCGTTCCGGTAGTTTTCTGTCTCGAACACAACTTTACCCCGACCGTCAACCACCATCACTCTGTTCTCTTCCGATAAGCCCTCTATTACGAGGCAATCGTTCTTGCCATCGCCATTCGGACTTATCGCATTCGGATACCGAATCGGCATCGAGAAGTCAACGTATAGCTTTGTCGTGTCCGAACTACACGACACCATTTCTCCACCACCATTATCTGTCTCTATAACGTAATACCCTATCAATCCGTTCATATTGCTCACGACTTCCGCTGCATACGAGTTACCCACTATCTTCGTATCAAACCTCTTCTTCACACTCTCAGGTAGCACGCCCCATTCAAAATCATGACTATTTTGCGATGCTTCAGCCTCCACTCGCAAGTCTTTACTATTACTACTTATCGTATCGTTGCGAAATATCGGTTGAGGCTTCCTATCTCTCACGTTTATGTTTCCCATCAATAGCGTCTCGTCAGCCACACACCCATTACTATCCGTCAACTCTGCTATGACCACCGAACCAGCTTCTTGTGCCGTAGCTCCATCAAAATAGTTTATCCCATTTGCAAGATCTTCATACCTATCTCCAGTCGACAATGTAGCCACAAATGGCTGCTCTCCTGCCAACGTCAATGTACCGCTAAACACCCTTGTTGGGTCCTCGCTTACATCCACCGACGAACACATCTCTATCAGTTTATCATTTCCAGCCTCATCTTTACTCGCTATCGTGCCACGCGGCATTCCAAGCATTGTAATCTCTTTCGTCGTCTCGCTCCAACACATGTTTCCAACCGTCTGTCTAAGCGTTATCGTCGTCTTCATCGCCTGTGGAAAACCAACCTTTACTCCGTTTTCCGTACTCGGTCTATTCTCGTTTAGCCATGTAGTCGACCCAACGCCCTTAGCTTCACCCGAAAATGTAAAGTTATCCGACGAACTCCACCACTCATATTTCGACACGCCGTTATCCCATGCCGAGTTTGCCTTCAACTGCAAGTCCCAACCACAATTCTCAGCCTTATTTGTTATCTTTATAGCGCTTGGGTCATTCGCCGCCACAAGCACAGCATCCGTCGTCGGAGTCCCATACACATGCCATAGCAGTTTCGACGGATAACCAACCTTTATCGACGGACCATTCTCATTTAATGCCCCATCTCCAAAGCGTGCCGACACAATATTTATAGTATAATCCCTATATCCACGCTCATTATCATACCGCTTGTCGCCTATGCTTTGCGTCCACTTATATTCCCCATCCTTAACCACATCCGACAGTCGTGCACTCCAACCACTAATCTGTTGGTCCGCATCATCTATCGTATAATACACAAAAATATACGTATACCCACCACTATAATTGTCCAGCTCCAACGGACACGCCAATGTCGTTACATCACATGCCGCCATATCGTTAGTTGTAAAGTGTATCGTGGGCTCCTGTGCCACACATTCCGTCGCTACGCCTTGACACAACGACACCGCTAACGTCGCCCCTAACAATAACTCGATTTTTCTCTGCATCTTCTACTTAAATATGTATAATCATATTTTGAAAGGCTAAAAATAGTAAAAAATAGTCATACAATGCAATTTTATATAAAATTTCAAACCCACCTAAGTCCTCCCTAACCCCTCTTCAACCCCATCTCATATTTCACATTTTTTATGTTTTGACACGCACCATTCTTGTCAGTTCATTTTTTTTGCATATCTTAGCACATCGGATATATGCAGTGCGATTCCTTTCGACACCAACATATAATCCGCTTTTTTTGTGTTAAAAAATATTTGAAAATCATATAATGAAAGTAGACGTTCTGTTAGGCCTACAATGGGGCGACGAAGGTAAAGGTAAAGTAGTCGATGTCCTCACTCCACGATATGCAGCCGTAACACGTTTCCAAGGTGGACCAAATGCCGGACACACACTCGAGTTCGAAGGACAAAAATACGTCCTCCGCTCCATACCCTCCGGAATATTCCAAGGCGACAAAGTCAACATCATCGGCAACGGCGTCGTCCTCGACCCAGCCCTCTTTAAAGCCGAAGTCGAACAACTCGAAGCCTCTGGACACAACCTACGCTCACGTCTCCTCATATCCCGCAAAGCACACCTCATCCTACCAACTCACCGACTCCTCGACGCAGCCTACGAAGCCGCCAAAGGAAAAGGCAAAATCGGAACCACAGGAAAAGGCATCGGACCAACCTATACCGACAAAATCAGCCGTAACGGACTACGCATAGGCGACATCGAAAACAACTTCCAGCAAAAATACAACGACGCCATAGCACGTCACAAAGAAATACTTTCTCACTACGACTTCGCCTACAACCTCGACGAAATCGAAAAAGAATGGTTCAAAGGAATCGAACTCCTCAAAACATTCACCTTCGTCGATAGCGAACACTATATCAACAACCTCCTCACCTCTGGCAAGACAGTCCTCGCCGAAGGAGCACAAGGCACCATGCTCGACGTCGACTTCGGCTCCTATCCGTTCGTAACCTCCTCCAACACCATCAGTGCAGGCGCTTGCGTCGGACTCGGAGTATCTCCCCGACGCATAGGCGAAGTCTTCGGCATCTTCAAAGCATATTGCACTCGCGTCGGCAGCGGACCATTCCCCACCGAGCTCGAAGACCAAACAGGCGAAACACTCCGTAGCCTCGGACACGAATACGGAGCCGTAACCGGACGACCACGACGCTGCGGTTGGGTCGACCTCGTTGCACTGCGCTACGCCGTCATCATCAACGGAGTCTCGCAGCTCATCATGATGAAAAGCGACGTCCTCGACGCCTTCCCCGAAATCAAAGCATGCGTAGCCTACCGCGTAGCTGGCAAAGAAACCAACGAACTACCCTTCGACATATCCGAAGACGTAACACCAGTCTACAAAACATTCAAAGGCTGGCAAACACCCATGAGTAGCATGACCTCCGAATCCCAATTCCCACAAGAGTTCAAAGACTACCTATCCTTCATCGAAACCTACCTCGGAGTACCCGTCAAAATCGTCTCCGTAGGCCCCGACCGTGCTCAGACCATCCTCCGATAAACACAACACTTGCACATGCACTCTCACCTCCTTTTTCTCAACCTAGGCGGTTCCGAAATACTCCTCATCGCAGTCCTCGCCCTCCTCTTCTTCGGCGGCAAAAAAATACCCGAACTAATGAACGGACTCGGACGAGGCATGAAGAGCTTTCGCGACGGCATCGAAGGCAAGTCCAATACCGACAACGACAACCCAGACGCCAACAACGACAACAGGGCATAATCAAAAACAACATCGGTGTATGAAAACGTCCCTCCTATCTCGCCTCACCTTCCTCGCCATAATATCATGGTGCATAGCCTCCTCGGCTCAAACCATCAACGTTCTCTACACCACCGACACCCACGGTGCCCTCTTCAACCACCATTTCCAGGCCGACACCACCGCCGCCAATAGCCTCTCCAAAGTCTATTCGTTCGTGCAGAGTGTCCGAGACACCTCTCGCAACGTCATCCTCCTCGACGGTGGCGACTTCTTGCAAGGCACACCAGCCACCTACTACTACAACTTCGTCGACACAGGCAATGTCCACGCCGTAGCTCGCGTCTTCAACTACATGAACTACGACGCCATAACCATCGGCAACC
>CALAVC010000213.1 GCA_937892095.1 uncultured Bacteroidales bacterium | reverse complement strand
GTCTCATTCCGCTGACTTTTAGGATTTAATCGGGTATTGTCGAAGGTTATATATTCCATGCTTTTTACTTGGCTTAATGATGTGCGGAAAAATATTTTGTCAGTTGATATGTGTGCCTCGTGAAATAATTCAAAGAACGGAGTTCGAGCAACAGATAAAATGTTTCGAACATTTGCAAAATTACACTTTTTATTTAATCTTTTAGCAAAGCGAAGTACATTTTAATTTTTCGGCTCAAAGTGGTGATTTATTTAAAAAGGGAAGAGAGGACATTGCAGATGGTGTCGACGGCTCCGAGTGTGTAGAAATGGACACAATTTACGCCATGGTGAATAAGGTCGTCGGCTTGTGAAAGGAGGAAGTCTTGTCCTATTTTTTTGACTTCATTGTCGTCGCTTGCGGACGAGATGCTTTCGACAAGCGATTGAGGGATTTCGGTTCCGAAAACGCTGGGGATTACACTTAATTGCTTTTTGCGACTTAGCGGTTTGAGACCGGGTATGATGGGGACAGAGATTCCGGCAGACATGGCCGAATCGACAAAACGATAGAATTTTTGGTTGTCGTAGAAGAGCTGCGTAACGACGTAGTCGGCACCCATGTCGACTTTTTGTTTTAGTCGGTCGATGTCGGTTTTTAGATTGGGTGCTTCGGCATGTTTTTCGGGATAGCCTGCGACACCGAACGTGAAAAGAGTGGATGGCTTTTCAAAATCGGAACCGTCGATAGACTTGCCAGAATTAAAATTGTTTACTTGCTCGATAAGTTGTGAGGCATATTGATGGCTTACGTTTTTGGGGACGAAGGTTTCTTTGTCGTTATCGCCACGGAGGAGAAAAAGGTCGTGAATGCCAAGGAAGTCGAGGTCGATGAGGACGTATTCGGTTTCTTCGGGGGAGAATCCTGAACAAATGATATGAGGAACGACTGGTATATTGTAGCGATTTTGGATGGCAGAGGCTACTGCTACTGTTCCCGGACGACGCCGGACAAACATTTTACGCAAGTTACCGTCGGCAAGAGGGAGAAAAATTGGTTCTGAGTGGTGAGTTGTTATGTTGACAAAGAGAGGGTGAAAGGCTGTGAGTTTGTCGAGGTCGGCAAAGAGCTGATTTATGCTTTTACCCTTGATGGGAGGGAGAACTTCGATGGAGAAGCCAGGTGTTGATTGGTTAGCAAGTATATCGGCAACGGATTTCATAGAATGGCTATTAGAATTTAAAAGAAAGAGGACACTTCATTTTGTCTGACGTGTCCTCTTCTTTGTTTATGACTTGCTGTGTCAAGCGATGTTTTTATTCACCGAGAGCGAGGCGAACGAGACCAGTGGGTTGGAGTTCTTTATCAATCTTGGCGAGATAAGCACCAACGGTTATGTTGCCCTCGTCGGACATTACAAACTCTTGGTCGACGAGAGTGCGCTCTTTGAGGAATTTCTCGATGCGCCCTTTGACGATGTTTTGAATCATCTGTTCTGGGAGGCTTGCGGCCTTCTTCTCGGCTTCCTCTTTCTTTATGCGGCGAATATCATCGGCTTGTTCTGCGGTAATGTTGCCCTTCATTATGCCTTCGTTGAGGTGCTCTTCGTTTTCGGCTATGTAGAGGTTGTAACCAGCCTTGGTGAGGGCAGCTTCAACAGCTTTCTGGCAGAGCTCGAGTTTGGTCTTCTCGATGGCTGTTTGACGTTCGTGCTCGATGAGTTCGGCAGGGACAGCATTGCGGTTGACAGCGACAGGCGACATGGTGGCGACCTGAATGGCGACGTCTTTACCGAGACGTTCGTCGGTCTTCTTGTTGAAGCCAACAAGAGAAGCTATCTTATTGTTAGCATGGATATATAGAGAGATCCAGTCGGCCGAGATGCTCTGATAGGCAGAGAGGTCGATTTTCTCACCAATGATACCAGTGAGTGCGTTGACTTTGTTGGCAACAGTGTCGCCTTCGAGGCTAAGGTTTTTGAGAGCTTCGAGGTCGGCAGGCTTAGCTTCGAGAGCGAGGTCGGCAATTTTATTGGCGAGCTTGACGAACTCTTCGTTTTTGGCGACGAAGTCGGTTTCGCTATTGAGGATTATGGCTACGCCAAACTTAGCGTCGGCGGAAACTTTGGCGAGGGCTACGCCATCGGTTGCATTGCGGTCGGCTCTTTTGGCTGCGATTACTTGTCCACGCTCTTTGAGGATGTCTCGAGCACGGTTGAAGTCGCCGTTAGCTTCGGTGAGGGCTTTTTTGCAGTCCATCATGCCTGCATTGGTTTCGTCGCGTAGTCGCTTGACGTCTTGTGCAGATATTGCCATAGCTTTATTGTGGTTGTATGTTGCTAAGGGTTAGTGAATACTTTTTTAGTTTAAAAACCAAATGCCCACACTCATGCCGCTAAGGCTGAGTTGCGGGCATTGGATTATGTTATGAAGCTATATTACTCAGCTTGAGCTTCGGGAGCTGCTTCGGCATTGCGAGCACGGCGAGCACCTGTCTTGGTGGCGGTGCGCTTTGCTGGAGCTTCTTCGTCTTCGGGCTTTTCGACTTTGCGTTCTTCGAGGCCTTCGCGGATGGCTTGTGTCATTGTGCCTACGATGAGTTCGATAGACTTAGAGGCATCGTCGTTAGCTGGGATTACATAGTCGACATCGGCTGGGTTGGAGTTGGTGTCGACCATGGCGAACACAGGGATGTTGAGACGATTAGCCTCTTTGATGGCGATGTGTTCTTTGGTTACGTCGACAACGAAGATGGCAGATGGCTGACGGTTGAGGTCGGCGACAGAGCCGAGGTTCTTGTTGAGTTTCTCGCGCTGACGATTGATTTGGAGACGTTCGCGCTTGGAAAGGCTACTGAAAACGGGATCGTTGACGAGTTTGTCGAGAGAGCTCATCTTTTTGACGGTCTTGCGGATGGTTGCAAAGTTGGTGAGCATACCACCTGGCCAACGTTCAACAACGAAAGGCATACCGACTGCACCTACTTTTTCGGCAACGATGTCGCGAGCTTGGCGCTTGGTTGCAACGAAGAGAATTTTACGACCAGACTTAGCGATAGACTTGAGAGCTTCGGCAGCTTCGTCTATTTTGGCTACGGTCTTGTGGAGGTCGAGGATGTGGATACCGTTCTTTTCCATGAAGATATAGGGCTTCATGGCTGGATTCCATTTACGGGTGAGGTGTCCGAAGTGTACACCTGCTTCGAGGAGTTGGTCGAAGTTTGTTCTGGACATTTTGTTTACTTTCTTTTTTTGTTAGGCAACCTCACAGTAGGCCAACAAAAAGCATCTGTGGGGTTTAGATACTAAACAATGTATATTAACGTTTGCTGAATTGGAAGCGTTTGCGAGCTTTGGGCTGACCTGGCTTCTTACGTTCAACGACACGGCTATCACGAGTCATGAAGCCTTCGGCTTTGAGAGCTGGCTTGTCGTCGGCATTGAGCTTGACGAGTGCGCGAGCGATGGCGAGGCGAAGAGCTTCGGCCTGACCTTTGATGCCACCACCATCGAGGTTGACTTTGATGTCGTAGTTGCCTGCTACACCGAGCGTATTGAGGGGCTGCATGACGATGAACTGCAAGTTAGCATCGGGGAAATAGTCGGTCAGAGTGCGCTTGTTGATGGTTATCTGACCTTTGCCAGTGCTGAGGAAAACACGTGCCACAGCTGCTTTGCGACGTCCTACTGAATTGATTACTTCTGCGCTCATGGTGATTTAGTACTTGTTGATGTCGATTAGTTTTGGGCTTTGCGCTTCTTGCTGATGCTCAGCACCTGCGTAGATGTAAACATTGCCAAGGATTTTCTCTCCGAGACGATTCTTGGGGAGCATGCCTTTGATGGAATGCTTGAGGAGCTTGCAGGCGTTCTTGCTAAGGAGTTCACCAGCGGTCTTGTCGTGGCGACCACCTGGGTAACCGCTGTAGTAGAAAATCACCTTGTTCTGAAGCTTGTTGCCAGTGAGCTTAATTTTGTCGGCATTGATAATGACGATGTTATCGCCACAATCGACATGAGGTGTGAAGTTGGGCTTGTACTTACCGCGTGCGAGCTTAGCGACGACGGAAGCGAGGCGACCGAGTGTTTGGTCGGTAGCGTCGACGAGCAACCACTGCTTGTCAACGGTGGCGCTATTGGCCGACACGGTCTTGTAACTTAATGTGTTCACAGTCTTTTTTGTTGTTTTGTTAGACTATAATGAATGATTTTGAGTTGGCAACACGAGTAAACCTTGCAACGAGGCTGCTTACCCGAGTGTGCAATTATTTTACGATTTGCTCGACACAAATCGGGTGCGAAGATAATATTTTATTTTTGATTTATCAACAGACGTGTGCGAGTTTGGGACGTCGGATCCAAATGGAGACAAGCATACAAATTGCGATTAGCAGAGGGTAGTAGAGATGGACGAGTATGTCGAGAGGTGTGGAGGCTGACAATTTGGCGGCGAGCAGCATTTGGACTCCATAGGGGAGTATGCCTTGTACGGAGCAAGAAATGGTGTCGAGTATGCTGGCGGCTTTGCGTGGGTCGACATGGTAGCGGCTTGAGATTTCGTGGGCTATGCGACCGACGGTGATAATGGCAACGGTGTTGTTGGCTGTGCATACGTTGGCAAGCGCAACGAGAGCAGCGATGGCGAGTTCGGCACCACGAGTGCCACGGATTTTCTTGCTGAAAAGAGACATTATTATGCGAATGCCACCATTACGACGAATGAGTTCGAGCATGCCACCGGCAAGGAGTGCGATGACGATGAGTTCGCCCATGGAAGATATGCCATCGGAGAGTGTGTGAAGTGATTGCCAAAAGGTGGTGCGCAGAGAGACTATGCCTATTGAAAAAGCGAGAAATAGACCGAAGAGCAAGACGACGAGGACGTTGATGCCGACTATGGAGAGTCCGATGACGGTGGCATAGGGAACGACTCCGACAAAATCGATGGGTGCGAGAGATGGAGTGGCATTGAGGTTATAGCCACAAACGGCACAATAGATAATCATAAAGAGGAAGGCTGGCCAGACGATACGAATGTTGAGTCGAAACTTATCGGCCATGCGACAGCCTTGTGTTTGAGTGGCGGCGATGGTGGTGTCGCTGATGAAAGATAGATTGTCGCCGAAATAGGCTCCTCCGAGGACGATGGCGGTGAGCTGAGGAACGGAAACGCCAAGCTGAGTGGCGACTCCAGCGGCTATGGGCGTGAGGGCCACGACGGTGCCAACAGATGTTCCGATGGCAAGAGAGACGAAAGCGGCTGCAAGGAATAGGGCTACATAGACAAGATTGGCAGGAAGGATGCGCAGGGTGAGGGCGACTGTGGCGTCGACGGCTCCCATTTGCTTGGCGACAGCAGCAAAGGCTCCTGCCAAGATGTAGATCCAGACCATGAGCAAGATGTTTTTATCGCCAGCTCCAGATGAAAAGTATGCAACGCGCTTGTTGAGTTTACCTTTACTGACGGCAACGGCAAGGGCTGAAGTCAGGAGAAATGCGACTGTCATGGGTATGCGATAGAAATCGCCTATGGCGAGTGAGCCACCGAGGTAGAAAAGGAGGAAAAGTACGAGTGGGAGAAGGGATAAAAGACCTTGTCGAGTGGGTGTGGGACCGTCGTTCATATTTGCTTATTGATGATGCTATATATCGTGAGCAAAGGTAAGAAGAATGAATTGTAGGACAATAAGACAAATGCGGTATGAGAAAATACAAAAACACCGTGCGAGACTGTCGTTTCGCACGGTGAGATTATGATTTGGTCTGCTTAGACTTGATTATTTAGCTTCGGCTTCGGCAGCTTTAATCATGTCTTGGCTTGCGGTGATGTAGACTTCTACACGACGGTTTTGAGCCTGACCAGCTTTGGTGCTATTGTCGGCAATGGGGTATTGATAGTCGAGACCACGAGAGGTGATGCGGCTTGCAGGAACACCTTGCGAAATGAGATAGTCGGCAACAGCTTTTGCACGAGCTGTGGAAACCTTTTGGTTGGTAGCTTGCGAGCCAGTGTTGTCGGTGTGACCTTCGACGGTGATGTCGGCAGTAGACATATCCTCGCCGCTGGTGAGCTTCTTGGCAAAGTCTGCGAGATGGCTCTTGGCGTCGGCGCTGAGAGTAGAGCTATTGGTAGCGAACTTGATGCCATTTTCGCCGAAGGTTACCTGAATGGCTTTGAGACCGTTTTGGTCTTCAACTTCGTTGATGGTAGCGTTTTCGAGGGCAGCGAGTTCAGCTTTCTTCTTGTCCATCTTCTTGCCAATGATGACACCTGCGGTTGTGCCGACAGCAGCACCAGCAGCAGCACCGATGAGAGCACCTTTCTTACGGTTGTTCTTGGCAACGAGAGCACCTACACCTGCACCTACGACAGCACCCGAAGTGCCACCGATGATGCCACCCTTGGTAGCAGAAGAAGCGTTACAACCAGTCAGAACGACGGCGGCGCTGAGGCCTGCCATAACAATCAGATTCTTGATTTTCATTGTATAGTTTGTTGTATTAATTGTTTCTTTATCTCTTAGATAAGCTAAGAGCAAAAATAAGTTTTTTAATTAAAAATTATGCAAAAGGGACTTTTATTTTGCTCTTTGCTCTTTGCGAAGCGGATATTTTCTGAAGAACTTAGATAACCTTATCGAGACCTTCGACGTTGCGACTGATGTCGTCGTCGGATACGATATAGTTTTGAAGTTTGCCTTCGAGGTACATATCGTATGATGCCATATCGATGAGACCATGACCAGAAAGGTTGAAGAGGATGACTTTTTGTTCGCCAGTGGCTCGACAGGCTTCGGCTTCGCGAATGGTTGCTGCTATGGCGTGGCACGATTCGGGAGCGGGTATTATGCCTTCGGACTGAGCGAACTTCATGCCAGCTTCGAAAGATTCGAGCTGACGGATGTCGACGGCTTCTATGAGTTTGTCGTTGAGGAGTTGGCTTACTATGGTACCGGCTCCATGGTAGCGGAGACCGCCTGCATGTATATTGGCTGGCATGAACTTATGCCCGAGCGTATACATGGGCAAAAGCGGAGTGTAGCCTGCGACATCGCCAAAGTCGTAGCGGAGGACTCCACGTGTAAGCTTGGGGCAAGAGGCTGGCTCGGCGGCGATAAATCGGGTGTGGCGTTCGCCAGAAAGGTTGTGGCGAAGGAAAGGGAACGTTATGCCACCAAAATTGGAGCCACCACCGAAACACCCGATGACGACATCGGGATACTCACCTGCGAGCTGCATTTGCTTTTCAGCTTCGAGACCAATGATGGTCTGATGGAGAGTTACGTGGCTTAGGACGGAACCGAGGGTATACTTGCAATTGGGTGTAGCGACGGCACGTTCGACTGCTTCGGAGATGGCTGTGCCGAGGGAGCCACTGTTGTTGGGGTCGGCAGCAAGGATTTTGCGTCCACACTCGGTAACATCGGAAGGAGACGCATAGACCTTGGCACCAAAGGTTTGCATCATACTACGCCTATAGGGTTTTTGAAGATAGCTTACCTTGACTTGAAAGACTTCGGCAGTAAGACCGAAGACCTTGGCAGCATAGGAAAGGGCAGTACCCCATTGCCCAGCACCTGTTTCGGTGGTTACATGCGTAACGCCCTGCTGAGCACAGTAAAAGGCTTGTGGGAGGGCCGAATTGAGTTTGTGAGAGCCTATGGGGCTTGCACTCTCGTTCTTAAAGTATATGTGGGCGGGTGTGCCGAGAAGTTTTTCGAGACCTGTGGCACGCACGAGGGGCGTGCTACGATAGCTTTTGTATTGTTCGCGGACTTCGTCGGGAATGTCGATCCACGCATCGGTCTGATTAAACTCTTGTTTGCAAACCTCGGCAGCAAAGATGTGTTCGAGGTCGGCAGGAGTAAGAACTTTTTTTGTTTTGGGGTCGAGAGGCAGACGGGGTTTGTTGACCATGTCTGCTTGTATGTTATACCATTGTTGCGGGATTTCGTCTTCGGACAGGAAGAACCTTTTAGCGGTCATTGTTCGGTAAGAGTAAAAATAATATTTTTTTGCAAAAATAAGTTTTTTTTGCCGATTGCAAAGATTAGTAATGGAGAATGCATTTATAACAAATGGTTAACTTTGTAAGAAACGGCTTAAAATATGGCAACAAAACAAGACGAGAAATTTATGCGCGAGGCCATCATGATGGCTTCGGACAACGTGCGTAATGGTGGTGGTCCGTTTGGCGCGGTTGTGGTAAAAGACGGGCTGATACTTGGACGCGGAGTAAACAGAGTAACCGCCAATTGCGACCCGACGGCACATGCTGAAGTCTCGGCCATACGCGATGCGGCTGCCAATGCAGGCACTCACGACCTTGAGGGTGCGATAATCTACACTTCGTGCGAACCGTGTCCTATGTGTTTGGGTGCAATCTATTGGGCGCACATATCGCACATTTTTTATGGTAACGACCAACACGACGCGGCGAGCATAGACTTTGACGATTCGATGATATATGAGGAATTTGCAAAAGAAAAGAGTGAGCGCAACATTGGCTATACACAGATATTACACGATGAGGCACGAGAAACTTTTGAGTTGTGGCGAAAAAAAGACGACAAGACGCCCTATTAAATTTTAACATTTAATTAACCTTTCATAACTTTATATATGTAAACTTAGAGGGAACAATGGCGTAGACAAAAACAGAAGTATTAACAAAGTGGGAAGAAAAGAAATAGCCACATCAAACCACAAAACAACCTAAGTAAGAATGCAGACAACAGACGTTTCTTGCGCTGTAATAGTACGCGGAGGCATGATACTTGCGGCCAACAGGGGTGCGACAGTATCGAATGCTGGCAAGTGGGAGTTTCCAGGTGGGAAACCCAAGGAAGGAGAAGCTCCGAGCGAGTGCGTAGTAAGGCGTGTGCAAGAAGAGCTGAACATCGACATTAACGTTGTAGACGAACTATCGCCATATAAGGTTAACGTGTCGGCCGACAAGGAGTTCCAAATACATCCGTTCGTAGCAGAGATTGTGGACGGGACTGTGGAACTCACACATCACTCACGAGCAGAATGGTTTATGCCGATGCAGCTGATGAGCCTTGCGTGGCCACAGACCGACCTGCCCATAATAGAAGAAATCATGGGCAGAATAATAACCAAGGGTAGGATTGTATAGTCTACAGAGCTAAGTCAAAGACCTCTTACAAAAAAAATGGGCGTACACAAGAGATTGTGTACGCCCAAATTTTTGCTACGCATGTAATTAACAGAGAAGCCTACTATTACTTGTCGACTCGAACTACACGGAAGCCGACATTGGCATAGCCAGTGGAGCCATCGCTGCTGTCGTCGGAATATTCGCTACGGCAAGAGTCGCGACTTGAGTCCCAAGCACCTCCTTTTACGATGTATTGTCCGTCGGCAGTTTGCGTAGAAGTCCATTCTCAACAATTGCCCCAGAAATCGATGCCACCACAAGCACCTTCGGTTTGTGCGTAGGCGTCGACAGCAGTAAGTCCGTCCTCGACGTGATTGCTATTCATAGTTACATCTTTGGGCATATGTCCGGCACCAAGAATCCAATCTTCTTCGGAAGGCAATCGGTAGTCATGCTCGGAATCGTTGTTTGAGAGCCATTCACAATAGGCAATAGCTTCGGCATAACTAACATTGCATACGGGATAATCGTCTTGACCACTTTCAAAAGAGTGGTCGGAAAGAAACTTTTTGTATTGCGCATTTGTGGTAGGGACATAGCAGATGTATGGATTATTGCCAGTTGCACCTCGCAAGACACACCATTCGTCGTCGGGATTATCGTCATCGCGAGGGTCGATGAGGCGGAGGAATTGTTGTTGCAATCGTTCTTCACGATTATCGACCATCTCGTCAACGATGACCTGCATTTCATCGAAAATACCAGCTTCGGCGACTTGGTGCACACCGAAGTAGTGTGCAACCAGACCATCTCTGTATATTGACAATCGATAGCCACCATAGAGGTTGCAAGGGAATGTGGCTATGTGGTAATCTTTGCCAGCCACAAGAGTTTGCCCGTCAGGAGCTGAAAAGGTAATGATACTTTTAGGCTGAGAGATTTCTACAAACTTTCCGTCTTCGACAGTAAGCAAGCCGTCTCCTGCAATGGGGTATGCATCTACACTTTCAATCACGACATGCGTTATGCCCGATAGTTGAAAATTAAGGTGCAACCCACTTGTGAGCGAAAGATATGACTCGGAACTTATACCTTTATCGACTACACTTTCAAAACCAGAATTTTGCTCATCGGCAATACTTATGGTGGGGCTCGAGACGTCGTCGTTGCTAACCATAATCTGACTGACATTCGTTAGAGGAAAGGAACGCGAAAGAACGTTCAGAACATTTCCACCATCGACAAAAGTCATTTCGGCAGTCTGCGATGCAGGGAATTGATATATTATGTCTGCGATGTTGACATTGAACGTTTGCGCACGTGCCACAATGGCAAGCATTATGGCAAGCTATAAAGAAAACCTTGCGTATCATCTGACAATCAATTTAGAGGTTCCTTGCTTAGTCTTTACGGTATAGACGCCACGGCTTAACTGGCTCTTAGTTAGATTCCAGCTTGTCGAAGAAGCCTTCTGGAACACGATATGGCATGCGTTTGCCGACCTGATTTAAATCGAATTGATTATTCATAGCCTAACAGTTTGCTTGCATAAATTTGACTATTCTTTCTTTTGCATAATGGTAATTGGCCTTGACATTGGCTACCGAAGAATCGAGAACGGTAGCGATTTCGTCGTAGGACATATATCATCGTAGTATCGCATATTGAACACAAGTTGTTGCTTTGTGGGCAAGAAAAGTATTGCTTTTTGCAACAGAGCTACGATAGTGTCGCTATCGTCGAAATGTTCGTCAGTCTTAGCACTCAGCATTTCGTATGTCGAGTCTTCGAGCGAAAGCACAGAACCCTTCTTTTGTTTCCCCAACATACGCAAAGCCTCGTTTGTGGCAATGCGATAGACCCAAGCCTTAAACGATTGACTTTGGCTATGCTGGGTAAAGTTGCGAAATATGCGCACAAAGGTTTCTTGCGTAGCATCTTCTGCGTCGTCGTGGCTCACAACCAATCGACGTACGTGCCAATAGATAGGCTCTTTATACGTTGCAAGGAATAGACGAAATCCTTTTTCTGCATTTTCGCCAATCGCCTGAATGATGTCGTTATCGGAGACCATTGATGGCTTATCGCTTTATTATGACGACCTCCTTCACAACTTTTTTGTCGTGTCTGTGCCTGTGCTTCACGTGTGGTCTTTTCTTAACCACGACTACCGTATCAGCCTTTGGGCTGTGAGCAGAGCAAAACGAGACAGACTCGGCAGCCGAAGCTGTCATACACATAGCAACCATGAGAGAAGCGATGACTCCTTTTTTTAGAACATTCGAAGCATTCATACTTGTTGTTTTTAAGTGGGTTGTAGAATATTGTTTTTTGAACGACGTTCTGCTATTAAGACCCACCTAAATGCAAAAAGTAAAATCGGATAGAGAAAAAAAAACTATTTTTTACCGACGAGCCACCTAATTATTGGCGCTGCATACCATTGCGCCGAAGTGTAGGTGTGTGGCTCGGAGCCAAAACGGCTATATGCAATTGCAATATTGGGATCGTCAGAGCCTTCAAAATCGAATGTAAGATTCATAGACTGAGCCATCTTTATGGTCTGAAAAGAGAGCCATTCGAGAGCTCCAAGACGAGAATAAGTGGCCGAATATGTTGACATGATGTAGTAAAGAGAGTGCTCATCATAAACAACAAAAAGCCCAGCTGCCCACTTGCCGTCGGCATCTTGCGCCACAAGCAGACGCCCCGAGTCGTGGGCAATGGACTGACTGGCTATCGCACAGAAGACAGCCGAAGGGAAAATGACTTGGTGACCGCGCGAAGCAAGGTTTTCGGCAAGAAAAGCGTAGAAGCGTTGGCAATCGGCAGTCTCGGAGAGAGTAAACAACGAATCGGCACGATGAATTTTGTATTTCTTACCGCGCTTCATTTTCTTGACAAAATCGTCGGTTGGCGCAATGCGATAGGTGGTGCGCTGACGGAGCGAAAAGCCGAATTGCAGAAAGAGTATTTGTTCGTCTGGTGTAAGTTCGTCGGCAAAGAGGACTATGAGTATGCGACGAAGTCGAATGAGTTCTTTAAGATTTCGAAGCAACAGACCGATGGCATAAAGTCGGTCGACTTCGGGATGTGTCCAGATGTGATTTTTTTGTGTTAAGAAAGGTAGTAGGACTGCCGAAAAGCCTAATTTTCGAGTAAACTGAAGAGGAAGTGCTGCAACTACCCTACCCTCTTCGTCTTGTGCAGAGAGGACCTTCCACTCCTTATCTCCAGAGGCGGCTTCGACATACCAATCTTGCGCCAAGACGTGTATGTCAGACGACAATCGGCATAAGCGAGCATAGTCAGCATTAGAAATGAAGAGAGCTTTTCCCACAAAGCGCAAATTACTTTTCCATGTAGACAACGGAAAGGATTGTTTCGCCAACCATTTGGAGCGTTTCTTTGCTAATGTTACTTAGGTTATCGGACGTTGTGTGCCATGCGGAGCAGAATCCGACAGCCGAAGACGGGTCGTAGTGGATAATGTCGGCTGTGGGGATTTGAGCGAACTTATTTATGTAGTAATGGTCGTCGGTGATATAGCCACCATCGTCGCGCACGAAAGTGTGTCCGTAGCCCAAACGTTCGGCCGTACGCCATATTTTTTCGACGACATCGGACGCATAGTTCTTAGAGTATAGCTCAACGGGGAATATTGCATTGGGTGCACCGACCATGTCGAGAAGGATGCCGAAGCGATAGCGAGCGTCTTGTGCCATATTGCTTTTGCTCCAAAACTGACTACCGACACACCAAGTATCGGGGCGATACTCAACTTTCTTATGGTCGGGCGTACCACCATCTTCGCAGTCGAAGAAGATAATGTCGACACCCACATTGGCTGGCACAAGGCTAAGCTGGCGCGCAACTTCGATGAGAATGCCGACACCCGAAGCTCCGTCGTTGGCACCATCGACTGGCATATCGCGCTTCGAAGGGTCGGGGTCGTGGTCGGAGAATGGGCGACAATCCCAATGTGCTGAGAGCATTATCCTATTGTTTTTTTCGGGGGCTATATGAGCTATGACGTTATATATTTTCTCATGAGAACCATCGTAGGCCAAGCCTTCGCCTTCTTGAATGTCGACTTGTGCGTAGCGAGACATTTCGGAGACCAAATATTTTAGGCAAGCGGCATGAGATGCCGTTCCTGGGACACGCGGTCCGAAAGCAACCTGCCGACCGACGTAGGCATAGGCAGAATCGGACGAGAAAGAAACTTGTGGCAACTGACGTTCGACGGGAGAGGCTGTAGCGATAGTGGTCTGTCGACCATTGCACGAGACGAGAGTTGCGGAGAGAAGCAAGAGAGTAAATATTTTATGCATGTATGGTTCTTTATATGTAGTATTCCATAAGGTCGACAAGTCCGGCATGAAGAGCATACTTTGTAGCCTCATAGATGTTGTTCACCTCTATTTTGCGGAAGATGTTTTTTTTGTGTGTAATGATTGTGTGCACACTACTATTGCGCTCAGCTGCAATTTCCTTGACCGATTTGCCACGCGCTATAAGTTTTAGCACCTCGATTTCGGAAGGAGTTAGGCGCACATCATTGTGTGGTTCGAGCCGATCTTTGATGAGCGTATTGGATATTTGGTGACAAATATAGCGATCGCCTTTGAGCATGTAGCGCAAAGCACTCCTTATCTCGTCTTCGGCATTTTCTTTAAGTAGGAGGCTTATGCCATCTTCGGCACCAAACGACCGTATGGCCTGTTGCGTAAGTTCGGTAGAGAAAATGGCCCAAGCACTGAGCGGGTAACGCTGACGAAGATTTATGACGTCGGACACCATCGGGAGGTCGAAAAGAGTGTAGTCGAGAATGACTATTGCGCTATTGTGCTTGGCAAGTTCGTCAATGAGCCTATTTTTGTTGCACACATCGACGCAAACAGCCTCGACGCCGTAGAGCGACTCGATATAGTGTCGAAGCCCAGCCCGAGTGATGTCTTGATTGTCGGCCAGCAGAAAATACTTATTTTCCATACGAGCTTACTCAGTTGTTGTGGGACGCTCTACTGCATTTTGACTAGAGCTATATTCTTTTACAGCATCAAGCCCTTTGTCGATATACGGGAAAACAAAACTTGAGAAGCCTTCGACAAAGTTATAGGTTATCATTTGCTCTTTTTGCTCACGTGTGAAAATGCCCTCTTCGGAAGGCCAAAGTCGGTTGACGATTCCGAGCAGACAACTAAGAAGGAAAAGCACCTTGGTCGCTCCGAAAAGTCCGCCACAGAGTTTATTGGGCAACGACAGCGCCATGGCACGTGCAAGTCGGTTGGCAACAGAAGATACGAAATGCACAGCAACGACAATAAGCGACAGCGTTATGGCAAAAGCCACAATGCGTATGGGACCTGAGCTAACGTAGGGGCTAAGCATAACCTCGACATAAGGACTGAGACGCGCAGCACCATAGACACCAATGGCGAGTGCGGCAATGCCAGCGAGTTCGGAAATGAGTCCGCGCATAAAACCACGGACAAAGGCACAGATGGCGAGTACGAGCACAACGATGTCGAACATATTTGATAGACAGCAAAAATTTATGCGAACAAAGATAATATGTTTTTGCAATCAGTTGTGCAAGTGGCTCCTACCCTATCGACCGCCAGGACGACCGCCACCAAAGCCTCCGCCACCGCCAAAGCCTCCGGGACGGCCGCCACCGAATCCGCCCTGACGACCACCCATGTCGGTAGGATTACCTATGGTCTTAAACTTATAGGTGAAGGTTAGCATGGCGTAGCGTTGCAAGACATCGTTTGTGCCCGTCTGAACATAGGCATCTTTTATGCTACGACTGACGCTTTCGGCAGTGTCGAGCAAGTCGTTGACACGTAATTTTATTTCGCCACGCTTATCTTTGAAGACCTTGACACCGAGAGCAGCATTCCACATCAAGTAGTTCTGGTCGGAGCTTTCGCCTAAGCCATTGGTATATTTATGCGTAAGGCTATTGGTAAAGACCAACCGCTGATTAGCAAACAGACAATTGAGGTCGGCATTGGCGTTATGGCTATAATAGTTGTAGTTGTTGGCAGCCGTTTGTGTACTCTTGATTATGTTGTACGAGCCGTTATAGCCAATATTGAAGTCAATATTCTCAGAAAAGCTACTGCCTATGGTCAGTCCACCAGTGAGTGTGTAGGTTTTGCTTGTAACCTCTTTATAGTTATAGAGGCTTGGCTTCTTTTGCAAATTGGCACCGAGGTTTACGCTGACGTTAGAGCCTAACCAGTTGACGGGCGAAGAAAGTGTCAGATTAGTGCGTGCCGATATGTAGCCATTCATGTTGATAGGCTTGTTGTATTGCGTGCCTTTCGGAAGGGTTATGCCGTAGTCAATAAGAGAATCTTTGGTTGCGATGACACTCGAAGTGGCAATATAGTCGCGAGTGGTAGAGATGTCGGCAGAGAGAAATAGGAAACGCGATGTTGCAACATTGTTGGCTGCCGCAAAAAGACGAACGGAGTGTGTAGTGCTTTGGCTCAGGTCGGCATTACCAGCCGAATAGCGACGAGTGTTGCTTACGTCAACAACGTTTTGCAATTGGCTAATGCTGGGCGCACTGCTACTACTGCGATAGTTTAGGCGAAGATTAAACGATTTGTCTTTGGCCACGCGCATCTCGACTGTGGGCAATATGCTATTGAAAGAGCGTTTGGTCGTATAGGCATTGGGGTAGGTCTGCTCGCCTTCGAGCAGAGAGTGCTGATAGTCGAGAGTAACAGTGGCTCGGAAGACCTTGCCGTTGAATACATTAAGACCTACTCCGGCACGATGTTGCATATACTCGCTCTCTTTCTGATTGGAGAGGCGCGGAGAAAAAACATAGTTGCCAAATTCTGGAGTGTCGGTAATGGTGTTGACAGTGTCGGCACTGACCACCTTGTCGTTGGAGCTAAACGAGTACGAGGGACTATAGTTCACCTGCAATGCCACGTGTTCGCCAAAAGGCTCTGTGTACATCACACGGCTGTTGAGCTTATAGCTACGCGTGTCGTTGTCTGAGTTTTGGCTTGTCATGATGCTCTTTTCGGGAGTAAGGACATAGTCGTTGACCGAAGCACTTTCGCTGTCAGCATCTGAGTTGTTGGCAGAGCCACCTACGCGAATCGAAATAGTTCGTCGTGGCAAGCTAAACCGATGGCGCCATGTCAGTTCGCCGTCAAGACTATAACCTGTTGTCTTGCCCTCGCCCGTTTGACTTGTCCCCTGATAATTAAATTCTTCAAGGAAGTCTTTGCCCCAGTCGCTACTCGTATAGTCATATTTTTGCCAGCTTACGTTGGGACGGAATATAAGACTATTGTCTTCGTTGATGGTCCACGTCAGGCGTACATTGGCACGATGATTATAGTTGTGGCTACCGTCTTGACTTTCACTGTCGTACGTATGCGTTTCTTCGTCGTCAGAGTCTTTAAAATATTCTTGATGACTTGTGCTATGACTTTTGTTCTTATTGTAGTTGTAGAAATAGCTCGTCTCGAGTTTGATTTTTTTCTCTTTCTCGAAGCTATAATTCAGACCAATTGCACCTGTCGTGTTTATGCCATCGCGACCACCCACGCCACGCATACCTCCACGAGCACCCATGGCACCCGTAACGTCGTCATAAGAGAAGTTTTGCTGATTAATATTATTGAGCATGCCCACAACCGAGAGCCTGTGTTCACCATAAAAATAGTTCATGTTGCCGCCAGCCTCGTAGTGTTCGTCTGTTCCATAGCCGCCATAGACTCGTCCGAAACGACCACTCTTGATGCCCATCTTGGTAAGAATATTAATGGTGCGCTCCTCGTTGCCATCAGAGAATCCTGTAAACTCACTCTGTTCGCTTTGCTTATCGTAGACCTCAATTTTGTCCACCATACTTGCATCGATATTTTTAAGCGCAAGCATGGGGTCGGAGCCAAAGAATTCTTTGCCATCCACAAGTATTTTCTTGACGCTTTCGCCACCCTGAGTTACGCTACCATCTTTGACCTGCATACCAGGCATTTTTTTTAGCAAATCTTCGGTTGTAGCGTCGGGGTTGACCTTGAATGCTGCAGCATTAAAGACAGTAGTGTCGCCATGTTGCTCTTGACGCACCAGCGTGCCGACAGCCTTAACCTCGTCAAGCTCAGTATCTTCGGGCTTCATGCGCAACGTGCCAACCTTGACATCGGCATTGGATACAACGACATTTTTTTCTACCGTCGTGTAGCCCAAAAACACAGAGCGCAAAACATATTTCCCAGGAGCTACATCGCGAAAAGTAAAATTACCCTCTGCGTCAGAGCTCTGACCACGTGGTTTACCACCCTCTGCCGTAATGGTGACTGTGGTCATTGGCAAAGCCTGACGACTTTTAGAATCGACAACCTTACCCGTTATGCGATATTGTGCAACGGCATTAGTCGTAAAAAGAATACTTACAAACAATGTCAGACAAAATACAAGTGTTTTCGGTGTGTTCATGCTCGGCATTTATTATTATTACAAAAGCTAATTTATATACTCAAAACAAGAGCGAAAAACTTATTAGACGAACCACAAAACTTATCCGACAAATTGGCTCAAAAAGCAAATATTTACATTTTTTTACACGCAATTACCTACAAACGAATAATCGTTCTAAATTTGTTATCATAAATACTTTCAAGCAAAACCAGCTACATTTTTCTATGAGACAAAAAATCGCATTTCTACTATTTTTTGTATGCTGTGCATGGCTTGGAGTGCTCACGTCGTGCTCCAACAAACAAGCCTCGGACACTCCACAGCAAAACGCATACATAAGCGCGTTCACGTCGGGCAAAGTAAGCCGATATGCATCTATCTACGTAATGCTGAGCACAGACATCGACTCAGCAACACTTAAAAAAGTGAAGCCCGAAAAGGTCATGAAGATTTCGCCAGAACCTGCCGGACAATACTCTTTTGCCGATGCACACACAATAGTTTTCCAACCCAAAGAACCACTCGTTCGCGACAAAGAGTATAGCGTCTCGGTCGACCTCTCGAAAGTTTTCGAAACAAATGGTAGCGACGACGAGTTCAACTTTAAGTTTCAAGTAAAACCTCTACTCCTCTCGGTCTACACCGAAGAACTTTCTGAGACCGAAGACGACGTGTACGAAGTAGCCTTCACCGTCAACAGTCTCGACCGCGAAGACAGCACATCGCTTGCACCAGTACTGAAGCTATCGCCAGCAACAAAATTTAGCATTTCGTCTTCTTCGAGCAACGAGCATGTAATCAAAGCACGTTACGCCTCTGCTGCTACCGACCAGACCGTACAACTCATCATGAACGATGGTCAGGGCACACAAGAAGTATTGCACGAATGCACCGTACCACGCAAAGGCTATTTCGACGTCTACAACGTCGACCTCGGAGGCGACAACCAACAATACATCGACATAACATTTACCAAGAAACTCGATGCCAACCAAAAAACCAAGGGCTTGGCATACATAGAGGGCAACACAAGCAAACAAGTAAGCGTCGAAGGCAACCGCCTACGCCTCTATCCCGACAATGGTCGACAAGGCAGCGTAGAGGTCATTCTCTCTGCCAACATCCGTAGTAGCAAAGGTCTGACTCTTGGAGCCGACAAGCAACTGACAGTAGAACTTGCCAAGAGTGAGCCAAAGGTAGCTTTTGCTGGCTCAACAGGAACAATCATTCCCATATCGGACAACGAAATCGTCCCATTCTCTGCCGTATATATGCGTGCCGTGACTGTGGCAATATTCCGCATTTTTGGAGACAAGGTGGGGCAGATGATGCAAAATTGCGACATTAGCGAGAATAGCTCTTTGTCGCAAATAGCCTATCCAGTAGCCGTCAAAACTATTCGCCTCGACCAGAAAAACGCCGACCTCACACGTCCGCACACCTATGCGTTCAACGTCAAAGAGCTTATGGAGACTGAACCCGGTGCAATATATCGATTAGAACTTTTCATGCTCCCACAATACTCTGCATGGCCAGACTATCCGCAAGCCGACTTCACCGACGCCGACATAGAAGCTGCCGACAAAGCTCTCTTCGACAAGCTTAGCACACCTTTCAACGATGGCTACTACTATGGACATTGGAACATGTTCGACTACGAATACTCGGACAATGAAGACCCGTCCAAACCAAGCTTCTACAACTACCAAAATGCCAACACCGAAGCTTGTCGCAATGTCTTAGCCACCAACATCGGACTTACAGCTTGTGCTGGCACAGGCTCGCAAATAAAATGCATAGCCCTCGACTTGCGCACCACCATGCCAATGTCGGGCGTAGCAATAGACGTCATGAGCTATCAGGGACGCACAATTGGCAGCGGGACCACCGATGGCTCTGGCATGGCAGACATCACATACAAGACTACCGAAGGCAAGCCAACATACATCGTAGCACGCAACGGAAACGACATAAACTACCTCCGCATAGACCCAGCAAATAGCCTCTCGACCAGTACATTCAACGTTTCGGGCGAAACCGTACGCTCTGGACTGAAAGGCTTCATATATGGCGAACGTGGCGTATGGCGACCGGGCGACAACATTCACCTATCTTTCATACTCTCCGACCGCGACAACACGCTACCCGTCGGTCACCCCGTAACCCTCAAAGTAACCGATGCTCGTGGCAGACTAATCTGCCAGCAGGTGAAGACCGATGGTAAACTCGGACTCTACAGTTGGGACGTTCCAACAGACCCAACCGACCCAACAGGCGTCTACACAGCCGTAGTAAGCGTCGGCAATGTGCAGTTCGAGAAGAGCTTGCGCATAGAAGCCATCAAGCCCAACCGAATGAAAATTGAACTCTCGCACTACGACGTTCTCACCCCACAAAACAACATGGTGTCGCTACACACAGAGTGGCTCAACGGTGCAACCACACACGACCAACAATTCACCGTCAGCGGCACGTTTGTCAAAGCTCACACCACGTGGAAAGGTCTCGAAGAATACAACTTCGACGACAATACCAAGACGTGCCAATTCGACGAAGAAGACATCTGCAAGTCGACAACCGACGACAACGGCAACACCACATTCCGCATAGGTCTGACGCCCAACACAACCAACGCACCAGGCATGCTCAACCTCAACCTTACCACACGTGTCTACGAAGCCTCTGGCGAGTTTAGCACCGACTACTCGCAAGTGCGCTACTCGCCCTACTATCGCTATGTTGGCTTGGCATCGCCCGCAGGCAAAGACGACCGACAGCCACTCGAAACAGGCAAAGACAACATCTTCCGAACAATAGTGGTCAATGCCGACGGCAAGCCACAACAAGGCGTATCGCTACAAGCCAGCGTATATAAGAAAAATTGGTACTGGTGGTGGCAATCGGGCTCGGGCAACATGGCCGACTTTGCAGCTTCAGAATACGAGACTCCTTTCCGCGCATTCAACTTAACGACCGACATTCAAGGCAAAGCATCGTTCAAACTCAATGTGGGACGCGACGACTGGGGAGCCTACCTCATTGTAGTCAAAGATGGCGCAGGACACCGCACTTCTCTAATGACATATATCGATTGGCCCGACATGTTTGGCAAGCGTAGCACCAACGAGCGCGACGCTGCCGTAACCATGAAACTACAACCCAGCAAAAAAAGCTACAACGTCGGTGACGAAGCAAACATATCGTTCCCTTCGTCGGCAGGCAGCAAAGCCATTGTCAACATCTGCAACGGCACGCGCGTTATCGACAGCCGACTAATAGACTGCAACAAAGGCACGACACAAGCCACCTTCAAGGTAACCGAAGACATGCTCCCAAATGTCTACGCATGCATATCGGTTGTACAACCCTACGACCAGACAGCCAACGACATGCCCATACGTCTCTACGGCATTGCACCCATAGCTGTCGAAAGTCCACTTAGCCACCTCGTGCCAGTCATCAGCATGGACGACGAAATCCGACCACTTGAAAAGACAACCATCAGCATAAAAGAAAACGACAAACGACCCATGGCATACACGCTCGCCGTTGTCGACGAAGGACTTCTCGACCTGACACACTTCGCCACGCCAGACCCTTGGACTAAATTTAACGGACGCGAAGCTTTGGGTGTTCGCTTGTGGGACGTCTACTCCAACGTAAGCGGTGCCTTTGGTGGTCGCATAGAGCAAATGTTCAGCGTAGGTGGCGACGGGTTCTTTGGTGGTGGAGGCAAAAAAGCTTTTGTCAATCGCTTCACACCAATGGTTCATTTCGAAGGTCCCTACGTCCTCGCCAAGGGCGAGACTCGCAAGCACACCATCGACGTACCAAACTACAACGGACGTGTACGCGTAATGGTTGTTGCTGCCGATGGCGTAGCCTATGGCAATGCCGAAAAGAGTGTCAAGGTTAGCCGTCCGCTCATGCTCATCGGGACGATGCCCCGATTGGTCGGGGCTGACGACGAAACAACGATAGCAGCCACAGTCTTTGCCACAAAGAACATGAACGACGTCACGACCACACTCAGTGTCAAAGGCGACGCCGAAATAGTTGGTCCGAAGTCGCAGACCATCAACTTTGGCGGTCAGACGGGCGACAAAACTGTACAATTCCGCTTGCGAGCTGGCAAAAAAGAAGGCAAAATAGAAGTTTCGTTAACTGCACAATCGGGTAGCGAAAAAACAAACTATTCCACCTTACTCGACGTTCGTCGCGTATCTCAAACAATAGTAAAAACAACCTCTGCAACACTTGCAGCTGGCAAGACTTGGAAAGGTAACCTCGGACAAAAAAATGCCGATGGACACGTCGACATTGAGCTAAGCAATTCGCAGCCGCTCAACCTCGCTGGCAGACTAAGCAACTTGTTGTCATATCCTCACGGATGTGCCGAACAAATAACCTCAAAAGCATTCCCACAACTCTATCTGTCCGAATTTACGGAGCTGACTGCCGAGCAACAAAAAGCAGCCGAAGACAACGTAAAATCTGTAATCTCTCGACTAAAAAACTACGCCACAAGCGATGGTGGCATGGCATACTGGCCAGGCAGTCCCGACAACAGCCTATGGGCTTCAGCCTACGTCTACACATTCCTCTGCGAAGCCGACCGCAAAGGCTATCTCGTGCCAAGCAACCTAAAGAGTAAGCTCCGCAACTATTTGCGCACGACGGTTCGTAAGTGGCAAAGTGGCCGACAATACTCTTGGCACGAAGACGGCTATACGCTTGCGCTCTACGCTCTTGCCTCCGATGGCAAAAGCGAGCAAGGAATCATGAACCGAATCTTTGAAGACCGCAACCGACTAAGCGATGCAAACAAGAACAAACTCTCAGCGGCTTTCGCCGTTAGCGGTCAGGCTCCTTCAGCTCGCAAATCCATCGGTGCTGCCGACGACGCCATGAAACTCGTAGCCCTAACGGCCCTCAACGATGCCTCTGTAGCCGAGGTCGCCGAAAAAATTCGCAAGGAACTCGTCTCCGACAATTGGCTCTCGACATACAACACTGCTCTCAACATAATGGCAATGAGCAAATATTTTGCTCGCAACCCCGTCAACAACCACATAGATGCCACAATCAAAGCCGACGGCAAAAAATTTGCCTCCGTCAGCACCGACAAACGCCTTTGGAACTCTAAGGTTGCCGACACAGCTAATGCCGACCTCGAAGTAAGCAACAATGGCAACGGCACCATATTTATCGAAGCCTCTGCCTACTCTCTTGTCGACCAAGGACAAGTGAGCGAAAGCACCAACGGACTTCGCGTAGCCGTAAGCTATCAAGGCATGCCTGTCGAAGAGTTGCAGCAAGGCACCACTTTCACAGCCTCTGTCAGCATAACCAACACCACTTCTCGCACCCTCGAAAATGTAGCCATCACGCACATTCTGCCAGCTGGCTGGGAAATACTCAAGTTTGCCGAAGCCAACAGTTCTTCAGTTAGCTACGCCGACACACGCGACGACCGACAACTAACCTACATCAACAGCCTACGACCACAACAAACCGTAACCTACAATCTGGACCTGAGCGCAACCTATGCTGGCAAGTATTACGCTCCAGCCATTACGGCCGAAGCCATGTACGATGCCACCACAACGGGCAACACGTCAAGCACACATGTCATTGTAGAGTAACCACACACCATTTCGCAACTCTTTGCAGGACAGAGTATTACGCTCTGTCCTGTTTTCGTTTTCCCGTCACGCCATAAAGGTCCACAACAAAGAAAAACTCCAACAACAAAACAAAATTTTATCACATACGTAGAAGTACGAAAATAATTGTGGAGTTGCTCAATTTTCAGAAAAAAAGTAACTTTCGCCCTTAATTATCTCACGAATCCATACAAAAATCAATATGGTACGATTATTGTAACCGCTACATACTCGGACCAATTGAAACAACTAACTCTGAAAAATTTCTACACAATGAAGAAAACATACATCACCCCCGAACTCAACGAGATTAATCTCGACACACAAGTGTCTGTCATGCTTGCAAGCGAAGAAAAGACCACAGACAACCCTCCTAAAAACAGCGACGAAGAAGAAGACTTCGGCTACGACCCAAACAATCCATTCGGATAAGTCGCTAACCTCTCGCATAAGCAAAAACTAAAACTTTTAGAAGAATGAAAAAACATACAAAAATATTAGCCAGCGTAAAACTTCTTATGCTGACCTTAGTATTGTCGTTTGCCTCAGCAAATGCACAAACCTACCCAGGTATCGTATTAACAACTGATGGCGATTTTATCGGTAAAGGTTGGGTCCCTGCAGACGTAATGGACGACCAAAATTTCAACTATTCAGTTTCTGTTACTACAGTTGGCACAACAAGCGTTTCTGTCGCAGCCACAACAGGTGGCATTAAAAATTGGACCAATGGCAAATACGGATATAAGTTTGGCATTAAACCAGGCGTTAAGGCTACATTTACCACAAAAGGTTCAATCAACGACAATTTTGAAAAGTTATTCAACAACGAAAGTTCTCAAATAATCCTATACTACTCAGATGTTAGAGAACTGGTTGCCGTAAAAGAAAAAATAGATGCATTAGGACTTACCGACGATGACATAGAAAACATAGATTGGGAACGACTCAACGATATAAAAGATAGTTTTACAGATAGCGAGTTGCTGATAATCTTCAACTATGTAAAAGAGCAGATGCCCGATGAATACGAAGACTACACGACTTACTCAGACTACTTCGATTACTACGAAGCTATGATTGAAGAAGACGAAGACCAAACTATTGCCTCAGAAGCATACGTATACTTCTTTGGAATGCTCGATGTGTCTGAGGAAGCCATTTCAACGCTGACAATGCACAAAGACCTTAGCAACCTCGACAATCTAAGAGTTTTAGGTCAGACAGCAAACATTACTTTCAACCATGCAACAAGCAGTTTTTTGCCAATAGATTTTAGCAACTTCAACAACCCTTCTGGCGGCACATTTACCTATGGCACCGAAAGTGTTGAAAATATTGCTCTCGACCTCCACTCGGGCATGAAGACTTACTACAACCTCACGCTCGGTGGCTCCAACGAAGTCTCTGTCGATCACAACGCAACCGTAAGCAACGTCTTTACGCACAGCGCATCAGCATTCAACATAGGCTATAATTCTGAGTCAGAGACCACAAGCGATGCCGTATTTAGCGTGGGCGAAAGCGCAAAAGCCAAAATAAATGCAGATGTCTACACATACGACAATTCTGTCCTCGCCCTCCTCAACACCGACGCTTCAAGCACCAGTGGCAGCTACAAGGTCTACGGTCGCCTGCGTCGCCAAATGGCAGCAAGTTTAGAATACTCTTTCCCAGTAGCCATCAGTGGCGACGATAACGCCACTTCTTTCACCGTAACCCCCGACGCAAATAGCGCACTCGAACTTAAAATCGCTTACGACGAAAACCTATCCTACGTAACAGCGGGTGGAGCAACTGCCGATGCGACATACACATTCCCTGCGTACTACCTCACAGCCAAGACGTCTTCTTCGTTCTCTGGTCAGATATACACTCCTACCATCATTGGAGGCTCGCCAACTAGTAGCACATATATGTTCTACCGCAGTAGCAACTCGACCACTTGGAACAAGATTGGATTCGAAGAGACAGCCGCTGACTTCTACTTCAAAAAAGTTCAGAACAACAAAAACGCGTCTATAATTATATGCAGTGGAGCAATGACTGCTGGCGTAGACTACTACTTTGCCTTTGGCACAATAGACAGTTCTGAACCCACTTGGAGTGGCGCCACCAGCACCGATTGGGACAACGAGAGCAACTGGGCTTCGGGCTACTCTTCGCGCACTGGCAACGTTACCATTCCTGCAGGTTGCTCCAACTATCCCGTCATCACAACCAGCAATGGCGACCTCAACATTAAATCCATTACCATCGAGAGCGGCGCAACCCTCACCGTCGACGAGGGTGTCAGCCTAATCGTAACCAGTGGCATAACCAACAACGGCACCATCGTCATGAACCACTCAGCTTTCAACGATGGGACGTATGGCAAAGGCACAGCATCGCTCAGTGCCGACATCACAGGCAACGGCAATGCCGTAGTCAACAGAATACTCGCTGGCGGACGCGTCTACTACATAGGCTCTACCGTCAAGAGTGGCTCTCTCGATGTAAGTTGCACCAAAGCATCTTCCTACGACCCAGCCTACCGCATCCGCACTTTAGACGCCACAACATATCAGTATAGCGACGAACTGACTTCGTTTAGCCACGGAGGCATAGGCTCTTCGTTCCAATACAAAGGCACAGGCAAAGTAACAGTTAGCGAGACGGGCGCAATCTACTCCAAGTCCGACGTTATTGAGCTTACAGGTCTCGGCACAGACGCCGACACCACTTTCGGCTGGCACCTACTCAATAACCCATTCCCATTCGCAATCACGACAGAAGCAATTAGCGTAGGTGGCAATGCTCAAAACAAAGTATACTACCGCTATCTACCCGCTGGTAGCTCCAACTACACCGACGCTGTCGTAGCAGGCGGACTAAGTAGCACTTCTGACGAAAACGTATTTGCACCCGGTCAGTCGTTCTTTATCCTTGTCGACGCAGCCGACAGCCAAAATGGCACAGGATCTGTAACCATCGACCCATCGCAAATGACCACATCTGTGGGTGGTGGCGTATCCATCAAGTCGCTTCGCAACATTTCAGACGCACTCCACATTAGTCTCTCCACCGAAAAAGGCAAAGTAGCAGAATTCGCATATAGCTTCAGCAACGCTGGCTCATTTAGCAAGTCTGCCAACGATGCACAAGCCTTCTTTGGCATTGGCGAAGAAGACAATAGCAATAGCAACTACATATATGCAATCAAAGGCACTACGCCCCTCTTCATAGCTACCTACCCTTGCCTTGGCGCACTCTACAATCAGAACGAGCTACCCATTGGCGTACGCATATCGGCAGATGCTGATGCCACCAAGCCCTACACAATCAGCGCAACCGACATTGCCATGTTTAGCGAAGACTTCGACATCTACATCAACGACAAGCTCAACGGCAACCGAGTCAACTTGCGCGAACAAGACTACTCATTCCTTGCTCAGCCTGGCACCGAAATCAACGACCGATTCACCATAACATTCTTTGACAACACATTCGACTACGAAGCCTACAACAGAGCCGAAGACGAAGAAGACGATGATAATGGTGTAATAACCGTAATTGACGAAGTAGCCAAAGCACAATTGAGCATACGTCAAACATCGAAGAGCATAGAGGTCAGCACAAACGAAGCCGACGCACAAGTAAATGCTGTTGTCTACGACATCTTCGGCAGAGTGGTAGCTAAGCAAGCAAGCAAGGGCAAAGCCACACTCAGCATAGGCAAAGTAGGTCTGTACATAGTAAAAGCTAATTCTGGCACACTCAACGCCTCACGCAAAGTAATCGTTAAGTAAGCAAACAGACAATAATCCCATTACCCAACTCCCGATATTCAACTTTGAACATCGGGAGTCTTTTTTTGTTTAATAGTTCATCACCCCCAACAAAACACGACTTTTAGCCTAAAATTTCTATAAGAAAACACATCACCCCCCCATTTTTAGGGGGTATATGTAGAAAAAAGACTATTTTTGAGGCAGAAAACAACATATAATCTATGGCAACACTTAGATTTAAGGCACTTCAAGACCTAATGAACAAAAAAGTGCCAGACATCAACTTCAACGAAAAACGCGTACCAGACATCTACGGCGAACTCGTCTTTAACGACGAAGCAATGAAAAAATATCTGCAATCGTCGGTCTACAAGCAGGTGCGCAAGGCAATAGACAGTGGCGAACTGATAGGTCGCGACCTTGCCGACGGAGTGGCAGCTGGCATGAAAGCGTGGGCCATAGACCATGGCGCCGTACACTACACCCACTGGTTTCAACCACTTACCGATGGCACTGCCGAAAAACACGATGGATTTATCAACTATGGACCAGACGGCAAAATAATAGAAGAGTTTGCTGGCAAACATCTTGCTCAGCAAGAACCCGATGCTTCTTCTTTCCCCAATGGTGGCATTCGCCAGACATTTGAAGCGCGTGGCTACACAGCTTGGGACGTTACCTCGCCAGCATTTATTGTCGGCACAACCCTTTGCATACCCACCATATTTATATCGTTCACAGGCGACGCTCTGGACTACAAGACACCGCTGCTCAAAGCACTACATGCCATTGACGAAGCAGCCGTCGACGTGTGCCAATATTTCGACAAGAACGTAACAAAAGTTTATTCCAATCTGGGTTGGGAACAAGAGTATTTTCTTGTCGACCGCGGACTTTTCCTTGCACGTCCCGACCTTGTACTGACTGGGCGCACACTAATGGGACATGCAAGCGCCAAAAATCAACAACTCGACGACCACTACTTCGGCTCCATCCCCGAACGTGTAGCTTGCTACATGCGCGACCTCGAAATAGAGTGTCATCGATTGGGCATACCAGCCAAGACTCGCCACAACGAAGTTGCCCCCGGACAATTTGAACTTGCACCCATATACGAAGAGGTCAACATTGCCAACGACCACAACCAACTACTGATGGACGTCATGAAACGCCTCGCACGTAAGCATGGTTTTGAAGTCTTGCTGCACGAGAAGCCATTTGCTGGCGTCAACGGCAGTGGCAAGCACAACAACTGGAGTCTGTGCACCAACACAGGAGTCAACTTGTTTGCCCCAGGCAAAAACCCCAAAGGCAACATGGTCTTCCTAACATTCTTGACCAACGTACTCGTGGCAGTATACAAAGGACAAGACATCCTTAGAGCGCAAGTGCTCAACGCTGGCAACAGCCACCGCTTGGGTGCCAACGAAGCACCACCTGCCATCATGTCGGTATTTCTCGGCACACAAGTATCGGCCATGCTCAACAGCATTGTAGAAAAAGTGTCGGACAACAAGATGACTCCCGAAGAGAAGACGGCCCTTAAACTTGGCATTGGTCGCCTACCCGAAATCCTCATAGACAACACCGACCGCAACCGCACATCGCCTTTTGCCTTTACGGGCGACCGCTTCGAATTTAGAGCAGTAGGAGCGTCGGCCAACTGCGCAGGTGCAATGACAGCCGTAAGTGCCATTGTGGCACATCAGCTACGCGAGTTTAAGAAAGACGTTGACAGCCTTATAGATAAGGGTGTCAAGAAAGACGAAGCAATATTCCAAATCCTTCGTCGCCTAATAGTGGAGTCTGCGCCCATACACTTCGATGGCAACGGATATTCTGAGGAGTGGAAAGAAGAAGCTGCACGCCGTGGGTTGACCAACATAACGGACGTCCCCGAAAGCATAGACACAATGCTTAGCGACCACTCGAAAGAAGTGTTCGTTGGCGGTGGTATACTGACCGAGCGCGAACTCGAAGCACGCCACGAAGTCGAGATGGAAAAGTTCGTCAAGAAGGTTCAAATTGAAGCACGCGTAATGGGCGACCTCGTCATCAATCATATCGTGCCAACCGCCATAACATATCAGAACATACTGATACAGAACGTCAAGGGCATGCGCGATATTATGGGTGAAGAAGCCGACTCGCTAACCGAGAACGAACGCGACCTAATCCGCAAAATGTCGGAGCACATCAAGATAATTCGCAACACTGTGCAACAAATGATTGACGCTCGCAAACGTGCCAACAAACTACCCGATGTACGTCAGACATCATACGCCTATAGCAACGACGTGCGCCCATTGCTCAACGTCGTTCGCTATCATGTCGACAAGCTCGAACTAATGGTCGATAACGAAATGTGGCCATTACCCAAATATCGCGAGATGTTGTTTATGTTCGACTAAGAGAAAACATAAGATCAGACACAGACGAGACGCGACAAGAAGCTATTCTTGTTGCGTCTCGCGATATAAGACATACTTAAAAGTAAGTATTGCAACGACTTACACGGCTTTATACCTTTGCAAAATAATAAAAACTAATCACATAACTATTTTTCAGAAAAATGAAGGCGAAGAAGTTCATGGCTATGCTTATGGCCGCTTCTCTGTTGGCAGGCTTCACGACAGCTTGCGATGACGACGACGATGACAACACAACCGAGGACTACGCTGCGGCTGTAGTCGCCAAGACCTACGGAACATACTCTTTGGCAAATGCTGCATACTTCAAGGGTATGTTTACCGACGAAGAAGACGGAAGCATTAAACTTACCAAAATAGACGCCAACTACGTAAGCGTCAACTTCACAAGTAACACATGGGGTGAATTTGCAATTGATAGCGCACTTGTTCTCAAGACAGACACAAGCTACCTCATCACTGGCAATGGCACAGTTGCAATGGCTGGACATGGCGGAACGAGCAACTACGACGTTAAGCTCAACGCATCTGTAAATGGCGAAAACACAGTATTTGCTTTCTCTGTTCCTACCGTTATGGGTGGCACAACTGTGGTTGTATACAACACACAACCTGCCGCAAGTCTTGTTGTAGCCAATAGCTACGCTGGCACACTCTCGGCCGAAGTAATGGGGACTGCATGTGGCGACACTGCTACAACAGTCAAAATTGCCTATGCAAGCGACAATCTTGTAAACATCACGCTCCCGGGCTACACCTACAAGACTATGGCCATGGGTGCTGTAGTTGTCGAGGGCGTAAGCGTGTCAGAATCTAACGGTGTATATACTCTCACGCTCGAAGAAGACGTAACCGTCGTTGGCAAGATGGGCGATAGCGACATAAATGTTAAGGTGTCGGGTCTTTCTGGCAAAGTAGAAGATGGCGAACTTACGCTCACCTACAACGAAACTCCGGGTTCTATGCCAATGGCAATATCCTACTCGTTTGCTACGACAAAGTAAATGAACGCTTCTAACCATAAGAACATAACGACTGCTGTCGCGCTGGGAATGCTGATGCTATTCCCAGCGTGCGACGGTATGTTCGAAGGGGTCTACGATGATGTCGAAGGAGGTTCAGACCCAACCAACAAAACGGCAGAGATTCAGACGCGTGGCACTCTGACCATCGATGCGACGGCATACACCGAGTGGCACTATATCAATTTCCATAGTGGCGAAATAACGACATCAACAATTAGCCTGACAGACTCTACCGAAAGTGGTAAACCCGCAGAATGGGACGTAGCCCTGCACCGCTACGATGTCAAGAGCAACAACGGAGTGGCCATCGAGACCGAATATACGACAATAGACGAGTTGCTTGCCGAAGGTCTGCCGACAGATGACGAATGGACTGCCGACACCTTTGCAGACAACAAGATAACCATCGACATGAGCCACATGATGGAAGGTTATTTGGTCTATTTGCCAGACTACTACAACCCTATTTTGTCTAAATGGGTCGACGTAAACACAAGCACTATGCCACCCATTTACACCATGAATCAAAAGGTTTTCGTCGTCAGACTTTCGGACGACACACATCTTGCCCTACGACTAATAAACTTCATGAACGACAAGTCGGTAAAAGGGAATATGAACTTTGAATACTACTATCCCCTACCCTTTTAAAGAAGAAATTGGTCGGTCACTTTAAAAACGCATACACTTATCACACACAACGAGACCGACAATAACTAATGAAAAACATTCTACTTTTTTTGCTCAATCTGCTCGTTGCCGTGCAAACAATAGCACAGCAAACAAGACAGATAAGTGGCGTTGTGCGTTCTGCCGACGGACAGGCTCTTGTGGGAGCAACTATTAGCTACGATGGAGGTGGCACGACAACCGACGTCAACGGACGATACCAACTAAGTCTCCCACAAAACGTTGAAAAAATAAAGTATAGCTCCGTTGGCTTCAAGACGCAAGAAGTCGAGCTAACTAATCAGACAAAATACGACATCACACTGCGCGAAGAGAGCCAAGACCTCGAACAGGTTGTCGTGACCGCCACTCGCACGCCCAAAGCACTAAAAGACGTGCCTGTGCTGACGCGTCTCATTACGCAAGACGATATTGCCAAGGTGGATGCGACAAACGTGCAAGACCTCTTGCAACAAGAGCTACCGGGGTTAGAATTTAGCTACTCCATGAATCAGCAAACATCGCTCAACATGAGTGGCTTCGGTGGCAACTCCGTTCTTTTTCTTGTCGATGGCGAACGCATGGCTGGCGAGACGCTCGACAATATAGACTATAGTCGCTTAAACATGACTGGCGTCGGGCGCATAGAAATCGTGAAAGGAGCTGCTTCGACGCTCTATGGGTCTAACGCTGTAGGTGGTGTCATCAACCTCATAAGTGCCGAAAGCGATCGCAATTGGGCTCTCAACGTCAACTCTCGCTATGGCAAACACGATGAGTGGCGTAATGGACTTTCGCTCACACTCGGACGAAACAAGTTTAGTAGTCGAACCGATGTGCAACACACAAGCATTGGCGAGGTTAAACTGTCGGACAACGAAGAGAGCAGCCTACAACGCATATATGCCAATCATACTTGGAATGTAAAAGAGAAATTAACGTTCCGTCCGACAAGCGACCTAAAACTAACAGCTCGTGCAGGGTTTTTCTTCCGTGAGCGCAATAGTGCACAAACAAGCCACGACCGCTATCGCGACTATTCTGCTGGGCTGCGTGGACTATGGACAATATCGACCGATGCAGACCTCGAACTGGCCTATTCGTTCGACCAATACGACAAGAGCGACTACTCCACAGTGAGCCATAAAGACGTGCGCGACTATAGCAACGTGCAACACATCGTACGCAGTGTGTTCAACCACAGATATGGCAAAAATACGCTTACAATTGGTGCCGACTACATGCGCGACTACCTTCTGAGCTATCAGTTTGCTTCGGGCGACAGCACACACAAGCAACACACGACAGACGCTTTTGCTCAATTCGACTACTTACCCACCGACCGCATCAACCTGCTTGCTGGTATACGCTACGACCATTTTTCAGCAGCCGACCAAAACAGCCTAACAGGTAAACTGTCGGCCATGTATAAGTGGGACAAAACGTCGCTTAGGTTGGGCTACGCAGGAGGCTTCCGTGCGCCTACACTCAAAGAGATGTATATGAGCTTCGACATGGCAAGCATATTTATGATATACGGCAACGAAAACTTAAATTCGGAACGAAGTCATAACTTTTCGCTCACTGCCGAACACAACAACCGCACCACACACGCCACACACAACCTAACCGCAACGGGCTACATGAACTTCGTCAGCAACCGCATAACAACGGCGTGGAACACCGAGCTAATGGGCATGGCGTACGTCAACATGTCGCGTCTTCGAGTAAGCGGGTTCGACGCATGCTACATGATGAAGATGACTAATGGACTTGGGGTTCGCCTATCGTACGCTTTTGTACACGAACACATTGAAAAAGGTGAGCCAGAAACAAGCAGTACACGCCCACACACACTCGTTGCACGCATAGATTACGATCGTCAGCCAACAACGAAATACGGCTTCTGCGTAACACTTGGTGGACGATTCTTGTCGCCAGTTATGGTGGACGAATACACGTCGGTCAGCGACTATACGACCACAGCAAGTGCCGAATATCCAGGCTATACGATATGGAAACTTACTCTTTCGCAACGCATAATGAATTGGCTAAAAATAAACTTTGCTGCCGACAATATATTCAACTATCAACCAGACGTCTACTACAGCAACTCACCCAGCACATCGGGCACAACGTGTAGCTTTGGAGTGTCGATTGACGTAGACCGTATATTTGATAAGTAATAATACACACACATTACACATAAAACGAAACCACTGCCGAAAAACATTTTTCGGCAGTGGTTCTGTTTTATGTTTGGTTGCTTGCCTTAGAAGTTGGAGTAGACCATCTTGACATCGGTTCGCGGATTGACAACAAACACGGGTATGCCAGCACTGTTTGAGATGACAGTTTGCTCGTAGGCACCGAGTATGTAGTCGTGGAAAGCGATGTCGCGCGTAGTGGTTATCATGATGATGTCCATCTTATGCTCTTCGCAATATTTTAGCGAGAGTTCGAGGAACGAGCCCTTCTCATCTACCCACACCGAATCGTTTTCGATGTTATGGTCGTCAAGATAGTGCTTGCAGAAGTTCATGTTGGCACGAGTAGGATTGTCATACATCGGGCCATTGCCTTGCTGACCGAAGAGGACCACTTTTATCTTGTTTACGTAGCTGAGAATTGGCATCCATTTCAACTTTTCCTTGCTCTCAATCTTATAGTCAACAGGGAAGAGTATTGTGGTTGGTGTAGAGTATTCAGGGTCTTTCTGCACAATGAGGTAAGGCACGTGGCAACCAACAATCACCTTTAGTGCCCAGCTACCCGTAATTTTCTGCATGCCCTTCATACCATGTGTACCCATGACAACGAGTTGGCTATTCTCATCGCTTACAACCTCGTTGATGGTGTCGAAGATTGTACCTTCTTTTACAATGAAGCGAAAATCTGTTTTCAAATCTTGCGCAAACTGAGCGCACAGACCTTGCAACTTGTTTTCAGCCTCAGCACTTTGAGCAGCTTTCTTGACTATGTGAAGCAAGATAACCTCTGCTTTCATGTTACGAGCGATGTGTGCTGCATGACGCACAGCACAATCTGCTCGGTCCGTAAAGTCATACGGTACAACTATGTTCTCCATTGAGTTTTCCATATTTTCTTCGTGTAAATATTATGACGATTAACAAGTAACCGTTAAAATTTTTATGCTAAAATAAAAAATTAGCAATCAAAAAAAAAGTAAATTGCATAACATTGTGTAAAAATAGGTTTACAGAGATAAACAAAACTTCATTTTTGTGTAGCTATGACCACCAAGGCGAAAAGTCGCACAACACATTTACTATCGAAAATCTTCACTCTCTTTGCACTTATAGGGAGCACGATATGCTATGCACAAGCAGCTGAGACCACCGATAGCCACCAAGCAATAGGTATCGAGTGGCAAAACAACGAACATTTTGTGGCACCATATATCGTTGTTCAGCTCTCACAAGCAGGCGACACACTTATGCACATCTCGACATCGAGCAGTAGCACCTTTGCCGTCCCAACAGACGAAGTGTCGAAAGTCATAATAACAGACAAGAATGGCAACACCCAAGAGGTCGGCATCCCAGCAGCCGAAAGCGCATGGAGACTTGTTGTAATAATTCTTTTGCTTGCATGCATGCTAATGGTAAGCATCTGGGCATACATCCGACTGCAAAAACACAGATTTGCCGAAAAACAGAAAGAAATAGAAACAGCGCACATTCGTAATACACAACATTACGAGTTTGCTACAGTCCTTTTTGCCGACATACAAGGATTTACCAAGATTGCCGCACACATGAACCCCGAACAACTCGTTGACGAGCTTGACAGATACTTCATATTCTTCGACGAGCTTGTAGACAAATATGGCGTGGAAAAAATAAAGACCATTGGCGATGCTTACATGTGTGCTGGCGGCGTTCCAGAACACGACAGCGCCAACCCCATAGAAGTGGTACTTGTGGGCTTGCAGATGATAGAGTATGTGCAAGAACGCCGTCAGAGCGGAACAGGCTTTTGGAACATACGCGTTGGCATAAACACGGGCCCCGTCATCAGTGGACAATTGGGCAACATCAAAAAGGTGTTTGACATTTGGGGCGACTCTGTCAACACAGCTTCGCGAATGGAGTCGTCGGGCGAAGCAGGACGAGTAAATATTAGCGAGACGACATATATAAAAATACAAGACTATTTCGACTGCGAATATCGTGGCAAAATGCCCGTAAAATATAAGGGTGAAGTCGACATGTATTTTGTCAACCGACTGAAAGAAGAGTATTGCATGCCAGGCTCAACCACGGAGCCCAACGCCAAGCTGATGCGCAAGCTACAAATACTTAAAGTAACCGACCTCGAAGAGCGCGTCCGACAAAACGTCTTGCGAGGCACTCACCCCAACATTACCCTACGTATGGACAGATTCCTGTCTCGCATTCGCACGCTTGCCAACATGGAGGGAGTATCTGATGACGAACACATAATATGCAGTGTCTCGGCCATATTCTGCTTCGTGCAGAGCGAGTTCCCTCACAACAAACTTACGCATGGTAAACATTCGATGAACGACCTTATGCGCAAGATGCACCTCTCTGCCGAACAAATGGACAATGTCAACAGAGTAATAAGCCACACCTCACAAAATCGCCAACCCGAAGGACGCGTAGAAGAAATCCTACAAGACGCTGCCGACGAAGTATATGGACGCAAAGACATTGTGCCACTACTGCTAAGCAACTACGACGATGCAGTAAGTCGGGGGCTGACAATAACTCGCGGTGAATGGCTTAACAAATGCCGACATCACCTAACAGAATTCTATTTCCATACCGAGTCGGCCAAGAAGCTCTGCGAAGTAGGCAAGCAAAAGCAAATGGAAATTCTCGATGCAGTAATGACAATCTGATGAGCAAGCGAACAATAACACTCATCTGCATTGTCTTGCCAATAGCACTTGTCGGTTTGCTAATATTACAAACCCAATGGATATACGTTGCCATCAACCTACGCCAAGAGCAATTTGGGCAAACAGTCAACAAGTGCACCGACAACGTAATCTCACGCCTCGAAACCGATGAGTTGATGGCATCCCGATTCGACAACATACACGAGCAGCCTACCGACGACATAAGTCGTTTCGGACACACAACGGCGACGGAAATAGACACCACCTTTTCCGAGACAACAATCAATTTTAAGATCGACAACCTCGGACTTTATAGAACAGAAATAGTTCGCGACGGCATGCTGCTCAGCACCGACATCGGACACGCCAACCTTCGGAAGCCTTTTGGAGACGATGCCGCAGCCAACGTACAACAAACGCTTTGCAACGTCTTACACCAACGCATCCGCTACCTTGAAGTAAAACAATCAAAAAGTCTTTTTGAAGATCGACCCATTGAATTACGAATTAACCCCATAAGGATAGACGCACTCTTCAAACAGCAATTCGACGAAAATGGAATCACCGAACCATACGAATTTGCGGTCTATAGTTCAACGGGCAAAACGGTCTTCTCTACACCAATGTTTCGCGAAGCCAATGCAGTCAACGTCTACGAACGCAAGTTGTTCCCAAACGACTTACACGCCAAGACACATTTCGTGCGATTATATTTTGCTCAGCAACCACAACTAACCAAAGACATTGTCGGACTAATTGTCCCGACGTGCGTATTTATGTTGCTTGTAATAGGGCTATCGGTCTACACGCTTATCATCATCCAGCACCAAAAGCGACTCGACCAAATTAAGAATGACTTCATCGGCAACATGACCCACGAGTTCAAAACGCCCATATCGACCATATCGCTCGCAGCACAGATGACCAGCGACCTTGCCGACGTCATAAAACCAGACTCCATCCGAAGCAAAGCACAGATAATAATTAGCGAAGGCAAGCGATTGACATCGCAAGTAGAAAAAATATTGCAAATAGCAAGCTTCGACAGTGGCAAGGCGCAACTTCGACTTGTCAAGAAAGACATCAACGAAGTGGTGGAAAACGTGGTCAACACATTCCGCATCCAAATAGAAAATGCTGGAGGAGAAATAGACTTAAAAGTAAATGCTGACAATGCCGTTGCACAAATCGACGAGGTGCATTTTACCAATGTCATACACAATCTGCTCGAAAACGCCCTTAAATATCGTCGAGACGCACCCATGATACACGTGCGGACTTTTAACGAAAAGAAACAAATAGTCATATCAATAAAGGATAACGGCATAGGCATATCGAAAGAAAATCAGAAAATGATATTCGATAAATTCTACCGCGTATCAACAGGCGACAGGCACGACATCAAAGGCTTCGGACTCGGACTCACATACGTAAAAACAGTAGTCGAAGAACACGGAGGTAAAATTTCTGTTGACAGTGAGTTGAATTTAGGAACAAAATTTAATATATATTTGCCATTAGATAAATAGCTAAGTATATGGACGAAAAGAAAAAGCACAAGATTCTACTGGCCGAAGATGACAACAATCTCGGCGTCTTGCTGTGCGAATACCTTCAAGCCAAAGGCTATGCAGCAGACTTAACGCATGACGGTGAGGAAGCCTACAACGCTTTCAACAACGACAGGTATGACTTGTGCGTTTTCGACGTCATGATGCCTAAAAAAGACGGCTTCACTCTTGCCAAAGATGTTAGGATGATTAATGTGGACATCCCCATCATATTCCTGACAGCTCGCAACATGAAAGAAGACATCTTGCAAGGCTTCAAATTGGGTGCAGACGACTTCCTGACTAAGCCTTTCAGCATGGAAGAGCTCATAATGCGCATAGAAGCCATCCTCCGACGCACCTCGGGCGAATCGCCAATACTCGACATTTATAAAATGGGGCGCTACACTTTCGACACTCAAAAGCAGCAACTCATAGATGGCGACAACATAATAAAACTCACCACTAAGGAGTGCGAACTACTCAAGTTGCTTTGCACCAACGCCAATAAGGTGCTCGAACGCAACGTGGCGCTAAAAACAATTTGGGTAGACGACAACTACTTCAATGCACGCAGTATGGACGTCTACATAACCAAACTACGCAAGCACCTCAAAGATGATCCAAGCGTCGAAATAATAAACGTTCACGGCAAAGGATACAAGCTTGTCATGTAACAGAACAAGCATCTAAGGAAAAGAAACTAAAAATCCCATTCGGCACAAGCCAGAATGGGACTTTTGTTTATTTAAGTTAATTACCAATCAGTGCATGCGTCTGCCAATAATATTAAAGAACTCTTCACGCGTGGCCAAATTATTCAAAAAAGCACCTGTAAAATCTGACGTTGTCGTTACAGCATTCTGTTTCTGCACACCTCGCATCTGCATACACATGTGCTGAGCTTCTATGACAACAGCCACACCAAGCGGATTAAGAGTATCCTGAATGCATTCCTTAATTTGTGTAGTCAAACGTTCTTGAACCTGAAGCCTACGCGCATAGGCATCCACCACTCGTGGCAACTTGCTAAGCCCCGTTATATGGTTGCGCGGAATGTAGCCGACATGCGCCTTACCGAAGAAAGGCAACATGTGATGCTCACACATGGAGTATAGTTCTATATCCTTTACAACAACCATTTGCTGATATTTCTCGCTAAACATAGCAGCACGCAATATCTCATGAGGGTCTTCGGCATATCCTTTGAGCAAAAACTGCATAGCCTTAGCCATTCTTACAGGAGTCTTCTGCAAGCCCTCACGACTTACGTCTTCACCCAGTGTCGTCAGCACACCCGTATAGTACGAAGCCAATCGCAATGTCTTTTCTTCGTCATATACATTTGGATTATCTTGCAGCTCTGCTGCACTAAATACTTCTGCCATTCTTGAATAATATGTCTTATCACAACAAAAATAATGATACTTTGGTTGCTATTCAAATTTCGTCAGCACCCATGCCTTAAACAGTCTATTTGTTTTTACAACCATTTTTAAATAAATTTGCCGACCAATTAGCCCTTAGGCTATAACATATTTTATCGTCTAATATTTTTGCCCGATGACCAAACGATTTGCCGAATATAAGGGACTCGACCTTACCAAGACAGCCAAAGAAATATCTGAATTATGGCAAAGCGAAGATGCCTTTAATAGCAGTCTCAAAGAGCGTGCTGACGCACCCTCTTTCGTCTTCTTCGACGGACCTCCCTCGGCCAATGGCAAGCCTGGCATTCACCACGTCATGGCACGTGCAATAAAAGATAGCTTTTGTCGCTACAAGACGCAACGTGGCTATCGCGTAGTGCGCAAAGCAGGGTGGGATACTCACGGACTACCAGTAGAGCTCGGAGTGGAGAAAATGCTCGGCATTACAAAAGAAGACATCGGCACAAAAATATCCGTAGACGAATACAATGCAGCGTGTCGCAAAGAGGTGATGAAATACATCGGGTTATGGGGCGACCTAACCAAACAAATGGGCTATTGGATAGATATGGACGACCCATACATCACCTACGACAATCGCTACATAGAGAGTTTGTGGTGGTTGCTCAAACAACTCTATAACAAAGGATTCCTCTACAAAGGCTACACCATTCAGCCATACTCACCAGCAGCAGGAACAGGTCTTAGCTCGCACGAACTCAATCAGCCCGGTTGCTATCGCGACGTCAAAGACACGACAGCAACAGCACAATTTGCTCTTATCCGCAACGAACAGAGCGAAGCAATTTTCAGTCTTGCTAAGGGACTACCGGTCTATTTCCTTGCGTGGACAACAACACCATGGACACTACCATCCAACACCGCACTTTGCGTAGGCGAAAAAATAGTGTACCAACTCCTACACACATTCAACCCCTACACAGGCACCGAACAAGTTGTCCTCCTTGCCAAAGACCTCGTGTCGTCTTACTATTCCGCGGGAGCTGACAATATGCCCATGACCTATAACGTTGGCGACAAAGAACTGCCATACCGTGTGCTTGCCGAATACACTGGCAAACAACTATTAGGACTCAAATATGAGCAATTGCTACCATTCGCACGTCCCAACGGCAAAGCCTTCGAAGTCATCAGTGGCGACTACGTCTCGACTGCCGATGGCACAGGCATCGTACACATTGCTCCCGACTTTGGTGCAGACGATGCTCGTGTGGCCAAAAACTTTGGAATAGTCCCTCTAATGTTCGTCGATCGTAATGGCAAAGAACAACCTATGGTCGACCGTCGTGGCAGATTCTACAACATCGAAGACCTCGACCCCGAATACGTCAAGAACTTTGTCAGCATAGAGGCTTATTCTGAATTTGCCGGACGCTACGTCAAAAACGCCTACGATGACACCCTTACCGACAAAGACGCCACACTCGACATAGACATCTGCGTCAAGCTAAAAAAAGAAAACAAAGCATTCAGAGTAGCAAAACACGTCCATAGCTACCCACACTGTTGGCGCACCGATAAGCCCGTACTATACTACCCACTCGACTCGTGGTTCATCAAGACAACAGCTGTCAAAGAACGCCTAATCGAGCTAAACAAAACAATCAATTGGAAACCGCCCTACACAGGTAGTGGACGATTCGGCAATTGGCTCGAGAACTTGCAAGATTGGAATCTAAGTCGTTCTCGCTATTGGGGCACACCTCTGCCCATTTGGCGCACCGAAGATGGCAACGAAGAAATCTGCATAGGCTCTATGCAAGAACTAATGAGCGAAATAGAGCGTGCAGTTAGTGCAGGTGTCATGACTAGCAACCCCTACAAAAACTTCAAAGTAGGTGATATGTCGGCTACTAATTACGACCCTAAAAACATCGACCTGCACCGCCCATATATCGACAGCGTAGTTCTCGTATCGCCATCGGGCAAGCCAATGCACCGCGAGCCAGACCTTATCGACGTATGGTTCGACAGCGGAGCCATGCCATACGCTCAATATCACTACCCATTCGAAAATAAAGACACACTCCCCTTCCCAGCCGATTTCATAGCCGAGGGTGTCGACCAGACTCGTGGTTGGTTCTTTACGCTACATGCCATAGCCACGATGTGCTTCGACAGCGTAGCTTTCCGCAACGTCATTTCCAACGGACTCGTACTCGACAAGAACGGCAACAAGATGTCCAAACGACTTGGCAATGCCGTCGACCCATTCGAAGTAATAGAAAAATATGGTCCTGATACAGTGCGTTGGTACATGCTGACCAATGCACAACCTTGGGATAACCTAAAATTCGACGTAGCGGGCGTCGACGAAGTTCGACGCAAATTCTTCGGCACACTCTACAACACATATTCATTCTTTGCCCTCTACGCCAACATCGATGGCTACACAGGCAACGAAAAGAGTGTGCCACTATCCAAGCGAACCGAAATAGACCGCTGGATAATATCACTACTCAACTCCCTCGTGGCCGAAGTAACCGACGCTATGGAAAGCTACGAACCCACTCGCGCTGGACGCGCCATTCAAGACTTCGTCATGGAGAATCTCTCCAACTGGTACGTCCGACTCAACCGCAAACGATTCTGGGGTGGCGAAATGAACGAAGACAAACTCGCAGCCTACCAAACACTCCACGAATGCTTGCAAAAAGTGGTCGTAATGAGTGCGCCCATAGCTCCGTTCCTAACCGAACGAATCTACCGCGACCTGACTGGCAAGAACAGCACCGTACACCTTGCCGAGTGGCCTACTGCCGACAATAGCCTCGTCGACAAAGCGCTCGAAGAACGAATGGCATACGCACAAAGCCTATCCTCAATGATTCTTGCACTACGTCGCAAAGTCAACATCAAAGTACGCCAGCCACTCAGCAAAATAATGATACCTGCACCCGACGAAACCTTCCGCCAACAAGTATCGAAGGTGCAAAACCTCATCCTAACCGAAGTAAACGTCAAAGAGTTGCAGTTCATCTCCGACGACGAGGGACTACTAAAGAAAACAATCAAGCCAAACTTCAAGACGCTCGGTCCAAAGTATGGCAAGCTGATGAAAGCCATAGCCGCACAGATGAGCCAAATGTCGACACAAGACATTGCAGTCTTTGAGCGAAACGAACACTATACGCTCAACATAGATGGGCAAGAAGTAAACCTCGACCTCGATGATGCCGAAATAATCAGCCAAGACATACCGGGTTGGCTCGTCGGCAACGAAGGCAAGCTAACCGTAGCTCTCGACATAGAAATATCCGACGAGTTGCGCAAAGAAGGTCTTGCTCGCGAACTCATCAACCGCATACAAAACATACGCAAAGATTCTGGCTTCGACGTAACCGACAAAGTAAACATACTAATCAGCTCCGACCCTCGAACCGATAGTGCCATAGCCGACTATGCCGACTATATCATGTCGCAAACACTCGGAGCATCCATTGCCACACAAGCCAATGTTAGTGGCACGGGAATAGAAATAGATGACGGCTTGAAACTTACAGTTAGCGTAAGCAAACTATAAGAGAGACACAATTCGTCCAATACAAACAAACACAACTAATTAGTTTCGCCATGAGTACAACAGAAAAAACTCGCTATTCTGACGAAGAACTACAAGAGTTCAAAGAACTGATACTCGAAAAACTTGCCAAGGCAAAGCAAGACTTCGAAATGTATAAAAACGAAGTAACACATGCCAACTCAAACGACACTCAAGGCACTTCGCCAACATTTCATAGTCTCGAAGATGGTGTAGCAGTACTCTCAAAAGAAGAAGCAAGCCGCCAAGCCGAAAGAGCACAAAAGTTCATAGCCAACCTACAAGCAGCTCTCGTCCGCATAGAAAACAAAACCTATGGAATATGTCGTGAGACCGGCAAGCTAATACCCAAGGAAAGACTTATGGCTGTGCCTCATGCAACACTCAGCATCGAAGCCAAGCAAAAAAATAAGTAAACACACATCGTGACACGCAATTCAAAAATTGCTCTCGCCGTCATCATACTCGTCCTCGTTGTCGACCAAGTAGTCAAAATACTCGTCAAGACGAACATGCAACTCGGCGACGAGGTGGCTGTGTTTGGCGATTGGTTCAAAATACACTTCGTCGAAAATCCCGGAATGGCTTTCGGCATGCGTTTGGGCTCTGGCGACTGGGCAAAAATAGCCCTCTCACTCTTTCGCATTATTGCGGTAGGTGCCATAGGATACTATCTCAACAAGGTTTGCCACACAGAAGGCAAAACAGGCTATGTGGTCTGTCTAGCGCTCGTATTGTCGGGCGCAGTGGGCAATATCATAGATTCTATATTCTACGGTCTACTCTTCGACTCCTCACTCGGCCAAGTAGCCACATTCTTGCCCGACAATGGTGGATATGCAGGCTTACTACATGGCAGAGTAGTCGACATGCTATACTTCCCACTCATCGAAGGACGCTTTCCCAACTGGTTTCCGCTATGGGGAGGCGAGAGTTTTGTGTTCTTCCGACCAGTATTCAACATTGCCGACTCAGCCATATCCGTAGGCATAGTATTAATATTGCTTCTCTATCGCACAAACCTCAGCACCGACCTTGCTTCCGAAAGCGAACAGTAGCCAACGAATGATAGACACACACACGCACATCTACGAGGACTGCTTCGCAACAGATATTGACAAGGTCATTGCCGATGCACATGCCGTCGGGGTAAGTCACATGATTCTGCCATCCACAAGCACCATTGACCTCGAAGCCGTCCATAGACTTTGCTTGCAACACTCCGACTCTCTACACCCACTCTACGGACTGCACCCCACCGAATTATCATCAGACCCAATGTTGCAAGTCGAACAGATTATCGATTTTGCAGAACATCATGCACCATTTATGGGCATCGGCGAAGTAGGTCTCGACCTCTACCACGATAAAAGCAGACAAAAAGAACAAGTCGAAGTCTTCCTTCGGCAGATGCGCTACGCCTACGACCATTCGCTACCCGTATCCATCCATTGCAGGCAAGCAATATCGCTTCTCATCGACATTCTGCCCCAACTCAACGGACACGTACCCGAAGGCTCTCTACACTGCTACGACGGCAGCCCCGAACAAGCCATCTACATCCACCGACACTACCCACAATTTTATTTCGGCTTCGGAGGTTCATCGACCTACAAAAATAGCCATGTGTCCGAGGTAGCTACCCACATACCACTCACAACAATTCTCACCGAAACCGACGCTCCGTACCTCACACCAGTACCTCATCGTGGCAAACGAAATCAGCCAGCCTACATACCACTCGTGGTTGAAAAACTTGCAGCTACACTACACCTATCATTCGACGAAGTAGCACATGCAACACACAACAATGCACAACGTCTTTTCAAGATAAACGATTAAGCTAATTAAACGTTTGTGTAGCATTTTCAAACATAAAGAACGTTGCATATCGTAAAAATTTAGTAACTTGGCTTCGCATTGCGCAAGGGTTATTGCCCTTGACACGTGCGAAACATTTAATTTATACAAAAATCAATAAAACAAATAAAAAGTAAATTTTAACGCAGATTATGAAAAAGCTATTTGCCTATGTAGCAGTCTTCGGCATGATGAGCTTCGGCTCTGTAGCCCTTGCACAAGACGAAGCAGCTCAGGCTGCTGATGCTCCCGCAGTCGAAGAAGTCACCGAGGCAGCCGCACCCGCAGTAGACGCGTCAGCCGATGAAGAACAGTCTATGCACCAAGTCCTCAAAGAAAAGTTTGTCGAAGGCGGTGTGGGTTGGATGCTCCCAGTGCTCGCATGTCTCGTACTCGGTTTGGCCATTGCCATCGAGCGCATCATCTACTTGACAGCAGCCAACACCAACACCAAGAAACTCCTCGCAAAAGTTGAGGACGCACTCGAAAACGGTGGCGTAGAAAAAGCAAAAGAAGTTTGTCGCAACACTCGTGGTCCAGTAGCATCTATCTTCTACCAAGGTCTCGAACGCTACAACGAAGGTCCCGATATGGTCGAGAAAGCAGTCGTATCTTACGGCTCTGTAATGATGGGTCGCATGGAAAGCGGTCTTACTTGGATTTCGCTCTTCATCGCCATCGCTCCATCCCTCGGATTTATGGGTACAGTCGTTGGTATGATTCAGGCCTTCGACTCTATTCAAAAGATGGGTGACATCTCTCCAGTAGCTGTCGCAGGCGGTATCAAAGTCGCACTTCTTACAACAATCTTCGGTCTTATTGCAGCCGTTATTCTTCAACTTTTCTACAACTACATCGTTGCAAAAATCGATGCCATCGTCAACAAGATGGAAGACGCTTCTATCTCGCTCATGGACATCATCCTCAAGTATCGTGCTAAGCACTAAGAAAGTGCCCCAAGCTCAGTACAAAGCAAAGATTTAGTAAATAAGAAAAGCATAAAGTAATGAAAACAGCAGAACTCATCTCAAAAGCCGCTATGCTACTCATAGCCGCGTTGAGTGTGATATTTATTGCTTTAAGTGCTTCTGAAGCAGAGCCCATGGCCGACGGCTCGTGGACAGCGAACATCATTACATGGACAGTTGTTGTCCTCGTAATCGGATTAGGACTCGCAGTAATCTCCGAAGCTCTCAACGCAATACTCGACACCAAGTCGCTCATCAAGAGCGTCATAGCCCTCATTGGAGCCGCCATCCTCATTGCCATATTCTGGTCTCTTGCAGATGGCACGCCCCTCAACATGATAGGTTATGAAGGCGATCAGAACACCTACGGATGGCTTAAAATTGCCGACACGAGCATTTTCACATGCTACTTCGCACTTGCAGTTGCAGCCATCGCCATTGTCGCCTCCGAAATAATCAACATCTTCAAATAAGGTGCCGGCCGGAATGCTGACCGTTCTATAAAACAAATGAACCAAACAAATGGCAAAAAGTAAGAAAGAAACGCCAGACTTGAACGCAAGTTCAACGGCCGACATCGCATTCCTTCTGCTCGTCTTCTTCTTGGTCTCAACAACGATGAACTCCGATACGGGTCTTTCTCGTATGTTGCCACCGTTCGACCCCAACCAAAAACAAGACGATTCGAACATAATAAAAGATCGCAACATCTTTACCGTTCAGCTCAACTATCAGAACCAGCTCCTCGTTGAAGGTGAATGGCTCGAAAACATCAACTTGCTCAAAGACAAGGCAAAAGAGTTTATTGCCAACCCAATGGACTTACCCAATCTGCCAGAGAAGCAAGAAAAAGAAGTTGAGTTCTTCGGCAATGTCAAAGTCTCCAAAGGCGTCATTTCGCTTCAGAACGACCGTGGTAGCCAATATCAAGCCTACCTCAAAGTACAGAACGAACTACAAGCAGCCTACAACGAACTGCGCAATGAGTTAGCACTCACGAAGTTCAAAAAAGAGTATGACAAATGTTCGGAAGAAGAGCAAAAGGCCATACGCGAAATCTATCCTCAGAAGATTTCTGAAGCCGAACCTAAAAACTACAAGAAGTAATGGCAGTAATCAGAAAAAGCAGCAAGAGTGGCAATCAAAAGCTAAACACTTCGTCGCTTCCTGACATTGTCTTCATGCTACTCTTCTTCTTCATGGTCTCGACGTCCATGAAAGAGGTAACTATGATAGTCAAGGTCATGCTGCCCGAAGCAACAGAAGTAACTAAGCTCGAAAACAAATCTCTTGTAAGTTACATCTACGTGGGCAAACCCTCGCAGAGCAAAAAGTTCGGCTCCGAGCCACGTATACAGCTCAACGACTCTTTCGCCACAGTCGACGAAATTGGCAACTACATCCTTCAGGAACGTGAAAAACGCAACGAAAGCGATCGCCCGAAGATGACAGTCTCAATCAAAGCCGACTCCGACGTACAAATGGGCACCATAACAGACATCAAACAAGCATTGCGTAAAGCGCAAGCCTTGAAGATAAGCTATGCTGCTCGCCGAGGAGCTATAAAAAAATAAACAAAGAAAAAAACCCAAGCGATAAGAACGTGAGTAGACTAAAATCTACTCACGTTTTTATATTACAAACGACACAATTGGCTACGGCACAAACAACAAAAAGCTTTATTTTTTCTTACCTTTGACAAGATACAACACACTGCATGAGCAAATCAAACAATATACTCAACACGATAGCGACAACGTCAGACACCGACCTACTGGCCGACAGTGGTTTTAACAGGACATTCTCTGGACTTGTCAACTTGCTCTACCTCATGCAAAGTCTTTACCTTGGATTATACTCACTCTTCATAGAGAATGCGCTACTGTCGAGTACGCACCTGACATTCTGCGTCTTCTTTATGACATATTTTTTTTCAGTACACTTCTTTCACGACAGGCAGTGGATTACGATAGCCCACAAAACAATTATATTTTTCTACACAATAATAGTCCACATAAGCGGTCTGCACCTAAACATCGTTACGCTACCTCTTAGCCTATATCCGTTCATTGCACTACTACTTCACGGCAGACACCTCGGAGTCTCAATATCCATAGCACACCTTGGTGCAGCAATACTATTCTACATATTCTACAACAGCATACTTGAAATACACAATACAAGCCAGTTCGTGCAATACATCGTGCATCTTTCACTCGTACAAACTGCTTGCACGACCATATTTTTCATAGCCATACGCTGGACGTCGGGACTAATATATAGCAAAAACCGCGAGCTGAACGTACTAAACGAAGAGATAACCGTAAAGAACGGAATAATAACCCGACTGAACGACGGAATAGAGAAACCACTATCAGAAATACATGAAGCCGTCGACATCTTGCGCACCGAACGGCTTGCCCCCATACAGTCGGAACTTGTGGGACTTATACGCGCCTCGACACTGAACGCCACCAACACATTTTACTCTGTCAAGAAGGCGGCTTCGCACAACATACCAATGTTGCCACAAGAGAAGATATGTTTTAACATATACACACTACTAAACAACCTACTAAAGCTCTTCAAGTGCAAAGACCCTTCGAAAAGGCACTCATTTGCATTGGCAAGCAATGTACCCGAAACGATATTGGGAAACAGCATCTTGACACGTCAGATATTGCTGAACGTGCTCGACGCATTGGAAAACAAAATAGGTCTTGCCGAATATGACCTAAAACTATTCGTAACACGCGACGACGTCTACGAACACGACATCGTGCTACACTATAGCATAGTACTCGACTACCAAATAAAACTCGACCGACGCGAGATTGCTTCCATAGAAACACGCATAATAGATTATCTCGAACTCGGAGTAACACGCAACATAATAGAATCGGAGAACGGAGCATTCTCGGTGGCAACAGATGACGAGGGCTTGCACATCGACTTCACACTTCGATATGAAGACGCAGAACTTCTAAGCCGAGACAGTATTTTTACAGACAGCCCGAACATAGAACTGCCACAAAACATTCCCATAGGCGAAGCCAACGTGCTTGTGGTTACGGCCGACGACACTATGTATGCACAGGCACAAGTGGCCGTGGGCGGAATCGTACAACGAGTCAAACGCGCCACGTCTCCTATCGAAGCCGTCAACATATTTACCGACTCAAAAATAGACATCATATTGGCCGACTCCCGCGCGGGCATAGCTAAATGCATACGCATGATGACATCCATACGCGCAGCCGAAAGTGGCGTGGTGAGCAAAGTTCCAGTGCTGATATTCATTGACGGCAACGACCCAACAGAAACAATGCAATATACCGAAGCTGGCTTCGACATGCTATATCCACTGCCATTCGACATAGAAGTGGCACGCGCAGCCGTATGCTCATATTTCGTCTGACACGGAGCAAAAAACAAGATGAAAATAGTAGCCGATGATAAGATTCCATTTCTCCGCGGGACGCTCGACGACGTTGCCGAGGTCGTCTACAAACGAGGAGCAGACATCTGTCGTGCAGACGTTGCGGATGCAGATGTTCTGATAGTCCGCACACGCACAAAATGCAACGAGGCTCTGCTACACGACACAAAAGTTAGTGGCATTTTTACGGCCACGATAGGCTACGACCACATAGACACAACCTATTGCGACGCACACAACATATATTGGCAAAACGCACCGGGTTGTAATGCTGCGTCGGTGGAACAATACGTAGCGTCGGCACTAGCAGTGCTACGCCTGCGACACGATGTCCCTCTGCGCGGACGGGTGATAGCCGTGGTCGGACTCGGACACGTTGGTAGCCGCGTGGCTACATTGGCACGCCGACTCGGCATGAAAGTGCTAATGGTAGACCCACCACGCGCCGAGGCTGAAAAATCGGACGACTACATATCGTTCGATACAGCACTACGACTTGCCGACATTGTAAGCTTTCACGTGCCACTTACATGCGATGGTCCTTACCCCACATTCCACCTCCTCAACGAGAACACGCTGAGTAGGCTCAAACGTGGTAGCATAGTCATCAACACTTCGCGCGGACCTGTATGCCAAACAGAAGCCCTAAAAAAAGGACTGACTGACGGGACTATTCGCCATGCAATAGTAGACGTGTGGGAAAACGAGCCGAACATAGACAAAGACCTTATGTGGCAGACAGCCATCTCGACACCCCACATTGCAGGCTATAGCACCGACAGCAAGCGACGTGGCACACAGATGGTCATAGATGCCATAAACGAACACTATGGACTCGGACTGAAATATACATTGTCCACTCTGCCAACGCCAGCGGAACATAGCATTATACTGCCTCAAAATATTGACGCCGAAGAAGCAGCATGCAGAATGTTTTTGCACATATACGACATAGAGTCCGACAGCAGATGGCTACGCACACTACCGATGAACTTTGAAGAGCAACGAGGCAACTATCACCTCCGACGCGAAATAGGAGCATTCAGTGTGGCAAAAGAATACAAGCACTACAAATACTTAAAGAGCTTCGGGCTAAGCGACTGAAAATGATAAGCATCCCGACACAGAAGAGCGAAGGCATTGTGCTTAGCACTGTTCGCTATGGCGAAACGCAAAAGGTGGTGAACATCTTGACGCGCGAGAATGGTCGAATGGCCTACATGGTCAGTGGCAATGGTAAACGCTCAGCAGGACGAGCGGCTATGCTCATGCCACTGAGTGGATTGGACTTTATAGCTTCGGGCAGTGGCAAGCGAGCTGGTATGAAACGCATAAGCGAAATGTATTTGCGGCGTCCGCTAAATGCAGTGTTGACCGACCCCATACGACGAAGCGAAGCCTTTTTTATGGCCGAGCTACTATGCCATGCACTGCCCGAAAACGTACCCGACGAGACTCTCTACGACTACGTGGAACAGAGCATCGTGGTGCTTGAAAGAGGACCAAATGGACTATGCAACTTCCACTTGTACTTCATGATGCACTTGATGGACTACATAGGCATAGCCCCCGACCACGAGCGCAGTGGACAATCGACATTCGACATGGCAGAGGGTCGTTGGAGTAGCCAATCGACCACACACCCACACGTGCTGACTGGTCAAAACGCTGAGTTGTGGCACAACCTAGCGCTTACGACATTCGACGGACTTGCTCAGCTTTCGCTCAACCGCAACGAACGACAAGAACTCATTGGCATGATGTCGGACTATTACCGACTACACCAACCGGGGTTTGGAACTCTACACTCTCAAGAAATATTGGCAATGCTCAATTAGCAAAAAGAATCCGAACATGTATAGCAAACGCGACCCGAAACTACAATTTGCATCGAAAGAAGAAATAAAACAATATCAAGACGAGCGACTGCGCGAGACCATTAGCTACGTCTACGCTAACAGTAAGTTTTACAACGAAAAAATGACGTCGCTCGGTCTGACGCCCGACGACATAAAATGCGTTGAAGACCTCGGCAAACTAACACTAACGACCAAAGCCGACTTGCAAACTCGCAACGAAGACTTCTTTTGTGTGGGACGTGAGAAAGTGGCCGACTACGTAACCACGAGCGGAACACTTGGTGAACCCGTAACCGTCATACTTACAGAAGCTGACCTTACACGCTTGGCATATAACGAATACTTGTCGTTCAACACGGCAGGGCTTACAGCCAAAGACACGATGCAACTAATGGTAACACTCGACCGAAGATTTATGGCTGGCTATGCATATTATTTGGGTGCGAGACAGACTGGCATGGGTGTATGTCGCGTAGGCAACGGAATCCCACAACTGCAATGGGAAACCGCACAACGCATAAAAGCTTCGGTGGGCATGTGCATACCATCGTTCTTGCTAAAGCTAATAGACCACGCCAAGCAGAACAACATAAACTATCATGCGTCTTCGTTCAAGAAGTTTATATGCATTGGCGAAGCACTACGAACAGACACGGGCGAGTATACAACGCTGGGCAATAAGATTGCAGAACAGTGGCCCGAGATAACACTCTACACCACCTACGCTTCGACCGAAATGCAGAGTTCATTTACCGACTGCGAGTATTTTGTTGGTGGGCACTTGCAACCTGAACTGATAATTGTGGAGTTTCTTGACGAGAACGGCATTGCCGTTGGCGAAGGCGAGATTGGCGAAGTGGTCATGACGACCCTGGGCATAGAGGGTATGCCGCTTGTGCGGTTTCGCACGGGCGACATGGTACGTCACTACACTGGACAATGCAAATGTGGACGTCAGACAGTAAGGCTCGGCCCCGTTGTAGGGCGCAAAGGACACATGATAAAATATAAGGGTACGACACTATATCCACCTGCAATATTCGACATATTGGACGACATAGGTGGCGTAGAGAACTACGTGGTAGAAGTGTTTACCAACGCCATAGGCACAGACGAGATAGCAGTACGCGTCGGCACACGTCAGCCATCGGAAGCCTTTGCCAAGCACATAAAAGACATATTTAGAGCCAAGGTGCGAGTGGCACCTACAGTGCGATTTGAAGACCCCGAACTGGTCAATCAACTAATGTATCCGGCTATGAGTCGT